>JASDUA010000053.1:0-4071 GCA_041891375.1 Patescibacteria group bacterium
GACGGTCTTCCAATTCACTCTTCTTACCGTATTTTCCTCGTACAGATGTTAATGATCACGCCCTTCCGAAAAAGAGCCTGCGCATTCTATAAAAAAGAAGACCTGAGTCAAAAAGAAATTGCGAGATTTTGAAAGATGGCCTGTCTTGCCTATACTTGCGCCCTTATCCGATGCGGAAACCACCGAAAAAATGATTATAGACGGACTCGCGATAGCACGGAAAATACGTGCGGAACTCTCGGAGAAAATCGCCGGCTCGGCAGAAAAGCCGAAACTCCGCGTCATACTCGTGGGAGAGAATCCCGCGAGCCTTTCGTACGTGGGGCGGAAAGAAAAAGCGTGTCTCGAAATCGGAATGGGATACGAATGCCTCCGTTTCGACGAATCGGCATCCGAGGCCGAAATCCTCGCGGCGATCGACGAAACGAACGCCGACGAATCGGTGCACGGGCTCATCGTGCAACTCCCCCTCCCCGCCCACGTGGACAAGCGGAAGGTCGTATCCGCCATCGACCCGAAGAAAGACGTCGACGGATTCACGGAATCGAGCGCCGGAAAATGTTTCCTCGGATCAGAAGACGGCCTCCTCCCCTGCACGCCCAAGGGCGTCATGCGGCTCATCGCCGAAACCGGGACGGACGTTTCCGGAAAGGACGTGACGGTCGTTTGATACGGCGACATCGTAGGAAAACCCCTATCGATCATGCTCGCGAACGCGTGAGCCACCGTGACCGCCTGCCATTCGAAAACCAGGGACCTCTCCGTCCATACCAAGAACGCCGACGTAATAGTCGTGGCGGCCGGAGTGCCCAACCTTCTGAAGGCTTCCATGGTCAAACCCGGCGCGGTAGTCATCGACGTCGGAATCAACCGCGTGGACGGAAAACTCCGCGGCGACGCCGAATTCGAAGCCATTGAAAAAATCGCGTCGATCACCCCCGTTCCGGGATGAGTGGGCCCCATGACGGTAGCCATGCTTTTGGAAAACACCTACCTGGCTTGGCAACGGAGCCGGACTCGCTAAACGGAAAAGAAAACCCTCCCGGTCCGGGAGGGTTTTTCAAAGCTTCGATTAGTCGGTGTAAATGTATCCGCGGATGCTCGGATCGGACTTCGGGATGCGGCGGATCGTGACTTCGTTGAGACGGCGGTAGTTCATGTCCTTGACGATGATGTCGTCACCGTCGACGTCGGCGACGATGCCGACGTGTCCGTAATAAGAATTGTATCCGCGCCCGGAAAGGGAGACGATCGCTCCGGCTGCCGGGGTCTTGCCGGTAGGAACGCCCGCGGCTGCCGCGTTACGGAGCCACTGGTTCGCGTTTCCGCGCCAGGTGACGTTCTTATTGTTGGCGACGTAGTAGGTACAGTTTCCCCAAGCGAAGCCCTTGCCGTTTCCGGTATAGCGTACCGCGTAGGTCTTGGCCGGTTTCTTGGCCGCGGCCTTCGGAGCGATTTTGGAATCCGGTTTCTTGGCGGTAAGCTTCGCGTCCGGTTTCTTGGCCGCGATTTTGGAATCCGGTTTCTTGGGATCTTCCTTCTTGGCCACCGGAAGGCGTACGCCGCCCGGAATGATGAGGGTCTGTCCGATTTCGAGTTCGGCTCCGGCAACGAGACCGTTCTGTTTGACGATCTTGTCCGCCGGGATTTTGAATTTGTTCGAAATGGACTCTACGGTATCCATGGATTCGACGGCGTATACGACGCCGGAAACCGGAGGAATCTTGACGGACTGTCCGACGCGGAGGGAATCTCCGGAATCGAAGTCGTTCGCCCAAAGGATGGAATTGACGCTGACGCCGAACTTTTCGGCAATGACGGAAAGGCTGTCTCAGGAGCGTACCTTATAGGTGACGAGACGGTTCACGCCCGCGAGGTCGCGAGCGTCGTTCAGGACGACCCCCGGTTTCACGAAACCGGAATCCTGCGAGAAGAGCGATTCGGAAGAATCGTCTTCGTACGCGGCGATCATCGTGGATGCGTCATAGTCCCCTGCGGCCGTTTCGTCCGCGAGCCCGTAGGACGCGAAGGAAGGATAGACCGGAAGGATGAGAACGACGAGAGCTGAAAAGACCTTGAACCTCCTGATGATCCTGAATACTCCGTTCTTCTGAAATACGTGACTTCCGCGAGCGTGGCGCTCGAGACGTGCCCGTATGTTCACTTTGAACCGCATTCGGAAAACTTAGGGATAAAAATCCCCACGTCGGAGCTCGGCAAAAGCCGGACCCGGACGTGGGAACCGATCGCTACGCTACCTTAACGACTTCGAGCTTGGTGAGGCTCGCGCGGAAACCGCGGGTGCGGGAGTAGCGCTTCTTGGACTTCATCTTGAAGACGGTGATCTTGTCACCCCTGAAGTTTTCGAGGACCTTGAAGGTAACCTGTGCGCCTTCGACGAGCGGAGCGCCGACCTTGACGTCGGTTCCGTCTTCCTTGGCGACGAGAAGCGGGGAAGCGGTGATCTTGGCACCAACTTCCTCGTTGCGGTTGTCGACGTCGATGACGTCTCCGGCCTTAACGGTGTACTGTTTTCCTCCGATCTCAACGATAGCGATCATAATTCCGGAACGTGTAAGTAAGAATACTGGGGATTTCCCCGAATATATTGGAAACCCTTCGAAAATCAATGGAGCGGTTTTTGGAGAACCGGCTCCGTGCGGTACGGTTTTGGCTGGGGATGAGGGATTCGAACCCCCGCATGGCGGAGTCAAAATCCGCTGCCTTACCACTTGGCGAATCCCCAATATGGGATTTTTTCGAAAAAGCCCGCGCATTCTATGGAAAGGGGTCATCATGTCAAATCGAGAAGGCGGTCGTATTCGTGCGAGCCTAGGCCTGGCAAGGAAAGAACGTTCGAAAAACGGAATTTGACCATCTTGACGAAAGAATAGAATGCGGTTCTTGAAAAGTTTTTCCAACATGAATTCCGCCAACGGGAAACCGTCAGAAAACACGCCGTACTGAAACCGGTCATCCGACCGCGTTTCGACGAACGCGCTGGTGGAGAACGAAGCGGACATGCTCGTACTTTTGGAGGCTTACCGCCTGAAGGAAATTTCGGCGGATTCGGTGAGCGGTTCCGTCGACGTCGCCGTACTCTTCGGCTGGCTCGTGAACGGCACCGTCACGCAGGCGGAATTCGACGAGCTGGTGGATTCGCAATCGGTGCAGGAAATCGTCCTCGGGAAGGATTCGTCGGTCGATCCCCTCTCCGAAGAACCCCCGGAGCTGGCGCTCATCGAAGAATTGCGGGCGAAGATCGCCTCGTATCCCGAAAAGGAATCCGTCGAAGCGCTCACTTCGGCCTGAATATCGGAATGGTCGAACGCGGGCGACGAAACCGTGGGCTGAATGGGCGCGGTTTTGCGGTTCGAAAAGAAAGAAGGCGACGACGAAGGCCCGGCAGTGTCGTTCACGCTCGAAATGCGCCTGCACGCGTCCTTGCGCGAAGGCGGAGAAACCGTTCGTGCGGAAATCGTTTTCAGCGGATACGACAAGGTCTGAAGCGCTTCGTATTTTCAAGCCACGGTCCCCCTCCCTATTATGAAGAACGGGCGCCGCAAGCTCTTCTTGACCTTTACGGAAGCCGGAACGACCGTTCCGCTCAGGATTCCCCCGCACGTGGCGATGGCGTTTCGGGAAAAATGCCTCGTTTCGATCGAAACTTTCCATTCCAAACAGAAGGCGAAAGGCCTCATGGGAATAGTTTCGAAAGCCGTAGGCAAAGTCATCGGCAAATAAAAACGCCTCCCGTTCGGGAGGCGTTTTTATTTGGGAACTTCAGCCTTACTTCTCTTCCACTTCTCCGTCGACGGCGTCGTCGGATTTGGTTTCGTTCACGTTTTCCTTTACGCGGACGCCGTCGTCTCCGGCGGCCTGGGCCTTGGAGTAGATTTCCTGTCCGATCTTCATCATGACGTCCTGGAGCGATTTGGTAGCTTCTTCGAGGGATTCCCTGGAAGCGTCGGCATTTTCGAGAACCTTCTTGAGGTCACCGATCTTGCCTTCGGCTTCGGATTTGAGGGAATCTTCGAACTTGCCTTCGTTGTCCTTGATGTCAAAGGACGC
>JASDUA010000054.1:0-3470 GCA_041891375.1 Patescibacteria group bacterium
CTATCGGGATGCGCGAAAGTTTCCACGACCTTTCCGACGACGATTTTGGAGTCGAAAGAAAAAACGTCGATGCCTTCGATTTCTGCTGTTCGGATGCTGTATTCGTGCGCGAGCGGCTTGGCTCCATGTTTCGAAAGGGTTTCGGAAACGGGAGAAAAAAGCCCCACCCAGGAAAGGGGGATTTTCATAACGGTATGGTAAAAACGTAACTGTCCCGATTCTAAGGGAAAAACACAAGAATTCAACGCGGTGAGAAAAAATAATTTTAAGAATGGGCACCGGTAGCCTATAATCCCGTCGTTAAGGCCAAAATACGACTAACCGACACCGACTCATGACCCGATACGCGACCCGTGCGGCATTCGCCGCCGTAGCCCTGTTTTCGCAAGTACGTTCCGCGTTCGCCGACGCCGGATTCATCGGAGGAAACGGCATTACCGAAACGAAGATCAGAAACGGGGACTTCACCTTCACCGATATCCCGAAGGTCATCATGAATTCCACCAACTTCTTCCTCGGTTTCGCGGGAACGGTTTCTGTCACCATGATCATCTACGGCGCGTTCCGTCTCTCGCTCTGATCCGTGGAAAGCGACAAGGACACCGCCAAGAAAATCATCACCGCGTCGCTCATCGGCTTCGTTCTCGCGGTTTCGTCCTGGGCGATCATCAAGATCGTCATGACCAACATCTAAGCCATCCTAAAACACCAATACCATGTTCGAATGGAACGTCGTCGTACGCAAAGAACATAGCGCCAGCTGGTACGCCATCGCGGGGATCGTCATCGCCTCGCTCGTCATCTGGGGCTTCATCGAAGGCATTTACGCGCTCTCGGTCGTTGCGGTGGTATTCGCCGGGGTGTTCCTGCTCATCGAAAACAACGCCCCCGATTCGGCCATGGTCACCGTGAACGAGAACGGCGTAGGCGTGGGTTCCGAATTTTACGACTACGGCACCATCCAGACGTTCTCGTTCCTCTTCGAAGGAAAAGAGCCCATCTACCTTCGGCTGACCCTTTCCCGAAGGGGCATCAAGACCGTCGACATCGACATTCCCGAAGGATCCGACGTCTCCAATCTCCGCGCGTACCTTTCCGGATACGCGGAAGAAGCTAAAGACAGCGAACTCGGTTTCACCGAAAGACTGCTCCGCATTCTCGGATTCTAGTCCGTCCTCCGCTTCGGAAAACGGATACGAAAAACGCCCAATCCTTATCGGAAGGGCGCTTTTTTTGCGCGATCGGACTATTTCAGAACCTCCTCGAGATTCTCTTCGAACGGGTCGACGCCGAAGCGGAACAGGTAGTTCACCGAGACGTTGGAATACTTGTGGAGCGCCTTGCGGATTTTGCGGTAGACGTGGTCGAATTCGACGCTGTTGGCAACTTCGATCTTCGCTTCGAAAAGGGCCGAAAAGACGTCGGCGAGTTTGACCAAATCGCCGTGGGCGCACTCCCACGGGAAGAGCATGCGCTTCTTAAGTTCCGCGGCGAACGGCTGGTGCCGGATGTGTTCGATGAGGTATTCGTCGAGCATTTCCTCTTCGATTTCCGAGAGGAGTTCTTCGAATCCGGGAACCGATTTTTTGGTAGGGGTGATGACGTCTCCGGTAATCGCCTCCGGAATGTCGTGGTAGAGGGCGGTGGTCATCATGTCGGTCGTTTCGTCTTCGGAAAGGCCTTCGACGTTACCGATGACGTAACTGATGAAGAAGATGAAGAAGAGGTGCGACATCACCGAAACCGGATTCGTGCGGCGCATGTGGTTCCAGCGGAAGCTCGACTGAAGGCGGCGGATGGCGATGAGGTAGCGCTCGCTTTCGCCATGGTCTACGGGGTCGAGTTTCAGAAGCGGACGGAGATCGGCGTATTCGCTCTGCAAATAGCGCTCGCGGATGGCGTCGAGCGGACGTTCGAAGGAACGGAAATAGACGAAATTGCTCGCGAAGGCTTCCTGGTACGAAACCCAGTTCTTCGAGAATTGGTAGATGCGTTCTTCGAGAACCTTCGAAGGATCGGGACGGCGGTAGCGCTGGATGTCGCGTTCCATGAAATCGGGCAAATCCCAAGAAAGCAGGCGGTCGTACGCCACGTCGGAAAGCTTCTGGTAGATTTCCGGATTCTTCGCCTTCACCATCTGCTTCACTTCGTTCGAGATGTCCGAGTGGAGGAACGTGGAAAAAGAAGAGTAGAGCGCGCGACGGTAGAGATAGCCGATGTCGACCTTCGTGCCGGTTTCCGCTTCATACAAACGCGCCACGAGGTACGCGACGTGAAGCGAAAACGCGACGTTGTCGGTCGCGGTAACCTGTTCCACTCGGGGGAAATTGTTCCAACGGTAGGTGGAAAGTCCGCGGAACGCGAGCGAGAAGGTGTATCCGAGCATGGTATGGGAGTGAGGATTCCGTCTATTCGGAACAATTATACCGAATCTTCGTCTTCGTCGAGTTCTTCCGGAACGCGCACCGAATCTTGGTATGCGGGATTCGGAACGCCCGGAACGTACTCGTGGATGGCGACGGTGTTCTTGGAATATTTCGCGAGTCAGACCGGATCGAAAGCGATGAGGTCGGGCTTGAGGGCTCCGGTGAACTTGTACGCCTTGCCGAAGAGCGCGAACGAGATCGAATAGGCGTGGAGCCACTGTCGGGCGAGCGAATGGGATTCTTCCGCAACGCGGTTGGCCTTTTCGTTGCCGTAGACCTTGTCGCCGATAATCGGGTATCCGATGGTCGAAAGATGCACGCGGATCTGGTGGGTGCGGCCGGTAAGGAGATTGACCTCGAAGAGTCCGTACTTCCCTTCCAATCCCCTTTCCAACACCTTGAATTCGGTCTTGGCGATCTTGGGATTGATGGGATTCGTCACCGTCATGCGGATGCGGCTGTCCGCTTCGCGGCCGATGTACGATTCGATATAGCCTTCGTCTTCCCTGGGGGCGCCCACGGAAAGCGCGAGGTACGTCTTCTTGATTCGGCGGTCGTGGAAATTCTTATGCAGCGCGGTCATTGCCTGGTCGTTCTTGGCAATGACGATGAGGCCGGAAGTGTCTTTATCCAAACGGTGCACGATACCGGGACGTTCTACGCCTCCGATGACCGAAAGCTCTTTGAAATGGTGGAGCAGCGCGTTGACGAGCGTGCCGGAATTTCCCCCTTCGCCCAAAACCGGGTGCGTATTTTGAAACGGGTCTTTGTTGATGATGGCGAAATCGGCGTTTTCGTAGACGATGTCGAGCGGGATGTCCTCCGGCTCGAATTTGCCCGGTTCGCTCTTCCATTCGACCGAAATCACGTCCCGGGCGTACACCTTGCGGTTCTTGTCGATGACGGTGCCGTTCACTTTGACGAACCCCTTGTCGATGAGGCGCTGGATGTTGGAGCGAGAACGTTCCGGATACTGGCTCGCCAAAAAAGTGTCGATGCGGCGGGTTTCGTGCTTTTCCGTACCGATGACGTAGAGGCCGCCGA
>JASDUA010000054.1:3480-4065 GCA_041891375.1 Patescibacteria group bacterium
CGGACAGATGGAGCGAGAAATCGGTAACGGAACCGGGGAACGGATTCATGAATCTGGAACGAAAAAAGCGGAAGGGCATGCGCCCCTCCGCTTTTTGGAGAATTAGTCGATGAGGGTACGAGCGTAGGAGAAGGTTTCGCCCTTGAAGAAACGAGCGAGTTCCTTAGCCGCGGTCTCTTCGCTGTCGGAAGAGTGGATGATGTTGTTGTCGATGGACTTCGCGAAGTCGCCGCGGATGGTACCCGGAAGGGCGTCAGCCGGATTGGTAGCGCCGCAGAGCTGGCGAACCACTTTTACCACTTCGTGGCCTTCGAGAGCGAGGGCGACGATCGGGGAGGACTTCATGTAGGAAACGATCGAGGGGAAGAACGGCTTGTCCATGAGGAAGTCGTAGTGTTCGCTGATGATCGCGTCATCGAGCTGGATCATCTTGAGGCCGACGATCTTGAGGCCCTTCTGTTCGAAGCGGGAGAGGATTTCGCCGACGAGCGACTTCTGTACTGCATCGGGCTTAAGGAGGACGAGGGTCTTCTGCATGTGATGGGATGGAATTTTTAAGACGTGCGGATTATATGGAACTTACCC
>JASDUA010000055.1:0-4058 GCA_041891375.1 Patescibacteria group bacterium
GCGTAAAATACCCGATCGGTTTTCCCAACAAGGAGTCCTGCGGAATCTTCGGAAACGACATCCTCGAACACGACGGAATCCGCTCGATCCGGACTCCCGCTAAAAAAATGTGAAATTTGTTCTCGCTCTTCGAGGGGTTTGACCGTATAATCGTTCTCGGTGACTCCCCGGAAGACTTCGCCATCCCGTGAATGAAGTACGTCGAAGGATGAAAATTCAGAGGCTACAGCTTCACGGATGGAGAAATCGTAGAAGGAGTCCCGTATCTCAGAAAGGAATGAAGCCTTTCCGAAGTCATTAAACGCCTTTCATAAAAATGACCAACCACGCGGACAGATTCGGATTCATGCAGGCGGGCAAAGCCCCCGTACCGGTTTCCATCAGAACCCACTTCCTCATCGGCTCGGGCCACGCGATCTACGTGCTCGCCTACGTCTTCTGGAAAGACTGGATACTCAACGCGGCATGGACGCCGTTCGGCATCCTGCTTACCGGCTTCGCCATCATCTCCTCGCTCAAGGCGGCGTTCCACCTCGGCAACGCGGTACTCCAGCATTTCGGACGCAAGTATCCCAAAGCCTTCTATGCGGTCGCCATCCTCGTTTTCTGAGCGGTGATGTACGCCGAATGGATGGCCGACACCGGGGTCATGGCCGAAACCGGCAAGCACGGACAGACGTTCTATCCGGTAATGGGAGTGCTCCTCATCATGGAATACTTCTTCGCGAAAGAGCTCTCCAAAGCGTTTTCCAAACCCAACGACGAATAACCGATATTTAGAAACCATAACCGCTTCCATATGACCGAGATGCAGCAGAACGTCATCTTCAACCCGAACGGGAACGATGACGTAGGGGTCCGCACCATCATCAAGGGATCGACTACCGGCCTCTTCAACTTGAACGACGTCAAATACCCCTGGGCGAAATCGCTCTACCAGGTCATGGTAGGCAATTTCTGGGTTCCGGAAAAAGTCTCCGGCCTCAAGGACGACGCACGCATGTTCCACACCGACCTCACGCCGGAAGAACAGCGCGCCTATAAGGGAATCCTCTCGTTCCTCATCTTCTTGGACTCCATCCAGACGGTGAACCTTCCGCACTTTTCCGACTTCGTCACCTCGCCGGAAGTCAACCTCATCCTCTCGATCCAGGCATACCAGGAAGCCATCCACTCCCAGTCGTACGCGACCATCCTCGAAACCGTCGTAGAATCCAAGGAACGCCAGGAAATCTACTACTATTTCCGCAACGACAAGATCCTTCTCGAACGCAACAAGTACATCGGGCAGATCTACCAGGACTTCATCGACACCCCGTCCGACAAGAACTTCTTCCGCGGCATCGTCGCGAACTACCTTTTGGAAGGCCTCTACTTCTACAACGGTTTCGCGTTCTTCGACACGCTCGTCGACCACATGAAGATGCCGGCGACCGGACGCATGATCGCCTACATCCGCCGCGACGAACTCACCCACGTCACCATTTTCGCCAACATCATCCGCGAAATTAAGAAGGAGTTCCCGGACGTTTACGACGAAGCGCTCATCCTCCAGATGGTCGACGTCGCCGTAAAGCAGGAAACCGAATGGAGCAAGCACATCTTGGGCGAAAAGATCATGGGCATCTCGGGAGCTTCCACCGACGAATACACCCGTTGGCTCGCCAACCAGCGCCTCGCCACCCTCGGCATCGCGCCGCTCTACCCGGAAGCCATCGTCAACCCGTACAAGCATCTCGAACGCCTCCAGGACCCCAATTCCGACAAGGGCAACTTCTTCGAGACCACCGTCATCAACTACACGCAGTCTTCGTCCATGAAGGGAAGCTGGGATTTCTAATCCGCCGAATCGCCGCCGAAAAGCGGCGATTTCTTAAAAGGGGAGAGGAAGGTCGAATTCCCTCCAAATCGCATTGAAAAAGGAGGTTCTCCGATTACTATCCATTAAATATCTCCTTGTTCAACCCGCCCATGAACGCCCGAGAATCGATGTTCGCCGCACAGGAAACCGAAGCCGACGCCATCCTGAAGAAACATCTCCCTTCGCGTTGCACTCCCGACCAGCGCATTTACGCCGCAATGGCGCGCAAAGGATTCGAAGAAGGCCGGATCACCGCGGACGAATTCGCCCTCGTCTGCGACCTCATCCGTCAGAAACTCATCAAATCCGAAACCGCGGTCGAACGGTTCATTTGCGAGAAGACCTGGGCCGACCACCGCCATGCGGACGGGAGCCAAATCGGCATGGACGAACGCGATTTCTTCCTCGAACTCGCCGAATGGAGCATGCTTGGAGCCATGAGCCGCGACATCGTCGCCATCATGCGCCAGAAGTTCCTTAAGGCCATGGAAATTCCGTCGGTCGAGCAGGTCAGAGAAGAATTCAAGATCACCTTCGACCACATCATGGACGGAACCGTCCGCCAAGATCTCAATCCCGACTACCGCGAAATCCCGCTCGAAGCCATTCCGCTCCTCTCGGAAGACGCCCGCAAGTTCATGTTCGAAACCAGCCGCAAGACCCGCTTCAGCGGAAAAGAGGCGTTCAACCCCAAGGTCATCCACTACAGCCAGGACAAGGCGCTTCGAAAATCCCTTTGAAAGGACGAAAACCCCAAAGAACACGACGAGGAGGCGGCATAGCCTCCTTTCGTTCGCCCGAAACCCTTAGCACCTCCCAAGTTTTCCCATGCGCGCATACCTCGACGCCCTCCAGAACATCCTCGACAACGGTGCCGACCGCGGCGACCGTACCGGTACCGGAACCCGGTCCGTTTTCGGTCTTCAGATGCGTTTCGACCTCTCCAAGGGGTTTCCGCTCGTAACCACGAAGAAGACCTTCATGAAGGCCATCACGCACGAGCTCCTCTGGTTCCTCGCGGGCGATACCAACATCCGCTACCTCGTGGAAAACGGCGTGCACATTTGGGACGAATGGCCCTTTAAGGAATACCGTCTCGCAGCCGAGAGGGGAGAAGTTCCGGCCATGACGCAGGAAGAGTTCATCGCCAAAATCGGCGCTGACAAGGACTTTGCCGACAAGTGGGGTTCCATCGGTCCGGGCTACGGTTTCCAGTGGAGGAATTTCAACGGCGAAGGCATCGACCAGATCAAGAATCTCGTAAACGGCATCAAGAAGAATCCGGAATCGCGCCGCCACATGGTCATCACCTACAACCCGGTACAGGCCGAGAAGATGCTCCTGCCGCCGTGCCACTCGATGTTCCAGTTCTACGTGGCGAACGGAAAGGTTTCCTGTCAGATGTACCAGCGCAGCGCCGACATGTTCTTGGGCGTTCCGTTCAACATCGCGAGCTACGCGCTTCTCGTCATGATGGTCGCCCAGGTCACCGGCCTCAAACCGGGCGAATTCGTGCACACCATCGGCGACGCGCACATCTACCACAACCACTTCGACCAGGTGAAGCTCCAGCTCTCCCGCGAGCCGTTCCCGCTCCCTACCATGAAGATCAATCCGGAGGTTTCGGACATCTTCTCGTTCAAGTACGAAGATTTCGTCCTCGAAAACTATCAGCACCACGAAGCCATCAAGGCGCCTATCGCGGTATAGGTTGGAGTCGCGCGCGTTATGGATAGAATCGCGCATCACGCTCTTTCCAAGTCCATGCGAACGCACGTCCTCATCTGCATCCCCGTACCGGAAAACCTCGCCCCAGAACTCGACCGTGCGAAGGCTTTTCCGAGCGTGGCCACGACGGAAAACCGGACGCCCCTCCACCTCACGCTTGCCGTAGGCGGATTGGAGACCGCTTCCTATGAAGCGCTCGAAACGCTCAAGAAGAAACTCAGACGGGTGAAGTTCGGAGAATTCGAACTCCGTTTCACGGGAACGGAGTGATTTTGAAGCACTGCCCTCGTCGTAACGACCGATTTGCCACCGGAGCTCCGAAAACTCCGCGAGGACGCGGTCTCGGCCCTTAAAAGCAGCCTCTGAACGTCATTCGAGCTCTTTGACGGAAACGATTTCCGCCCGCACGTCACGGTGGGGAGAATCTGAGAAGTCGAAAGCCCTTCGGAACTTCCGATCATCATGGAAG
>JASDUA010000056.1:0-4003 GCA_041891375.1 Patescibacteria group bacterium
ACGTAAGTTCGTCCATCAACGTCAACGGCGCCCAGAAGATATCGGTGCCGAATTTGGCGAACTCCTGCGGAAGCTCCACCGCGAAGCTGACCTTCGCCCTCAATGCGGGCGACGTCGTTGCCGGAAACTGCGCGAACGGGCAAGGGATGACGATGTCCTGCTTCATGACCGTGACCCAGTTGCAGTAAGCGACCTGCGCGCAAACAAAAATCCCGGATTCCTCCGGGATTTTTTCGTTCGGCCGGGCGGCTTAGAACGGAATGTCTTCGATATGGATTTCGTCATCCTTCTTGGCGGCCTTGGTGCGCTTCGGAGCCGAGGTGTCGGACGGAGCGTCTTCGCCGAAGGACTGGGAGTATTCGTCTCCCGATCCGGAACCGGAACCCTTGGAGGAGAGCATGATGAGGTTGTCCCCTACGATTTCGGTGCGGTAGCGCTTAGCGCCGGTCTGATCTTCCCAGGAGCGGGTCTGGAGGTAGCCTTCGATGTAGACTTTCTGACCCTTGGTCACGTATTTTTCAGCGACTTCGGCGAGACCGCGCCAAAGTACGACGTTGTGGAATTCGGTTTGTTCCTGCTTGGAACCTGCTGCGTCCTTCCAGACGCGGGTAGTTGCGACGCCGATGGTGGCGACCTTCTGTCCGTTAGGGGTTTCGCGAACCTCCGGATTGGCGGTAAGGTTTCCGATGAGCTGGACCTTGTTCAGGGAGTTCATGCTGTAGTGTGGTAAGGAAAAAAATGAGATTGCGCTCCGGAAGGGAGGATATCCGTAAACCCGATACCCGCAAAGAATCTTTTCGAAAAACTCAGGAAAACAAATAGGCAAGTCCTATTTCCCGCGATATTTGCGAAGCCATTCCTAATATGGTACAATTGGCTCGAAATCGCCCTCACTGACCGATAGGCAACCACCGCATGAAATCCGTATCCGACTTCCTCAAAAACGTCCTCTACCTCGCGCTCCTGGCATTTTTCGCCTTCGACGCGTTCGTTTTGGCGACGCTCTTCGCGCCGGATCTCATCATCGACAACCCGTACGCCCACCTCGTCACCGAGAACCAAGACATCCTCGTCGCCATCTTCGCGCTGCAGACCTTCGCGTACGCGGGCCTCACGTGGATCGTGCTCATCTCGCCCATCCGCAAGCTCCGCCGCCAGGTGGCCTACTTCATCGCCGGAGTCCGCTCCACCGGACTTCCTCCGCCCAAGGGCTACCCGGACCTCACCTACATCATCGGGTTCTTCAACCGCAGTTTCGAAATCCTTTGGAACTTCAAGGAAGAATTCAAGGCGGGGCGGGTCCTCCGCAGCGAAGTCGAACTCGCCGCCGACATCCAGAAGCACGTACTGAAGAAGACCGACGTCCGCGCCGGCTCCCTCGACATCGTCGCCAACACCAAGTCCGCCACCGAAGTAGGCGGCGACAGCTACGACATCATCGAACGCGGAAGCAACCGCTACATCTACTTGGGCGACGTCACCGGCCACGGCGTAGCCTCCGGCTTCGTCATGATGGTCGTCAACGCGCTCATATCCGGTTTTTCCAAGATGGCCGTATCGGGTGCGGAAATCCTCGCGAACACCAACGAAATCCTCAAGCCGCGCGTAAAGTCCAACATGCTCATGACGTGCCTCATGGTACGTTGGAACGAAGCGGAAAAGAAGCTCTACATGGCCGGCGCCGGCCACGAGTACCTGGTCATCTACAAGAAGTCGCGCAACGCGGTATTCAAGCTCAAGACCGGAGGCATCGCCCTCGGCATGACCCGCGACATCTCGAAACTCGTCAAGGAATCGCAGATTTCCTTCGACCCGGGCGACGTCATCGTCATGTACACCGACGGCATCACGGAAGCCCGCAACGGCAAGAAGGAAAGCGATCCGATGTTCGGAATCGACCGTCTCGTGAATACGGTGGCCGCTTCCGTAGACAAATCCGCCCGCGGAATCTTCAACCACATCACCATCGAGCTTTCGCGCTTCATGGGATACCAGCACCGCCAATTCGACGACATCACGCTCATTACGGCGCAATTCCGCGAGAGCGACGAAGAATCCAAGGCCCCAAAGGAAATCCCCAAGGAAATGATTACCGAATGGAACTGGTACTAAGACGTTAACAACCGATCACCCGCCTTATGTCCGACGCTCAGAACCTCACGGCAGAACAGGCCGCCCAGGCACGCTCCGCGCTTCTCGAACTCATCTCGACCCCGGTTACCGGCGATACGGGGGATTTTGAAAAAACCCTCCTCCCCACCCCCGAAAACCCGAATCCGGCCACGTTGCCGGTTCCGGTTCCGGATGCCGTAGCTCCGGTTTCAAGCGACGTTCCGCCGGCACCGCAAACGGGAACCGACGTCACCGTCCCGCTCGAAAACGGCGTCTCCTCGAAAGAAAGCGACACCTATGACCCGAACCGCAAAATCACCAAGGAAGAAGCCGAAGAAATACGCCGCGGAGAAAAGGAATACCGCGAAGCGCTCGCGTTCGTAAAGGACGCCATCGCCCCGTCGATGATGCGCGTCGACGCGACGAAGATCCAGATCGGCGACGTGTTCGTCCGTTCGTTCTTCACCTACGCGTACCCCGACTTCCTCGAAGGCAACTGGCTCTCCCCGCTCATCAACTGGGACGTGAAGTTCGACATGTCGATGTTCGTCTACCCGATCGAGAGCGCCTTCATCATGAAGTACCTCCGCAAGCGTTTGACCGAACTCCACTCGGAACGTTCCATCAACGCCGACAAGGGGCTCATCAACGACCCGGCGCTCGAAGCCCAGATCCAGGACGTAGAAGAACTCCGCGCTTCGCTCACCCGCGGACAGGAACGCTACTTCCACTTCTCGATCTACATCACCATCTACGGCGAATCGGAAGACCACCTCAAGAAGCTTTCGAATACTTTCGATACCCTCCTTTCCGGCCGCAACATCCTCACGAAGCAGGCGTTCCTCCGCAGCGAACAGGCGTTTACGGCATCCGGGCCGTTCGCCAAGGACGAAGTGGGCGTCTACCGCAACATCTCGACCCGCGGTCTTTCGACCACCTTCCCGTTCACGTCGAACTCCCTCTCGCAGGACGACGGAATCCTCTACGGAATCAACACCCACAACAACTCCCTCGTCATCTTCGACCGCTTCCGCACCGAAAACGCCAACATGGTCGTCTTCGCGAAGTCCGGTTGAGGAAAGTCTTTCGCCGTGAAACTCGAAGTACTGCGCTCGCTCATGCTCTGAACGAACGTCATCGTCCTCGACCCGGAAAACGAATACAAGGCGCTCGTCGACACCGTCGGCGGAACCTACGTCAACATCAACCTCAACTCGAACGAGAAGATCAATCCGTTCGACCTTCCGCGCGCCCTCAAGGACGCGGAAACCAAGCCGGGCGACCTTTTGCGCGGGGCGATCATCAACCTGGTCGGCCTTATGAACCTCATGCTCGGAAAATGCACTTCCGGCGAAGAGTCGATCCTCGAAAAGGCGATTACCACCACCTACTCGCTCAAGGGCATCACCTACCAGGACGACGACGTTACCGGCAAGGAAATCCCGATCATGCGCGACCTCTATAGCGTCCTCGAAACCATGGACGGTGCCAAGAGCCTCTGCGAACGTCTCGAAAAATACGTCTACGGCGTATTCGCGGGCGTTTTCTCGGAACGCACCAACATCGACCTCGGCGACGGTCTCGTGGTCTTCTCGGTCCGCGATCTCGACGACATCCTCCGCCCGGTAGCGATGTACATGCTCCTCGGCTACGTATGGAACGTCACCCGCAGCTCGCTCAAGAAGCGCATGCTCGTCGTCGACGAAGCCTGGAACGTCATGCAGCA
Source organism: Patescibacteria group bacterium (assembly GCA_041891375.1). Taxonomy (GTDB): domain Bacteria; phylum Patescibacteriota; class Gracilibacteria; order BD1-5; family UBA2023; genus JANJWP01. The sequence continues at coordinate 3,839 of JASDUA010000056.1, forward strand.
CGAAGATTCGGCCAAGTTCCTCTTCGGTCTCGTCAAGCGCGCACGTAAATACGGCCTGGGCATCACGACCATCACGCAGGACGTCGAAGACTTCATGAACAGTTCGTACGGCAAGGCCATCGTGACGAACTCGTCGATCCAGTTGCTTCTCAAGCAATCCCCCGC
>JASDUA010000057.1:0-3946 GCA_041891375.1 Patescibacteria group bacterium
GGTACGAAGCGTTGGTCGCGCCGGTGTTGGTCGCAGCGAGAGCCGACGTCCAGTACGGTACGGAAAGCTCAGAAACGCGGAACTTTTCCTGATTGAGCTTGAGCTTCGCGTAATCCGGATTTCCGGCGGAATAGTTGGTTCCCGCTACGTTCCAGTCGCCGCCCGTAAGGGTGGTGGGGGTGTTTCCGTCAAAGTAGACGATCGCGCCCGAGAGGGCGGCACCGGTCGCGGTATAGTCGTGAACGATGTAGTAGCGCGGCGAATTACCGGACAGAGCGCTTTCGGCGGTGATTGCCGAGTAGACGGAACGGACGTTCGCCTTCACGGCCGAATCCTTCGCATCCTGCGAATAGCCGGAAAGGGCAATGAAGCCGATCGCCGCGAGAATGGCGAGTATGGTGACGACGACGATGAGTTCGGCGAGGGTGAATCCCGAATTGCGGAGCGCCTTCTGGAGCTTCCTAAGCGCTTCCGACTTGGCGTTTTGAGTGGTCACGACCGTAAAGTTAGAGGTAACGTCGAAAGTATACGACCGTTTTTGCATAAAATCAACCAAAAATGGAACGCCTTTCGAAATAAGGGAAGACTAAGTCGGTTTTCCTTTTAAAATCCATCACTCCACCGATTCGATACGCACGTTCGCGAAGGTTCAAACGGGCATTTCCGCTTCCGTTTCGAAGCAGACCTCCTTGTAGTTCGCCGTCCTTCCCACGTATCCTCATTTCTTTCCCTTTCCGGTCACGAGGACTTCTTCGGTTTTTCCCACCATCCTTTCGTTCCGCGCCCTCGCGGTCTTTTCCAGAACGGCGTTCGCGCGGTTCCATCGGTCGGCCTTCACGTCCGACGCTACGTCGTCGCCGATTCGGTCGGTTGCGAACGTTCCTTTTCTTGGGGAGTAGCGCGCGAGGAACGCGAAGTCGAATTCGCATTCTTCCATCGCTTTGAGGGTTTCCGCGAATTCCTCTTCGGTTTCTCCGGGGAAGCCGACGATGACGTCGGTCGAAATCGAGAACGACGGGTCTTGTGCCCTCAGGTAGTCGACCTGGGCTTTGAAATCCGCGTACGTATGCTTGCGGTTCATGCGCTTCAAAACCGCGTCGGAGCCCGATTGAAGCGCGAAATGGAGATACGGCGTCATCGCCGGCACTTCGAAATGCGCGTCGAGGATGTCGCGCGTCATGTCGTGCGGGTTCGAGCTGGTGAACCGTATGCGTTCGAGGCCCTCCACCGAGCCCACGGTTTCGAGAAGTTCGCGGAACGGGGTTTTCGTTTCGGTCCTCCGTTCGCCGTCGACGTTCCAGGTGAGGGATTCCGGATGCCAGAGCGTCGCGCGGATTTCCTTTCACTAGCTGTTGACGTTCTGTCCGCGAAGGCAGACTTCCTTGGCTCATGCCGCCACCGCTTCCCGAACCTCGGCTACGATTTCTTCCGAGGGGCGCGAAGTTTCCCGTCCGCGGGTATGGGGGACGATGCAGAACGTGCAGAAGTTGTCGCATCCCGTCTGGATGATGACGTTGGCGCTGGACGGGTTTTCGCGGGCTTGGCGCATTTTGAGGTATTCCTCCCATTTTTCGTCGTTTCCCACGTCGGTTCCGGTGACGACCGAGAGGATCTTCGGAAGATGTCCGGTTTCTTCGATGCGGAAGACGAAATCCGTATCTTCTTCGCTTCGCAGGAGAATGTCGTCGTCCCAGTTGAATATCGAATCGGAGGAGGGGAGGAGGGTGATTTTCCCACCGTTGGCCTTGCGGGTGGAATCTTCGAGGTATTTCTTCGCGAGCCCCGTTTTTCTTACCATGCACCCGGTAATGCCCACTTTGACGTCTTTTCCGATGGTGGACTTCAGTTTTTTGACTTCGTGCGCGAAACCGAAAACCCGATCTTCGCCCTTTTGCCGCACGCTGCAGGTATTGAGGATGACGACGTCCGCTTTTGCAGGGTCGAGAACCTTGCGCAATCCCGATTGCAAAAGCACCATGTTGATCTTTTCGGAATCCGCGTAATTCATCTGGCAGCCGAAAGTCTTCACGTAGTACGCAGCCGGAGGGGAGGGGTTTTGCATGGTTTTCTTGGTTTCATCATCAAAAACGGCCGGAAGTCTACGGGGTTCGCCGACTTTGTAAATTGAATTATGGCGCGAGCGGGGTATACTTCCCGGGCTTTTACCCCTCCCGCGTATGTCCGAACAGAGCGTGTTCACCCGAATCGTTTCGGGCGAAATCCCCTGTTACAAGGTCTACGAAGACGAACACGTCTTCGCGTTCCTTGATATCAATCCCGTCCACCCCGGCCACGTGCTCGTCGTTCCGAAGATCGAAATCGACCAGTTTTACGAAGTTCCGGAGCCGTATTACCAGGCGGTTTTCGCTGCGGCGAAAATGCTCGCTCCGGCCCTCCGCGAAGCGGTAGGTACGGTCCGTATCGCCACCGTCATCGCCGGATTCGACGTCCCGCATTTCCACTACCACCTGATTCCGGCCGATTCCATGGCCGATATCGATTTCTCCAAGACGAAGAAACTCGAGCCGGCGGAGATGGAAAAAATCCGCGCGAAGATCGTTTCCCGCGTTGCCTAACGGCCCCCAAGGCTAAACCCTTATCCCGTTTCCGTTTTCCAAGTGTCCCCGAGAAAACTCATATTTTTCGCTATCGTCGGCGTTCTCGTCCTCGGAGCATGAATCGCTTTCTCCCTGTTGTCGGCCGGCAAGAAGGATACCGGGGCGAAGTGACCGAAGGAACTCAGCGTATGGGTGGTCGGAGACGACGTGGCCTGATACGAGGACATCGTGAAGGATTTCAAATCCAAATACGACCGGTATAAGAATACCGAAGTCCGCATTACCAAATTCGCCAGCTATTCCGACTATGAGAAAACCCTTCTCAACGTCATAGCCGACGGGAATTCCCCCGACGTGTTCATGGTTCCGTCCGACGGAGCCGGAGTCCTCGAATCGAAAATCGAGCCCATCCCCGACCAATACGTCCCTTCGGAAGATTTCGGACGCAACTTCAATCGCGTCTTCGATTCCCTCGTTACCGAGAAGCAGGAAAAGAACCAGGAAGGCAAGGACATTACCGTATCGTACCTCAAGGGGGTTCCGATGGGATACGAAACGATGGCCGCCTTCTATAATCTCGACATCGTCACGAACGCCGTGCCCCGAACTTGGAAGGAGCTCGGCGCCCAGTCGCAGGAGTGATCCGCCCAAGCCGCCTCCGACGAGACCGATTCCGGTTCCGCGCCAGCCTCCGACCTCGTCCTCGCCGGACTCGGCATGGGTGGAAAATACGTACAGAATTCCGGCGACCTCGCTTCGTTGTTCTTCGTTCAGAACGGCGTTTCCTCTTTCGAAGGATTGGGTGAAAACGACGCCTCGAAGGCGTTTGCCGACTATTTGGCTTTCGGCGTTCCAGCAAATTCGCCCAGCGGCGTTTCCGCCAACGGGAACGACCTTTCTCGCCTCAAGTCCGATATGGACAAGCTCGGACTCACCGCTACCGACATGTTCGCCCGAGGGAAGATCGGCGTGGTTTTCGGGTATCCTTCGTACCTTCGCGAAATCCAATATTCGGTAAAGCGCGCCTCGCAGGAAAACGTCCTCAACAAACGCAACCTGAAGACGACGGGAATTCCGTTCCTCAATTCCGACAAGCCGGCGGTACTTGCCAAGTTCAATTACTTCGCCCTTTCGAAATACGCCAAGGACCAGCAGGGCGGTTTGGATTTCATCATCCACCTCACGGATAAGAAGTCGCAGGAATCGTACATGGAAAAGTTCCCGTACGTCCTTCCGGCCTTGAACGAGCTCGTGGACAAGCGCAAGGAACAAGTCGTCAGCAAAGACTTTCCCCGCGTAAAGTACGAAAGCTTCATTCCGCAACAGGGAACGAAGGCCGTTTCGTTCTACAAGTGGATTTCAACAGAATTCTACGCGTACTTCAAGAC
>JASDUA010000058.1:0-4269 GCA_041891375.1 Patescibacteria group bacterium
ACTCTGAATCCGCCATTCGGGGGTTCGAATCCCTCATCCCCAGCCATGAACAATCAAAAACTCCTCCGCGAAAGCGGGGGAGTTTTGTTGTTCATGTTTCGTGGCGACGGGATTCGAAACGAGGGCAAAACCGCTTGCGGTTTTAGAAGGCCAACGATTTGGCCTTCGGCCTGAGACCGGTTCCGGTTGCGCCGTTAGGCGCGAAAAGGGCCGAATCCCTCATCCCCATTGCCTCCGGAGCGCTTCTTCGTAGAATCCTACGAAACCCCCATCCCATGCGCTCCACTTTTCTCACCAGAAGCCCCTTCCTCCGCTTCCTCGCCGTACGTCCTCGGCTCGTTACGGCCTTTCTCGTGGCCATCGCCTTCGACGCGCTCCTGCCCCGTTGGGTGGCCATCCACGAAACCACCCGCTTCATCCTCGCGTGGGACGTCTGAACGGCGGTCTTTCTCGTTCTCGCCGCACATATGGCGCTCTCGTCGAGCCACGAATCCATGAAGAAGCGCGCGAAGACCGAAGACGAAGGCAAATTCGTCATGCTCTTCTTCGTGGTCGCCGCCGCGGCGGTCAGCCTCTCGGCGATCGTCGTCGACCTCATGGCCGCCAAGGACGCCGTGGGCGTTTTCAAATACCTGCACGTCGCCCTCGCCGCCGCCACCATCGCGCTTTCTTGGGCGTTCACCCACGCCATGTTCGCCCTGCATTACGCCCACGACTACTATTCCCGAATCATTGCCAAAAAGCCCGGAGGACTCGATTTTCCGGGGAAGGATTTGCCCGACTACGGGGATTTCTTCTACCTTTCCGCCGTCATCGGCACCTCCGGACAGACCGCCGACGTGGGTTTTTCTCTTTCCGAAACCCGCCGCGTAGCCACCGTGCACTGCGTATTGGCGTTCTTTTTCAATACCACGGTGCTCGCGCTTACGGTCAATATCGCCGCGGGACTCTTGTAATCAGCATTTTGGCTAATGAAAACCCCGCCGAAATCGGCGGGGTTTTCATTAGCGGATTGATTTGGTGTTCCCCGTCACGTCCCGCATCTTCGGACGGAGCGCTTCGAAGCACTTCTTCGCGAGGTCGGCGTCGATATAGCCCTTCTCGAAGTACTTCTTCAAATCGCTTTCCTTAACGGGGGTCCAGAGCTTCGCGAGTTCGGGGTCGTCCTTCATTTCCGCCTCGGAATTGAACCCGTCGAAGCGCGGGTCGGCGCACTGGGCGACGACGTACTTGCGGAGCCAGACCACGCCCACGTCGAACGATTCCTTCGTGATGGTTCCGGTTTTCAGGAGGTGTTCGAGCGTTTCGAACTTCTCGCTACCGCCTTCCACGAGGTTCTTCACGCCCTGTACCGGTATCGTGTCGCGGGCTTTCAGGGTGTCGAGGACGTTCATGGTGTCCGCGAAGAACACGATGTCCTGCCACGCCTTGTAGTATTCGGGAGACTTCGGATCGATTTTCTTCCCGAGCGCGTAATCGCCCTTCTTGTCGGTCCCGAGGAATTCGTACAGGTTCCACACCCCGTCCTCCTTCTTGTCCACGTACCCGGCGGTACGGATTCCGTACCCGTCCTTGATCAGGGGGTTCCCGTAGTTCTTCACCCACGGGCTTTTGGATTCTTGGGCGAGGTTCATGATGATTTCGCCGTTCCTTCTCCTGTACGACGTCACTCACGCGCGCGACGCCTGTATTCCGAAGACGTCGTCCGAAACCTTCCAGACCTTGATGCCTTCCGCGGGAAGTTCCATCGATTTCCGCTTGAAGGCTTCTTCCGCGTTCCTGCGGAATTTCTCCATGACTTGTTCGTCCGTTTCCGGAACCTCCGCTTTCAGTCCCGACTTCGAAAGTTCCCCGTTCAGGACGGCGAGCGCGTCCGGGGTTTTCTTCTCGGTACGGACGGTTTCGGCCGCCGGGACGTGGTAGTCGGGGGAGTGTCAGAATTCTGCCATACGGAACTAATGTTGGTATTACTGTATGCTCGTTTCTTCGATTTTCGTTTCGTGCCTTTCACGCCTGTCCACCACCTTCAGTTCCGTCGTTTCCTTGGTTATTTCTTTCACCATCGTCGTGATGGAATGGCTTTGGACGTTTTCCAGTTTGATTTCGTAGAAGCCGACGTCTTCGTTGAGGTTCGCGATGAGCGAGGGTCACTTCGAGCCGGCGACGTTCACCATTCGGTTTTCCACGGATGTCGGATTCCCCTTATCATACCCGAATTCCGAGTATTTCTCAAATCTTGCCCGTACGGCTTCCGGTTGCGATTCCGGATCGGTTTCAGTCCCTTCGCCCCGGGGGAATTGAACGTGTACGCCTCCTCGATCCGGTCGCCGTACATCACGCTTCAGATCTGCGTCAGCGCCCCGCCGAGCGAATGTCCCGACATCCGGATTCTCTCCCCGGGCGGGAGTTTCGACAGCACCCGGTCCATGAACTTCACGAGGTCGCGGGTCTGGTTCTCCGGCACGCGGCCAATGGCGAGCTTGAAGTCCGCGCCGAGGTCTCAGAAATCGGAAAGCTCCGTCCCGCGTACCGCGACCGTCACGCGCCCCTGCTTGTCCTTCACGGCCATCGCCGCGAACCCGGACGACCCCGATTCGCCGTTTTCCTTATCCGGGAACCGGTCGATTACCGAGAATCCTTTCGCCTTCATCTCGTCGAAGAGTTCGGAGCCTTTCTCGGCCTTGTACTTCCGCACCCGTTCGAGTCCCGCCTGCAGGCGCAGCGCGCGGAGCTTTTCGTCGTCGGTCATCGGTTCCGGAATGTCCGTTCCCTTGCGTCGGGGGAAGTTGAACGTTTCGCGTTCGAACCGGATTCAGGGAGTGAATCACTCCGCACTCGCGATTTGTACCGGTTTCCAAGGTCCGACGGCTTCCGCCGCGATGCCTCTTGCCACTTTTGAATTTCCCGTCCCGCGCTCTCCCGAGTTCCTCGCGAGCATTTTCGCCTGAGTTCCCGACGCGTCGAACCTTCCCGCGGTGGCGACGTACAGGATGTCGGCCGAATCCTTCGGCACCGGATTTTTCCCGAAGGAGGCCAATTGGGTACGGAACCCGTCCAGAGGCGTCGCATCGAGGTACGCCGCAAGGATTCTCTCGTCTTCGGTCAGTTTGGATTCCGGAACGTTCTCGATGTTCTTCACGTTCGGGAACGACAGCGGGTCGAGCGCGGCCCCCGAAACTTCGAGGCTTCCCGGAGCGCCTTCCGGCGCGGCCTTGAAATCCACGTACGCCAGATCGGCGAGGTTGCCGTATTCGGCGATCTTCACGCGGTCCGCGGAGGATTCCGGCGCTCTCCCCGGGGCTTTCGGCCCTTTCGGTGGGGAGGGGCGCTATCAGTGGGGAGGTCTCGTACGAGGCGGTTTCTGCCATCTGGAAAAGGAAATCGCGCGTATCCGGGATATCCTACCAGACATCCCGTTTTCAGGCAAAAAGGCGATTTTTTCCCTATTTCCCGTAAATTCTGGTAAAATGCCCATATGAACTCCCCCAAACAAGCGGCCGCCGCGGACCACGTCGGCGCCATCGAATCCGCTAAGCCCCTTTCGCTGAAGGGGGTTTCGTTCCGTGAATTCCTCCTCGCGCACCGCCGGTATCCGGTAATCGCCGTCACCGGGCAATCCTGAGTGGGGAAGACCACGTTCACCAACCTGCTCATCGCGCATATCGAAGAAGCCCTGGGGAACGACGGTTCGCTTGAAACCCCGTCCGTCAAGAAGCTTACCGAGCTCCCGCAGATGAGCCCGTACCTTCCCATCATCAAGGCTACGTCAGACGGACTTTCTGACCAGACGCTTTGGGAAAAGAACCAGGAACTCTTCCGCGCCCTCGACGAAGCCATCGTCACCCGGGCGTTCCTCGAATCGAAAGATTCGGTCATCGTCATGGACTTCGCCATCGTACAGGTGCTGGTATACGCCCACCTCAAGATCCGGGGAGCGGCGGGCAAGAAGTTCGCCCGCGACTTCGACGCGTCGTTCCTCAAGTTGCCCAAGCCTGACTTCGTCGTCCACGTGAACGCCAAGCCGGAAACCGTCCTCGGCCGTCTCGAACGCCGCGGAAGTTACATCGATAGCGAAATCGTCTCGATCACCGACAAGCTGCATTCGTTCTACGACAAGAACCGCCGCGATGTCTTGGGAGAATACTACGACGGCGTTCCGGTCATCCGCGTCGAGACCGACGACCTCGACCTCGTGAACGACGCCGCTGCCAAAACGCTCGCTACCAAACGCGCCGTAGAAGAAACGCTTCTCAAAATGGGGGCGTAAGC
>JASDUA010000058.1:4279-15138 GCA_041891375.1 Patescibacteria group bacterium
GCTCGCGACGATGATGGCGTTTCATTTTTCCCAAGCCAGCTTCTTCATTCAGCGGTCTATCCGCACGGCCTCCCGGTTGTCTTTCTGTTTGACGGAATTGTTCTGCGCCGTTACCGAATTCACGATGTGCGGTTTGAGCTTGTCGTCTTTCCGGCTTTCGTTCGAGACGGCGTAGGCGAGTACCCAACTTTTGATTCCCTTCGCCGCTTCCTTGGGATTGTTGTGCGCGGCTCAGAGGTATTGGTAGAACGCGCCCATGGCCTTGGAATCGCCCTTGGCGACGAGTTTGGCGTACGCGTCGGCGAGGTCGTAGGTTTTCGATATTTTCTTATTCTTCGGCCCCTTGGTTACGACGGTCGCCACGTCGAGATCGCGAAGCATCATCGCCACGTTGTGCCATGCCAAAAGGTAGGCCGCGGCGTGCTGGTCGGCGATGGGCATGGTCATGATGTCCCGGGTTTTCAGGTTGGCGCCCTTGCAGAACCGGTCGTCGGCGATGGTGGCTCCGCCGTCTTTCCCTACGGACATTTTCGTATGCTGGTAGGGGCCGTAAGAAACGTAAGGATCCGCCAATGCCGGCACGAGCCCGAAGTATTCTTCGCCCGCCATCGAAAGCACGGTGTCGAGCATTCTCAGATTGAACGCGCCGTTCTTCGAGTCCATGAGTTCGGTCAATCCGATGCCGATGAGGTCGTTCGGGCCGATGGATTTGAGAAGGACCTTGCCGAGCTTGCCTTTTTGCGAGGACGGATCGATGCCGTATTTCCGGAGCCCTTCGTCGAAATTCGCGCTTTTCCGCACGGATTCTATCGCCGTTCGGACTTCCGTTTCGAAAGCGGCGCGCGACGAGGGTTGCAGCTTTACGCGCCCTTCGACGATAGGGCGTACCCGGGCGTCGTAGAACTTCTGGATGTCGGGATTCGTCTTTCCGTATCTGGCGATCTTCTCTTCCCACATTTCCTTGAGGTTCTTCGGAAAATTGACCTCGACGGTTCCCTTGAGGCGGATGGCGTCGCTTTCCTTGTTCGCGAGTTTCGAACAGAAAGGGCTTTTGGCCGACTCCGCTGCGGACATCGCCCGGCATTTCGAAAAGAGCGCCTCGTCCTTGTCCGAATAGAACGTGCCGTGGGTCTTGAGGATTTCCGTACCGTTGCCGAAGAGCATCTTGCGGGCGGTGCCCGTGCGGCCGATTTTGGGAACGGATTCCCCGAGCGGGGAGAGGTCGACCTTCGAGAGCGTCTGCCGGGGTTTTTCTACCGATTTCCGAAGTTCGTCGGTCCGCTTCTTCGCTTCGGCGGTTTCGCAAACGCCCATCACCTTGCATTTCACGAGGGCTACCAAATGCCCCACGGTGCTTTCGTGAGGACTTTCTTTGGTTTCGGGGGTGCCCGTCGACGGGCGTTTTTCGGGGGAGTCTTGGCGTTTTTCGGACATGCGGCCATCTTACCGCATTTCTCCGCTCCGGGCAAAAGGCGCGGCTATTTCCAATCCCTCCGCATGTTCGACGGGAACCGCACGAGGATTTCGTACGGAATAGTCCCGGTTTGCCGCGCCAGGTTTTCTACGCCGTTCGGGGCTTTGGGGTCGTCGGAAACGACGGTGATTTCGTCGCCTACGCGCGCGTCCGTTCCGGTGGCGTCGGCCATCGACAGGTTCATGCAGACGCGCCCCACGAGCGGAAGGGGGCGCTTTTTCCAAAGGAATGTTCCCTTGTTCGAAAGCCGGCGGTCGAGCCCTTCGAAATACCCGAAGGGGATCGCGGCGATTCTCGCTCCTTTTTCGGCCTGGTGCGTGAGGTTGTATCCCACGCCTTCTTCGGTGGAAATTTCTTGTACGGCGGTGACGGTGGAGAATATCTTCATTACCGGTTTCAATCCGGCGCCGTTCGCGTACGAGGGGTCTTCGGCGGAGAGGGGATTGAAGCCGTAGAGGGCGATTCCCGGGCGGACGGCGTTGAAAAACGGGTCGTCGATCTTCAGCGTTCCCGCGCTCGCGCCGATATGCCGGAACGCCGGAGCGTGCCCCGCGGCTTCGATGCGGGCGTAGCAGCGCCTGAAGGCCGCGATCTGCTTTTCGGTGGGTGCGAAATCGGTTTCGTCGGCGGAGGAGAGGTGCGAGCAAACGCCTTCCACCGAGAGGTTCGGGTACTTCGCGAGCACGGCCAAAAGCGCGTCGAGCCCGATTTCGCGAACGCCCTCGCGGTTCATTCCCGTATTGAGGAAAATATGAATTCGAAAAACTTTGCCGGTCTTTCCTAGCCGTTCGGCGGTTTCTGGGTTCCAGATGCAGAAAACGGTGCGCGCGAGATCGAACGCGGCGTAGTTTTCGGGATGAGTTTCGCCCAACACCAAAGCGTCTTTCTTCGAAAATTTCCGAACGAACTGGTATTCGACGAACGAATCCACGGCAATGGCTTCGCAGTCGGTTTTGGAGAGGACTTTCACCGTGCCTTCGATTCCGTGTCCGTACGCGTTCGATTTCACTACCGGAAAGAACGCCGCGTCTTCCCGAAGGGCGCGCAGGACCGCGTAGTTCGAGAGGAAAGCCTTTTTCGAAACTTCCATACGGTTGAGGCTTTTGACGTTGGGCTTGCGGAAGAATCGCAGTACGGAGAGGATTCCCATGGTTTTCCGTTTACGGGTACGCGGCGAATATACCGCGAAATACCATGGCTGGCAAACGCTCCGGCGTTGATTGCCGAACGGTTTCGCGTATTCTCGGGCGGTACCGTATAAAATTTCTCCATGCGCGTCATTACCGATACCGCCGAACTCGCCTTCGTAGAGGGGTGCTACGCCCGCGCGGCCGAAGTCGCGCGGAAGGCTACCTGCGGGCGCTCGAAATGCGGAAGCGTCATCGCCAAGGATGGTGAAATCATCGGGGAGGGGTTCAATTCTCCGGCCGGAGGCCTCGAATCGCGCCGCCGCTGCGCGTGCGCGAAGTCCGAGCTCGATCCCAAGGTGACCGACAAGACCTGCTGCGTGCACGCCGAACAACGCGCGATCATGGACGCCCTCGCGAGAAATCCGGGCAAAATCGCCGGCTCGACGCTCTATTTCGTCCGCCTCGACGAAAACGGGATGCCCAAGCGCTCCGGCGAACCGTACTGCACCATCTGCAGCAAAATGTCGCTCGACTCGGGAGTTTCGGAATTCGTCCTCTGGAGGCCCGAAGGCTACGTCGCCTATCCGACGGACGAATACGATGCCCTTTCCTACGGTTTCCGCGCATAAAAAAGACCCCCGTCCGAAGACGGGGGTCGCGCTTTTTTTCCAGCTCCTTTCTTTCTGGAAAATCCGTACGCGCATCACATTTCGCCGAGCAGGCAAACGTACTCTTCGGATCCCGCCAGTTCCACCATGGGCGATACGATGGAAACGTACCGGCGCCGATTGCCGGGCGTGAACGCCCAGTACGACTTGCCCTTGAGCGTCCGTGGCGGGACGATGAGGCGGTTGACCGTCCCTTCGATGACGATGCCGTCGAAGAGCCGGAACCATTCCGCCCGATCCCTGGAATCCCCCTCGTATTCCTTGACGCCGACGGCCAGTGCCGAAGGCGGAAGGAGTTCGATTCCCACGGAATTGCGGTGGTCGTGCAAGGAAACCCTGCGGACCACCCCGACGCGCCAGGAGGTTTCCTGGCTTTCGCGGACCGCGACCAGAGCTCCGACGACGAGCCACGGATGGTTGCCCGATGCCATGAGCCCGAGTCCGGTGTCGCTGCGGTCGTTCACGTGCCAGCGATGGGTGGATTCCCCTCCGGCGATCCGTTCGAGCATATCCAGGGTATCCAGCGGATCCGTGATTCCGGAGCCGATGCTGAGGACTTCGGATACGGGTTTTTGGGACCGGACCGCTTCGAGGAGTTGCCCGAGCCGGAAGGCGTCGTGCGCTTCCAGCGATCCTCCGGCGTTGACGTAGGAAGAGAAAGCCACCAGTTTCCGGACGAGTTCGAAACCGTGCGCGATGAAGACGGGGGCGAGAGTTTTCGCTTTCTCCCTTTCGCTCCTTCGCTTCGGTTGCTGGCCCTTCCAGGTCGCGAGGACCTTTCCTGCCATTTCGACCAACTTCCCCTCGTTGACCTTGGGGAGGTATTGCCCCGGTTTCCACAGGGCCTTGGAATCTTTCCTTCCTTGGGCGATGGCGTCCATGCCTTCGAAAGTCGGTATTCCGGGGCCGACGTGGTAGGCGGCTTTCACGTTCGCCGGCAGCTTGACGTAGGTTTTGCCATCTTCGCCGATGGGGAACGGTACGATGCCGCTCGCGGAGTTTTTGACCGGAATACGGTCCGCATAGGGTAGGATTACCCGCCAGAGGTACTCGATCTCTTCTTGTGAGAGACTTTGGAGCGGAGCGGTCTCGAACAACGCGGACAATGCGTATTCCGACCGGACGGAGCCTTCTTCTTCCTCCCGGTAGGGCATGGCCGTTTCGTCGGCGATGCCGGATTTCAGGGACTGGGTGAAGAGCGTCAGCATCGCGGCATGGAGCGCGTCCCGCGGTTCGCGGTACCCGATGCGGAACATGCGGCGTTGGAGCGCCATGTTCCGCATCGCACGAACGGAAGCGACGACGGTTTTCATCTGGTCGAGCCCGCCGTTTTCCACCGCCGTTACGTACGCGGTCGAGAAGACCGCGCAGTAGTGGCCAATCGTCGAAGAGACGATCGCGGAGGGTTCTTCGGATTCGAAGAAGTTCCGGACGAGGTCGAGGATGCGGTGGCGGAGGTATTCGTCGGCGATGCTCACGGTTTCGTAGTCGATCCCGTATTGCGTGCCGAGTTCTTGGACCTTTTTGCAGACCAGCGGAATGACGGCGGTGGATTTACCGCTGATTTCCTTGAGGAATTCGCTCATTTGCCTTTTGGCTTCGCCGGCCGTAATTTTTTGGGGTGGTTTCTTCAGCCATCCGAACATGGAGAGCTCCTTTCGTTGAAAAGTGATGCGGTTGGTAATGAACAGCCAGGGTTCCCCCCAGACGTTTTCGAGTATATTCGGAAATAAAACAAAGCAATGGCAAGTATTTTTTCGGACAAAGAAAACCCCCGTCCGAAGACGGGGGTTGGGACGGTACGTTTTTAGTACCGGGGCTGCTGCTTTTCGTTTCTCGAAACCCGTTCCGCCGTCCAGCTCATGCTTTCGCCCGCGAAGAGCGGAACGACCGTATCGGATTCGCCGAAAGCGTACCCGGCGGGAACCGCGCCTTCGCCCTCGACGCCGTACTCTTTGCCCACGCGGGACAAGCGAACGAGGGCGTCGGGTTTGGGAACCCGGTAGAAACTCGGCGCAGCCGTAGAAACGAACTGCGCGAATTCCTCGATGCCCTTGCCCTTGTCGCAAACGGCGTCGAACTTGCCTGCCCGGTCGAAAATCTCGGCGTAGGCGGCAAGCGCTTGCGGCGCGGTGTAACACCCGGCGCACCCGCAGGAATATTCCTTGAGGTTCTTGGGGTGGGGCGCGGAATCGGTACCGGCGAAGAACTTGTTCGAACCGCTCGTGGCGGCCCGGACGAGCGCTTGTTGGTGGACGTCGCGCTTCAGGATGGGCAGACAGTACCAGTGCGGACGGACGCCGCCTTGGAAAATGGCGTTGCGGTTGAAGAGGAGGTGGTGGGCGGTAATGCTCGCCGCCACGTTCGGCCCGCAGCTTTCGACGAATTCGACCCCTTCCTTGGTCGTGATGTGTTCCATGACGATGCGGAGTTCGGGGAAGTTTTCGACGATTTTCCGCAGGTGGCGGTCGATGAAGGCGGCTTCGCGGTCGAATACGTCGACCGACGGATCCGTCACCTCGCCGTGCACGCACAGCGGAATGCCGTACTTCTGCATGGTTTCGAAGATGCGGTAGGCTTTTTCGACGTCGGGAATCCCCTCGGAAGAATTGGTCGTCGCACCGGCGGGGTACAGCTTGCACGCCACGACCTTGCCGTACGACGCCACCACTTCGTGGAGGTCGTCGCCGCTCGTATCGAGCGTGAGGTACAAGGTCATCAGGGGGTTGAAAGCTACGCCTGCCGGAACGTTCGCGAGGATGCGTTCGCGGTAGTCGAGAGCTTGGCCGACGTTGCGGACGGCCGGTTTCAGGTTCGGCATGACGATTGCCGACCCCCAGTGTGCCGCACTGTGCGGCACCGTGGTTTCGAGTGCCTTGCCGTCACGCAAATGAAGGTGGGCGTCGAAGCCGGCGGGGATGGTGAAGTTCGTAACGTTTTCCACGGAATCTCCTTATTTGGAAGGTTGCGCCCTCGCGGATTTTTCCACGAGGAACAGGGTTTGCTTCAGGTTGTCGTTGACGGGTTTGTCCGCCAGCTCGAGGGCCCGGGCGATGATCGGCCGGGTTTGCCAGGGACGGACGAGCGCCACCGATCCGATCGCGACGGCCGAAGCCCCCGCGAGACGGAGCATGTCGACGTCCTCCGGTTTCTGGATGCCGTTTCCGGCGATGATGGGACGTCTGACTCCCTTGGCCTTCGCTTCGTCGACCTTGTCGATGGTGAAAGGAAGGCAAAGGGGGCCGGACAATCCTCCGTCGGCCGGAATCCCGCGGGCTTTCAGCGGCGATACGTAACCCTTTTCGTCCATGCCGACGGAGAATTCTTTCCAGTCGATTCCGGGGGTGCCCCAGGGGATGGTGTTGGCAATCCAGAACGCGTCGCAGAGATGCTCGGCGTCGAGGAGTGCCTGTACCGGTACCAGGGCGTTGAAATTGGAAACGACGGGAATCCCCACTTCGCGGAGCGGTTGGAACGCTTCGAGGACGGAATTGACTTCAGCGATGAAACTGGAAGGGTCGCTGCCCGTGTTGGGGCAGGCGAAGTTCACCTGGATGGCGAAATCGGCGGAGAAACGCCCGTTGGGGCGGTTGAAGTATTGGAAGAGGAAGTCTTGGGCGAAGCCCGCGCTTTCTTTCACTTTTTCCGCGAGGGAATCGCCCTTCGGCATGAACGAAAGCATGAACGGCTCACGCCGTTGCTGCCAGCGTCCCCGATGGAAGAGCCCCCAGAATCCCGCATTGGAGAGCCCTACCGCGTTCAGTACGTGACCGGATGCGGGATATACCTCGATGCACTTCGGTTTGATTTCCTTGGGCGTAAGTCCATCGGCCTTGAGCGGCATGTTGCCTTTCAGGGGTTGGAACGTCGCGGTTTTCGCCACGAACGTCGTTCCTTTGAAGGTCATGCCCGCCATTTTCGCCAAGCGGTGCCAAGGATACCCTTCTCCGAAGAAGCCGAGCGACCCCGGAGCGCAGAATATCGGCGAAAACGCGATATGGCCGCTTCCGTCGGGTTTTTTCAACAGGAATTTCATGTCGGTCCCTTTCTCCGGACGATCCGGAACGGTTGGTTTCGAGAATGTGAAAGAACTTTCCGGGCTTTTTTGCCCCGGAATGGGTGCGAGTATATTCCGGATAAAAATTTCGCAAGGGCAAACGATATTGGGAACGCGCTTGGATTTCGGAAGAACCGCGACACGTTTCACGTAGGTTCGATTTCGAAACCGTCGAAAAATCCCCCGCGTATCCGCGGGGGATTTTTCGTACGGAAGGACTACGCTTTTTTCGCGGCCTTGGCCGCCTTGCAAGCCTTCACGTTCTGTGCCATGGAGACCGCGAAGACGGTGACGATGATGAGCGTACAGAAGAGGCAGAGGATGCAGTACGACTTGATGTAGACGGCTTCGCGGTAGATGATGAATCCGTTGAACGCCGTGCCCATTGCGGCGAGAATCGCGAGGGGCTTGAAGAAGACCGCCTTTTCCTTCGCGTATCCGACGAGCGCTATGGCGAGAAGTACCGGGTAAACGAAAAGCGCGATCATGGGGAACGGAACTCCGAAAACCTGCGCGAGCGGGTGGGCGAGGACGTTGGTACACGAAACGCTCGAGTTGATGTCGCAGAAAGAATCGAAGCCTCCGCCGTTCTTGATTTCGAAAGCGCGGTTGGTAAGGTACGCGGCGTTAGCCAGAGCGATGGTGCAAATGGACGCGACGAAGGCGTAGGCGGTCTTGAGTTTCATGGTTCGGGGGTTAGATTTTTCCTTTCCAGGAGAGGTACCAGGTGGTGAGCGGCATCGCTACGAGCGTGAGGGCGACGCTGCCGTAGACCACCCAATTGTCGAAGGGCGCGTCCGCCGCGTTCATTCCGAAGAAGCCGGTGACGAACGTAAGCGGGAGCATGAACGCCGAAAACAGCGTGAGGTACTTGATGGTGGCGTTCGTCCGCATGTCGAAGAGCGACTTGAGCGCGTCTTCGGTGGTCTCGATGTTTTCCTGGTGGAGTTCGATTTCGGCGTAGATCTTGTCGACCTTGTCCTCGAGGTTTTCGAAGTAGACTTCGACTTCGTCCTTGAACATCGCGTTCATGCGGAGTTCGAGAAGCTTGAGTGCCGCGATCTGCGGCTTGATCATGTGCTTGAGCGTCACGATGTTGCGCTTCTTGATCATGATTTCCCGGATGAGGTCTTCGTCCGCGCTGCCCTTGAAGTGGGAGTTTTCGAGCGTGCGGAGGTCTTTGCCGAGCTTGTCGAGGAGGCGGAAAATCTTGTCGAGCATCGCGTCCACGAGGTCGTAGAGCATATAACCCGTGTTCACGATTTCGCGGCCGTGCGTTCCGTCGCGGTACGATTCGAAAACGCGCTCGACCGTGTTGGATCCGTAGTACCGGAAGAGGATGAGGTAGTCCTTCGAAATGAAGACGTTGAACTCGTTGAGGAGGTAGCGCTTGGTACGGGAGTCGTATTTCGGAAAATGGAGCACGACGAAAACGTAGCGGTCGTAAGTGTCGACCCTCGCCGTCTGGTTGTCTTCCAGGATCGCCGCCTTGTCGAGTTCGTGGAAGTCGTAACGTTCGATGATGTCGTCGACCTCGTCTTCGCCCGGCTGGACGAAGTCCATCCATTCGGTCGCGCCGACTTTGAGCTTATTCATCATTTTCGTCGAGGGTTACTTCTTCGTCGTCGTCTTCTTCGTCTCCGCCTTCGCTTTCGTTTTCGAAGGAATCTTCCAAAAAGCGGAACACCGCGGCCATGTTGCCGGCAACGGCCTCTTCTTTCACTTCTTCGTCGTCGTTCCCGACGATCCCGTCGATTACCCCGTAAATCGGGTAGATGACGGCTTCTTCGTCGGCGAAACCGGCGGCGACGGTTTTCAAACCGTATTCGTCCACGAGGTCGGCACCGTATTCCGATGCGATCTTCATGAGGGTTTCTTCGGTGAGTTCCTTACCGGTGCTGACGCAGACGCCGCCGATGGAAAGTCCGAAGGTTTCGAAGTCGTAGTCTTCCTGTTCTTCGTAGTTTTCCAAAAACACGGCTTCTTCCTCTTCTTCGCCGTTTTCGGAAAAGGGGATGAACGCGTTCGGCAAGACGACGTCGCCGGCGTAGCGTTCGGAGGTGGCGGAAGTGCCGAAAGCCGCGTAATAGAGGCGTTCCGGAAGGTATTCGGACTTCACTTCGGCTACGGCGTCCGGAGAATCGGAAACCGCGACCACGACGTTGCCCTTGCGGTAGGCTTCGGTGACGGATCCGAAAAGCTTCGGGAGCTTTTCGAGCCCGAGTTTCGACGCGAAGGCGGAAGCGATGGCGGAATGGGGAGTGAGGACGGCGGTGATCATCGCTTTTGTGGAAATTTTAAGAACGCGCATATTATAGCGGGAGCTTACGAATGTAAACCGAAAAAACGTGTCCGAAACCACTCTCGCCGTCATCGTCTCCGTCGTCGCGGCGTTCGCCGTAGGATTCCTCATCGGCCGCGTCGCGCGCCACGTCGCCGTACGCAAGGAGCGCTCGGACGCGGTGAAGCGTTCGCAGTCCGTGATTCTCGGTACGGTCTACGAAAAAATCCTGCCTTTCCTTCCGGGGTTCCCGTATTCGCCCAAGGACATGGTCTTCATCGGCAAGGGGTTCGACTACCTGGTGCTCGACGGGCTTTCCGCGGGCGCCATCAAGAAGGTGGTGTTTCTCGAAGTGAAATCCGGCGTTTCCAAAATGAACGCCAACGAAAAGCAGGTACGCTCTGCGGTTTCCGACAAGCGCGTCGTTTTCGAAGAGTACCGAGCCGACCTTCCGAATTTCAAGAATTAGGCCCGGCGTCCAATCGTGGACGGTCCGCCGCGCACGAAAAAGGAGGGCCGAAAAGCCCTCCCGTATAGCGTTTTTTGCCCAGACTCGCGATCTAAGCCGTAGTTCCGTCGTCTATGATTCAAACGACGGAGTCGGCGACCCTGTCGGAAAGTTCTTCTCCCATCATCGCTATTTCCAGCGTCGTCTAGATTTCGTCGGGAAACGTCTCGGCTCCGTGTTTTCTGAGTGTCATCGTACCGATAGGTTAGGATAAGTAAGAACCCTTCCCCGTTTCCGGGGAAGGGGGTATTCCACCATGTTCGGCATCCGAATCAAGGCGAATTTTTCCTCTTTTCGGCAATCGCTTCCCGTTGCGGTTCCGCTCGTGAAGATTTCGTGAATAACGTTAAAAACGGCCTCCCGGACGCTTGACCGCCATGGATGAAATGCTACGATTCCGTCGTTCCTTCCTTCGGAGGACTTTTCTATCCTTTTTCCTTTTTCGAATGGAAAATAAGAAATACGTTTCGGTGCTCATCGCATCCGCGCTCCTCGCTTCCCAGTCTGCTTCCGCAGCCTTCGACATGGGCTCCTACACCCAGGGTTTCGGCAATTCCATGACCAGCGGTTCGGACGATTCCGTATCCCAGACGACTTCTTCGACTGATTCTTCCTCCGACGCTTCCGCCTCCGACGAAGACGCTTCCGATAACGGCGATGCCGTCATCTCCGGCTCCGAAGTGAAGAAGGGCGCCTACAACGTCAACGGCGACCTCAAGGTCGAAGGCGTGCTCTACGTCT
>JASDUA010000058.1:15148-25176 GCA_041891375.1 Patescibacteria group bacterium
CGACATCAACGGAACCCTCACCCTCGAACAGAACTCGAAGGTCCGCGTAACCGGAAAACTCACCGTCAACGGCGAAATCGTCAACAACGGAGGTTCCGTATACGCCGGCAAGCGCGACGTTTCCGGTGGCAATTCCGGCAAGGCCCGCAAGCTCGAAAGCCTCCTCGCCGAAATCGACCCGCTCCTCTCGGTCAAGCTCGTAGGCGAAGAACGCGAAGGCATCCTCCAGGACATCGCGGATTCCAAAGGCATCGTCCGCTCGGGACGCCTTCAGGAATTCCTCGACTCGCTCGACGACAAGATCGAAGATACCGACTCCGCCGCTTTCGAAAAGATCAAGAAGCGTCTCGTAACCGCCCTCGAACGCAAGATCAAGCAGCAGGGGGGCCTCAAGGACGCCCAGCTCGACGTCTTCCAGGCGAAACTCGAAACCATGCCGACCGAAAAGCTCGAAAGGTTCATCGAGAAGGTAGGAAAGCTCGAAAAGGCGACCAAGAAAAAGCGTTTCGCTTTCCAGCTCGCCCAGCTTAAGGAACTCGCCGAAGAAGTCGTTGACGCCCGCTCCGCGAGCGTGGACGAACCGACCGTAGGAACCCCGTCCACTTCGACCACCGATTCCTCGTCTTCGACCTCGACCTCTTCCGGATCCACTTCCGCTTCCGGCTCGACTTCGGTGACTACCGGTTCGGGTTCGGCAACCGTAACCTCGGGTTCCGGTTCCGCTTCCACCACTTCTTCCGGCACCACCGCCACCGGTTCGACCACCCAGCAGTAATTTCGCCAGATTTGAAAATCCCCCCGGAAAACCGGGGGGATTTTTTGTGCAATGACGAATGCGGCTATCCGCGGTTCGGGGTGCGGAAGTAGTAACGGCAGGGAATGGAACCGTTGGGAATCTTACGGTTCTTCATGCCGAGTCCGTCGGCCATGCCTTCGATCCCTTCGAGTGCGGTAATGATGCCGCCCGAGAGTTCCGGAGCTTTGCGGAACGCGTCGAAGAGCGCCTGGTGCGCCTGGTGGGCGGCGTTCTTGTCCGCGAGGCGTTCGCCGTACGGGGGATTCGAGACGAGCGTTCCCTTGGACGGGGTTTCCTTTCCGGGAAAGGCGGCGACCTCGAAGCGGACGCTGTCGCCGAGTCCCATGGCATTGGCGTTGCTGCGTGCCGAAGCGACGGCTTCGTCGTCGATGTCGCTTCCGGCGATGTCGTGGGCCTTGTCCCACTTTTCCGCCTTCCGGCACGCGGCGCGCTCTTCGCCGAGCGGAATCTGGTCGGCGAACGGGAAACGTTCGAACGCGAACGAGCGGAGGATGCCCGGCGCGACGTTCTTGGCGATCATGGCCGCTTCGATGGCGATGGTTCCGGATCCGCAGAAGGGGTCGCGGAAGGGTTCGGAGAACCTCCAGTTGGAAAGGAGGACCAATCCGGCGGCGAGGGTTTCCTTAATGGGGGCTTCCACTCCCGAAATGCGGTATCCGCGCTTGTGGAGGGGGTCTCCCGAAGTGTCGAGAAGGAGGATGGCGCGGTCTTCGCGGATGAGCGTGAGGACCGAGATTTCCGGCATGTCCGGATCTTCCGGCATGATGCCGCCCGGACGTCCGGTATATCCGTCGACGATCGCCTTCTTTACGGTTTTCTGGATGCTCGGCAAGCTGTCGAGCGCCGATTTTTCCGCGACCGCGCGTACCGCTACCGGGTTGCCCACGGGGAGGATGCGCTTCCATTCGCCCTTTCGGACGACTTCGAAGAGTTCGTCGAACGTGCGTGCCGGTCCTTCCGTCACTTCGATGTAGACGCGGTTGGCGGTTCTGAGGCGGAGGTTGGCCTGCGCGACCGTGCGGAAATCCCCCTCGAAGCGGATGACGCGTTCGGTGGACTCGATGACGTAGCATCCGAGTTTCTGGATTTCGTTCTTGAGTACGGACGAGAGTCCGAAGTTGCAGGTGGCGGCGAGGCGCATGGGGGAGGGGGTGAATGTGCGGCGTTGCTGATCGTTGCGTCGCGGATACTGACGGACTTTTCTCCTAGGGTCCTAAAGTCGCTACGGTACCGTCGGTATCCGCGACTCTGGTTCCGAAGGTCCGGGCAATCCCGGCCGCAGCGACTTTAACTTCAGTTAGGAGCCAGGTCGGGGTTGCCCGGACTGAGGCGGAAGAAGAGAACGCCCCGCGACAGTGCGGGGCGTCCGGAATTACACGGCGAGCTTGTGCGCGTAGTCGGTCTCGTAACGCTCTTCGCATTCCTTGACGACCGCGATTGCCTCTTCGACTCCGAAGAACCCTTCGACGGTTCCGGTTCCCGGCTTCTTGAGGTGCTTGTAGAATTCCCAGTAGTGCTTGGTTTCCTTCTTCCAGTAGTCGCCGAGATCGTCGATGGACTGGAGGTGTTCGACGCGCTTGTCGTCCGCGAGGACGGCGATGATCTTGTCGTCGACTTCTCCGCCGTCCACGAACTTCATCACGCCGAGGATGCGGGCTTCCACGAGGGAGCCCGGAACGAGCGGTTCGGTAACGTTGACGATGCAGATGTCGAGCGGGTCTCCGTCGAGGTCCCAGGTACGCGGGATGGCACCGTAGGTGAACGGGTAGGAGAGCGAAGAATACCCTACGCGGTCGAGCTTGAGGATTCCGGCTTCGGTGATGAGTTCGTACTTGTTGATGGAGCCTGCCGAAACTTCGACGATGGCGTTGAGGCGGTTTTCGCCTTCGTCAGCGAAAGCGGGGAGAACGTGGAGGAGGTTGAGCAGGTACTTGCTCGGAGCGTGGTCGATATTGGCCATGGAGATGTGCGAAAATCTAAAAAAGACCGCCGGATTATAGCGCTATCCGGCGGTTTGGCAACGGGTTTTGTCTTTCCGGGGCTAGTCGAAGGAATGTACTTTGAACGAATCGATGATTTCTACGGCGGCGTTCGAGCAATCCTTCTTGCCTCCCCAATTGAAATCGTATTTTTCGACTCCGCCTTCGATTCTCGGTTTCGTTCCGCCCACGTAGACCGTCGTGGGAAGGACGGAAGATACGTCGTTTATGGAAGTTTGCGCGTCGGCGGCAGGTGCGGAAGCCGACTTTTCGAAGAAAATGGAAATTTTCGCGGTTTTCGCCGTTCCTACGGTAGTAAACCGGGTTTCGACGGTGGCGTTCTGGAGCGGGAGCGAGGCAACCGAGGCGGGAATCGCGAGAGTTCCCCTTACCCTTCCCGTCGAATCTTCGAGAACGAGCGCGTTTGGCGCGCTGCGCTTCGATTCGTCGGATTCGGCATTGTACGCCCGGTAATAGAGCGAGGTTCCGTCCGGGAGGGACCAAAGGTACGCACGGCGCTCGTAATCGAGGGAAGGGGAACCCGATTCTTTTTCGATCGAAGAATACGATCGCGACAAGCCACTGCTCAACACGCCTACGCTGATCGCGTAGTCTTGCGGATTGAGTCCCAGGCGGGAGAGGTCGTAGGCGAGGTAGTCGTCGCGATTGCTCGTCTCCATGATGATTCCTTTCGCGCCGTTCGCGGCCGTTTTGAATGCCGTCCCGTCGCCGTTCGCGACCGTGGCGGACCTTCAGAATCCCCTGAGGTACGGCTTATCCGACATGTCGGACGCCGAAAGGAAGTTCACCATGACCGGAAGGGGTTTTCCTGCCGAATCGTAGAGGTTGAGGTCGCCGTTGCCTCCTCCCGATCCGCTGAACGAATCGTACGCGGCGAAGGCGCGGAGGGATTTCGGCTGGCAGCCGGCGGATTTGAACCATCCGTACCCTTCGGCGCAATCGAGCTCCGTTCCGGAGGGTATCGACGAAGCGTCGTATTCGAAATCGCCGGTCCTCGGGATGACGATTTCGGTTTCCATGACCAATCCGCCCGTATTCTCGAATTTGATGGGCAAACGGGCGAATTCGCTCGAGTTCGAACCCGTCTTCGTCGCCGGATACGGGAAAAGCTTGCTTGCCGGAAGGATAGAATCCGTAAACGTTTCGGTGTGCGTCGGTTCGACGTTGAAAGTGCGGCTGGACCAGGCGATCGGATACCTCGGGTCGACGGAGACGTAGCCTACGCTGACCTTGTTGAACCCCATGTCGTTATCGAAAGAAATGGAGGTGTTTCCGGAACCGCGTTTCAAATTCTTGATTTTCACCTTGGTGGCGGCGCTGCCGGAAGTCCAGGGCGAAGATTTCGGAGCGGCCTCGGGGGCCGGTACCACGTTCGATGCCGGGGTTTCGTTCACGGCGACTTTTTCCGGAATTCCGCCTTCGTCTACGGAAATCGTTCCGTCGACGATTCCGGATCAGGAAATCGGTTGGGCGTTCGAAGTGATCTGGAGCTTGCCCGCTACGAGGGTGACGTCGGTCCCCGCTGCGGTATCCGTGACGCCGAAAATCGTTCCGCGGACGGAAGCCACGGCCGTGCCGGAAGTGATTTCGAGTTCGCTGCGGTCACCGCGGTCTTCGCGGAGCTTGGGCGCTTTCGCCCAGACTTCGCCCGAGTTCAGCGCGAGGGAGACCTTGGTAAGGAATCCCTTCGTATCTTTGACGGAGAGGTTCGCGAGCTTGAGTTCGGTCGCCGAAGTCGCCGATCATACGCGCGCTTCGGTGCCGTCGGAAACGTGGAGCATCGCGTAACCGCCGGCCGGGACGTTCAGGACGTCGCCTTCGACGAGTTCGCCGGTAAGGCTCTTCGAGGGAACGATTTTTACCGCTCCCGAGAACGAGGCGACCTTCGCGGTGACCTTCATTTCGTAAGGATTGTAGGGGAGCCGCGAGGTTTTTCCGTCTTCGACGAAGCCCGGTCCGTTGTATTCGCGTACGAGGGACGGCAAAGCCGAACCGTCGTAATTCCCGCGGACGTGGGCATAGTATCCGTCCGTGCGGCGGTCGACGGTGGCGAAATCGTAAGCGGCGACGCCGTCCTTGCGTTTTCCGTATCCGTAAAAGTTTCCGGTTTCCGGATCCTTGGGGACTTCGGCGAGGAATTCGGATCCGAAGAGGTCGCTAGTGGCGGTTCCCGATACTCCGTACGAGCCGGTCGCGGAATGTTCGTATGCTCCGTTCGAGTCGAAATAGATGCGGTTTCCCGTCGGCTCCGGGTAGTCGCCCTTGGCACGGGAATACGACTCCGCGGCAAGTTTCAGCGTATCGACGTCCGAAAGGCGTTCGGCGTTGTTGCTCGAAGCCTTGTACCCGTTGCCGTAGACGACGCCGAGAACGGCGATGGTCGCGATGACGCTGACGGTGACGATGAGTTCCACGAGCGTGAATCCTCCGTAGCGGGCTTTCGTCCGATAATGGGAGCGCATGTTGGAAGGGGTGAAGGAAATTCCACGGAATTGTACGATACCGCGTTTTCAAAGTCAATCCCGTGTCCGTTCATGAAAAAGCGCCCCGCAGAGCGAGGCGCTTTCGGAGGCGTTCGGCCTAGAGTCCTTCGAGGAGCTTGGAGAGGTCTTCGTCGGAGGAAGAGTCGGCGGAATCCGCGGAGTCTGCCGGTGCGCTGTTGAGCGAAGCCGGGATTTCGTCGGTGGTTCCGGTGTCGGTGGTCATGTCGGAAGACTGGGCGTCCTGTGCGACGTCCTGGGAATCCTCGGCTACCGCCTGGTCCTGGGTCATTTCGGCCGCCGGAGCTTCCGCCGGAGCGAACTGGTATCCTTCCACCGGGTCGATGAGGTGCTTGCTGATGTAGCCGACGCGGCCTACGTAACCGGCGTTTGCGCTTTCCGTTACGCGGACGCGGACCCAACGTCCGAAGAATACGCGGTCGGAAACGGCTTCGAGCTTGTCGCCCGAGTCGAGTACGGCGATCTTCTTCTGGAGCCCGTCGGAGCGTACGAAGGCGTGGGCGACTTTGACCGCGTAGACGGTGGAGGAGACTTTTTCGTAGTTCGGTACGGCGTCGGTGAGGTACTTGCCGTTGACGTAGCCTTCCTGTCCGTTTTCGAGGAGGACGCGCTTCCATCCGCGGGACGCTTCTTCGAGGACGGTCATACGGTAGCCCTTGTCGACGGTCGCGACGATCTTTCCGCGTACGGAGTCGAGACTGCGGACGTTGAGGTGTTCCGAATTCACGTAGGAGTAGTCGTCCGCGAGCGACGCCGGGGCGACGAGCGATACTGCGGTGAGTCCGGTGAGGACGGCGGCGACGAGGCGTTTCTTGGAGAATGCCATATGCTGGAAAAGAAAAATAAGCGATGCGGGTTTATTGCACCACTTATTTTCGCTTCTGTCAAAAATCCGAGAAATCCTTTCGGCTACTTTTTCGTCGATCCGGTGTCGCCGGCGATGCCGTCGAAAAGCTTGTCGATTTCGCCCATGGCCTCCTTTACGTCGGGGTCTTCGGCAGCTCCGGAGAGCGTCGCCTGTTTGCCGGTTCCCGCATTTGCGGCGGGTGCCGGCGGCATGGCGTTCGGTCCAGCGACCACCGGGACGCCCGGTTCCACGATTCCGCTTCCGTTCGACGCGGGAGCGGGTTGTTCGCCGTTCTGATTGGCGACTTCCACGGGACCTTGGACGTTCGCCGGGGCGATCGGCGGCGGAAGGTCGGCAGGGGATTCCTTCGACCACGGCATCGTGCAGGACGAAAGCGCGGCGGTTGCGGCGGCGATTCCCACGGCGAGAGTTTTCTTCATCGGTTGGCGGTTTATTTTTAAACGATTTCGTCGCGAAGTATACCCGGTTGCATAATAAGGTGCAAAAACTTTTGACTTTCCGCCTCACCGCCCATACCCTGCCGCCCGAACAACCCCCGGAATTCATGAAAAACCTCGTCATCGTCGAGTCTCCCGCGAAAGGAAAGACCATCGAAAAATACCTCGGAAAAGACTTCATGGTCAAGGCTTCGATGGGCCACATCCGCGACCTCGAAAAGAAAAACCTCGGCATCGACATCGCCGGAGGATTCAAACCGAGCTACGTCGTGAGCGAAGAGAAGAAAAAGACCGTAGCCGAACTGAAAAAGCTCGTGAAAGGCGCCGAAAAGGTGTGGATAGCGACGGACGAGGACCGTGAATGAGAAGCCATCGGATGGCACCTTTGCGAAGCGCTCGGACTCGACTCGAAAGAGGTTTCCCGCATCGTGTTCCACGAAATTACGAAGGGCGCCATCGAACACGCGGTACAAAACCCGCGCCACATCGACATGGACTTGGTCAACGCGCAGCAGTCCCGCCGCGTCCTCGACCGCCTCGTAGGTTTCCAGATTTCCCCGGTCCTCTGGACGAAGATCAAGCAGGGCCTTTCCGCCGGCCGCGTGCAGTCCGTCGCGGTGAAGCTCATCGTCGAGCGCGAACGCGAAATCAAGGCCTTCGTTCCGGAAGAGGGATGGAAGCTTAAGGCGCTCGTCACGACCGACGAAGGCACCGAATTCGAAATCGAACTCGCTAAGATCGGCGGCAAGAACTTCCAACCGAAGAACCGCGACGAGGCCATGGGGCTTCTCGCCGACGTAGGCGCCGACATCGACAACGCGAAGGAAAAGAAGGACAAGAAGGGCAACGTTCGCATCGAGATTCCGGTAAACGCGAATTTCCGCCTCGACCACTCGGAAAAGAAGGAAGGCGCGCGCGTTCCGGGCGCCCCGTTCACCACTTCCACCCTCCAGCAGGAAGCTTCGCGCAAGCTCGGCATGTCCGTAGGCGCGACGATGAGCGTCGCCCAGTCGCTCTACCAGAACGGGCACATCACCTACATGAGAACGGACTCGGTAAACCTTTCCGACTTCGCCATCCAGGCCTCCAAAGCCTATATCGACGCCACCTTCGGAACCGAATACTCGATTCCGGGAGGCCGCAAATACAAGACCAAGCAGGCCAACGCCCAGGAAGCGCACGAAGCGATCCGTCCGGCGTACGTCGACAAGACCCCGGACACCTGCGGTCTCGACGGACAGGAACTCCGTCTCTACCGTCTCATCTGGGAACGTACCGTCGCTTCGCAGATGAAGGAAGCGCTCGTAGAAACCACGACCTACCACTTCGTTCCGGAGACCGCGCAGTCCCAGATTTGGACCGCCAAGGGCGAAGTCGTCCGCTTCCCGGGGTTCATGAAGCTCTACGTCGAAGGCACCGACGAAGAAGAAAACGAGGATTCCTCGTCGCTCCCGTACGTCGCCGAAGGCAGCGTGCTCCCGGCGAAGGGCATCTCCGGAACGCAGACCTTCACCCGTCCGCCGTCCCGTTACACGGAAGCCGCCCTCGTCAAGAAGCTCGAAGCCGAAGGCATCGGCCGCCCGTCGACCTACGCACCGACCATCTCGACCATCGTCGAACGCGGATACGTGGAAAAGGTAGAAAAGAAGCTCGCTCCCACCGATATCGCGTTCACGGTCAACGACTTTCTCGAACAGCGTTTCCCGGAGATGATGGACTACAAGTTCACCGCGAAGGTCGAAAACGAATTCGACAAGGTCTCCGTGGGCGAACTCGAATGGCAGGCGATGCTCGAAGAGTTCTACAAGGGGTTCTCGGCACGACTTCTCGCCGCTACCGAAGAGAAAGGCAAGGTTCAGGAAAAGGTCGGACGCGAATGTCCGGAGTGCAAATCCGAACTCGTTTACAAGTTCTCGAAGGCCGGACGCTTCATCGGATGTTCCAACTACCCGGCGTGTTCGTTCATCGAAAACATCGTGAAGCCGGGCGAAGCCGAACGTCTCGCCGCGCTCAAGGAAGAATACGAAGGCAAGCCGTGTCCGGCGGGAGGCACCATCGTCGTGAAGAACAGCCGCTTCGGCCCGTTCCTCGCTTCGAGCCTCTACCCGGAAGTGAAGTGGATCGGCAAGATTCCGAATCCGAAACTCGTCGCCCTTCAGGAAAAGTACGGAGGAGAAGCGTGTACCGAGTGCGGAAAGGGCGTCATGACGGTGAAGAGTTCCCGTCGTGGCCCGTTCCTCGCCTGTTCCAACTACCCGGACTGCAAGAACGCCAAGAACCTTCCGAAAGAAGCGAAGAACGCCGAAGATTCCGAAGGCGGCGCTCCGTCCGCTCCGGTGCCGGAAGGGGAAATCCCGCTTCCGCCCGATCCGTTCGGGTAAACCTCGGGGCGCCCGGCTCGAACGGGCCTCGCTCCTAGGGTCCTAAAGTCGCCGCGGCTCCGTTCGAGCCGGGCATCCACGCAAGACCGTCCATACGAGGACGGTCTTGTTTTTTGCCGTGACCGAGGTATCCTTACGGCAATGAAAACCGTCATCGTCGACATCGCCCCGCGCGAAGTCCCCAAAGAAGATCTCGAAGCCCGTATGGATGAGCTGGAAAACCTCGTTTCGACCTACGGGGGCATTACCGTGGTCAAGCGCGTGCAAAAGCGCGATTCGCCGGATTACGCTACCTACGTCGGAACGGGCAAACTCGAAGAACTCGTCGCCTTGGGCGAAGAACTCGGAGCCGAACTTCTCGTCATCGGCAACATCCTCAAGCCCGCACAGATCTACCACGTCAACGAAGAGCTTCGCAAGAAGAATTCGAAGATGCAGGCTTGGGACCGCGTCGACCTCATTTTGAAGATTTTCGCCCTCCACGCGGATTCTCCGGAATCCAAGCTCCAGATCGAACTCGCGTCCATCAAGCACATGGGGCCTCGTATTTTCGGCATGGGGATGGAACTCTCCCGCCAGTGAGGCGGGTCGAAGGGCGGCGCGTCAGGTGCCCGTGGCCTCGGCGAAACGAATACCGAAATCATGAAGCGCCACCTCCGCGAAAAATCCGAACTCATCCACGAGAAGCTCAAGACCTACGAGAAGACCCGAGCCGAACACCGCAAACGCCGCAAGCGCGTAGGGTTTCCCACCGTCGGCATCGTCGGATATACCAACGCCGGAAAATCGACCCTCATGAACGCGCTGACCCATAAGGGCGTGCTCGCGGAAGACAAGCTTTTCGCGACGCTCGGAACGTCGGTAGGGAAGATGTACGTCCCGCCGGAGACCGACTATTCCAACGCGGAGAACGTCGACTGGAGCAAAGACGTCCGCGGAACCGAAATTCTCGTAAACGATACCATCGGGTTCATCCGCGACTTGCCGCCCGATCTCATCGCCGCCTTCTCTTCGACCCTCGAAG
>JASDUA010000059.1:0-3844 GCA_041891375.1 Patescibacteria group bacterium
GCCTTACTCTTCGGTTCTCCGGTACCGATTCCGTCCGGGATGCACGCGAACGAGAGGGTTTGGTTCGTCCCCGCTACGCTTTCGTCCGGGGCGTACCAGATGAGTTTTCCCGTGTTGGGATCCTGGCAGTCGTACCAACCGTCTCCGGCGGTTTCCGGAATGGGCGGCGGAGGCGGGAGCTTGATGATGTCGAAGACGTTCGAATCGGTGCAGCGCGCCGCGGAAGTGCCCATGAATTCGCAAAGGCGTCATTGGACTTTCGTGATGCGGTTGTCCTTCG
This sequence comes from Patescibacteria group bacterium, assembly GCA_041891375.1. Classification (GTDB taxonomy): domain Bacteria; phylum Patescibacteriota; class Gracilibacteria; order BD1-5; family UBA2023; genus JANJWP01. The sequence goes on from JASDUA010000059.1 coordinate 281, forward strand.
GGGTGAAGGCGTAGCGGAGGGGAGCCGAATTCGCGTCATAGGCTGCGCCGGAACGGATGCGGTTTCCGTTCGCGTCGATGAGCGTGTCGAAAGAACCGTTCGCCACCCAGTTCGTATCGCTTTCGAGGGCTCCGATTCCACCGGTCGAAACGTTGGCGAGATAGGTTCTTACGCGGTAGTAGGAGTAGGTTTTCGAAGGACCGGCGCTATCGGAAAGTCCGCATTTCACTTCTCATTGGTACGGATTGGAAAGCGGGCGGCTTCCGCTGATGAAGTTGTCGCAGTCGAGCGTGGGCATCGAGGGGTCGAAACCGTCCACGCGTTTTCTCGGTCAGACGCATTCCGTAGAATTTCCGGCGTTGTCGGTAACGGTGACGCGGGCGAAGTCCCCGAGCATCGACTGCATGGAGTTGTCCGCGAGGGAGTCGGACGGCCAGGAATATTGTTCCGTCGAATCCGGAACGCCGCTTTGGGAGTCGGAAATGCTTACCCTGAAGGTGCGGTTCCAGGGAGTCCAATACCAATCGAGAAACGTTACGTCCTGTCCCGGAGTCCAGGTCTGGGTTCAGAATCCGGTGGTGCTGATGCTCCAGTTTCCACAGGAAGGCGGGGTCGTGTCGATCCGGAGGGTCGGGGAAGTACAGGTCTTGTTCGAGCCGTTCTTGCTCAACGTGACGTTACAGGTGTCGTTATCGGAATTCACCATGCACGAAGCGCTCGATACGGTGCTCGTCGAACCGCTGTTGTTCGTGTACGTGCCTCACCGGTTGGTGAAAGTCACCGAAGAATTCCACCAGAAAGTGTCACCGGTATCGTACGTTCCGGATTTCACGTTCACGGTCCAGCTTCCGCAATCGATGCTTCCCGCGTTCGCGGATTGGGACAAAATCAAAGCCCCGAGGGCGATGATCGTGGATACGATTCCCCTGAGGGTCTGTTTTTGAATGGTGGGCATGGCTTTTGCCGTAAAAGGACCAACGTTAAGATTTTAGGGTATTTATCCCCGGAATCAAGAAGAACGTCAGTCCGGTCGGCATTAGCGCGGAATCCTGTAGCAGTGGGCGTTCAACGCGGTCAATTTCTTGAATTTCGAAGCGATTTCCGGATTCGAAATTTCGAAAGAAACGAATTTTTTCGGCATTCCCGGTTTCATAAGCGAAACGTAGGCGATTCCCCGCTTGTTCGGAACGTACGCCAATTCGCCGTCTTCCGAAATTTCGAAAGGCCGGAAGAACGGATACCGTTCGTCCGTATGGGTTGACCGTACCCATACGTCCATCTTCGCGGCGGGAATCGAATCGAGCAAGCTGTCGGCGAGGTCTACGTGCGAAACTTCCTTCATCGAAGCGGCGTCGACGACGTACAGGCGGTTGGGTTGGCCGATGGTCGCGAGATATTCCTTGCCTCCGTTCTCGAAAACCCGGTGGCTCGTGAAACGGTATCATTCCGGTTTTTCGAACGTTCCGGTTTTGAGCATCCGCCCTCCGGATACGTCGTAAGCGTCGATGGCCGCGGGTCAGAAATACCGCAGCGCGTCGCAGAGGATGTCGAAGTTGTGGCTCGAAACGTAGACCCGTCCGCCGTCTTTGGAGAATTCGAAATGCGCGGGACTTCCTTTCGTCGTCGCCGCAGTGGATACCCGCTCGGGGGCGGTGACGTCGAAATACGAAATCTTGCCCGGAAGGAGCGAAGCGCCCGTCAGAATCCTTTCGCAGATGAGGTCGTTCAAATGCTGGCATCCGAGCTTTTCGCGAAGCTTGTCGGAAAAGGTTCGGAAAGTTTCAGATTCGAACTTTACCGATCCGTCTTCGGTGGATGCGTATTTTTCGAACGGTTCGTTTTCGGGAAGTCCTGAAATCTTTACGAATGCCCGGAAAATTTCGCGCATGCCCGTATCGACGAGTACGTGCCGGCTGATTTCCCCGCTTCAGAGCGACGGAACGCGGTAGGAGACGTCTTTGAAATGCGAGTCGTAGACGATTCCGTTGGAGATTCTCGTCATGTGCGGGGCGTTCAGCCGGAGTTCGGCTTCGCCGACGTCCGAACGGACGGTTTCCCAGTAGGAGAAATCGTAGGCGAGACGAACGTCGAGGACTTCGCGTTTTCCGTCCGGTCTCGAACGCATGCAGGAAGCGTAGAAGAAATCGGCTTCCGGATCGGGGTTTGCGTAGGACGTGATGCCGAAGGATTCGACTCCGGAATCCTTTCAGAAGGCTTCGAGGGTGTCGAAAAGGAATGCCCGACCGTTTTTGGGGTCAAGCCGGATGCCGATCGACGATTTCTCAAAGAAGGTCAGATACGTTCCGTCCGGACAAGGTATGAGGCAGTGGGCTTCTTGGGCGTTCCGCGCATGTTTGAAGAAAAATCCGCCGTCTTCGCGGGCTTCTTTCGCCGTGAGGAAATTCTTCTCGGTATGCAGCCACCAGATTTCCACGGCGCTTTCCCGATGGTCGGTTACGATCGCGCAAGGAAGCATCCTGTGGGGATCGGCTTCGGGATCGGTGGCGAAATGGACGACGCGGTCTTGGAAATTGGCGAAATTCGCCAAAGGGGCGATTTCCGACCGGTATCGGATGAGTTCGAGTTCTCTAGCCATGGGGGAGGATGAACCGATATTCTATGAGATTCTTAAGATTTTCAGACGTTCCGGTCGCGCGGAGGTTTTCGGAAAGGGGGAGTCCGGCATCCCACTTTTCGAAAGTTCCCGGATTCCGGAACCTGATTTCACGTCACGTGGCGATATTGCGCACGGCGTACCCGTTGCCGTCCGGTCGTTCGCGGAGATATTCGGAGAGATCGAATTTCTTGGCGAGGAGTTCGCTTTCGGGGAGTTTCGAGAGTTCCGCGGCTTCCCGGAGGGGTTTTCGGTAAGGGCTTTCCCTCGAGAAGGACTTCAGGTGGTAGAAAAGCCCGGTGCGGTCGATGAAATCCCAGAAATCCCGGGGGACGGTTCCCGCTACGAGTTCCTTTGAGCAGAATTCCAAGAACTGCTGGCGGTGGATTTCGAGGGCGAATTGCCGCTGCGCGTCCGAAAATAGGGCGGTTCTGGCCATCTCGATCCGGAGTTTCAACGAAGTCTTCGAAACCGGTGCCGAAGACTTCATTTCGACGCCGAACTTGTCGCCGTGCTTTTCGTACGCGCTCCCTTTATTGAGTCAGAAAACGTTGGGCGAACAGGTGTAATTGTCGCGTTCGCGGACGTTCTTCGAAAGGAAGAGATAGGTTTCGTACATTTCTTCCTGGCGCTCGCCCGGAAGTCCCAATATGGCGTAATTGTGGAACGGAATGCCCGCGTGCTCGAAGTTCCCGATGATTTCGGTTTTCTTCTCGAGCGTGAGCTCGTTGCCCTTGTTGATGAGTTCGCTGACGCGGTCGGAGGCGCATTCCAATCCGATGCCTACGTAACGGGCGCCCGATTTTGCGAGGAGTTCGCAGTTTTCGCGGTCGAACTTCGCGTCGAAACGCGCGCGGAAGCGGTAAACGAGGTCGAGTTTGCGTTCGAGGACCTTCCGGGCGAATTCCAGAATGTCGTCCGGGTGGATGGCTTCTTCGTCGTGATAGTTG
>JASDUA010000060.1:0-3832 GCA_041891375.1 Patescibacteria group bacterium
CGCGGGGGCCGAAAAGACCTTCACCTACGAACCGATGATGTCCAACGGTTGGGCTTTGCAGATCTGCACCTCGCACGTTCTCGGACGCGGTTTCATGGAACAGTTCGACGTGAAGTACCTCGGACGCGACGGTAAGATCGCCTACCCGGCCTATACCTCGTGGGGAATGTCCACCCGCTCCATCGGTGGCCTCATCTCGAGCCACTCCGACGACAAGGGATTGGTCATCCCGCCGCGCATGTCCGAGTACAAGGCGGTACTCCTCCCGGTATACGGCGCCGGAGAAAAATCCGAAATCGACGCCTACGTCCGCTCCATCGCGGAAACCGTCATCGGAAAAAGCGTCGAAACCCCGGTGAAGGGCGAATACTTCCGCGCGCTTTCGAGCGAAAACGGCAAGGTTCTCGTCGACTTCCGCGACGCCCGCTTCGGCGAAAAGATTACCGACTTCGAACTTTCCGGTTACCCGGTGGCCATCGCCGTCGGACAGAAGGAAATCGAAGCCGGACTCTGCACCGTCATTTCCCGCGTTACGGGTGAAAAATCCCAGGTAACCGTCGCCGAATCGGCCGCTACCGTCGCCAAATTCCTCGAAGAGGGCCAAGAAGAACTCCGCCGCCGCTCCCGCGAACGTCTCGAAAAGAACGTCGTGGCCTGCACGTCGATGGAAGAAATCGGCGCCGCGCTCGAAGCCGGTAAATTCGCCCTCTACGAATGGGACAAGAACCCGGCTTTCGAAGTCGAAATCAAGGAAAAGTTCAAGGCGACCACCCGCTGCATCCCGAACAAGGGTCAGTTCACCGACGACCTCCTCACGGTGAAAAATCCGGACAACGTCGCCGTCATCGTGGCCCGCGCGTTCTAATCCCCCGTCGTTCCAGCGCTCGAAAATCCCGCCCGAAAAGGCGGGATTTTCCGTTCTTTACAGGAATAGTTCCCGGATTGACGAATCCCGTACGGTCATTACCATGCCGCATGGCGGCATTTCGGAACTCCCGGATGCCGAACGATCTTTCACATTCGCGTAAAGCTTTACGTATTCCCATACCAAAATTTTCGGAGAGATACACTATGACGATTGACGGAGGAACCGCCGAAGGCGGAATCACCGTGGACAAGGAGCTGTTCGACGAACTTATCGAACGCTCGCACGACTTTGAGCGTGCCCAACAAGTCGCGAAAGTCGGCAGTTGGCACATCGACCTGAGCCGGAAAAACGCCGAACTCCGCTGGTCAGAACAGACCTACCGGATTTTCGGAATCGAGATGGGCGCAAGAGTGAATTTCCAAATATTCATGGACCGCGTACATCCCGACGACCGGCTTTTGGCGGCGAACTCCTGGAAAAACGCCCTCCGCGGCGAACCGTACGATTTCGAACACCGGATCGTCACCCCTTCGGGTACGCTCTGGGTCCACGAAATCGCCGAAGTCCGATCGGAGAACGGCAAGTGCGTGTTCGCGGTCGGAACCGTCCGCGACATCACCGAAGCCAAACTCCACAAAATGGCGCTCGAAAGGATGGCGCATTACGACCCGCTCACGCAGCTTCCCAACCGGGCGCTGCTCGCGGACCGGCTCAACCAGGGCATCGCGCTGGCACGGCGGCAAAACTGCCTGCTCGCGGTATGTTGCCTGGACCTCGACGGATTCAAACCCGTGAACGATTATTGCGGACACGAATCCGGTGATCTGCTCTTGCAGGAAATCGCTTCGAAACTCTCGACTTCGGTACGCGAGGCCGACACGGTCGCGCGCATAGGGGGCGACGAGTTCGTCATCCTCCTCGTCGGTCTTACGACCATCGACGAAATCGACCTGGCCGCCTCGAGAATCCTCGCGGCGATACGGACCGATTTCGACACCCCGAGGGGGCTCTACGAAATTTCGGGCAGCATGGGCATCACCGTGTTTCCGGACGACTCCAGCGAAGGCGACCTGCTCGTCAGGCACGCCGACCAAGCGATGTACGCGGCCAAAGAGGCCGGGAAAAACCGTTTCCAACATTTCGACTCGGGACGCCTGGAAAGGACGAAGAGTCGGTCGGAAGGCATGCGGCTGATCCGCAACGGACTGGAATCCGGGGAATTCGAACTCCACTATCAGCCGAAGGTCCGGTTATCGGACCGGAGGCTCACGGGCTTCGAAGCCCTCGCCCGGTGGCGATCGAAAGAAGGCATGGTCTCACCCGCCGTCTTCATGCCCGCCATCGACGAGGGTTCGTTCTCCGCCGAGTTCGGCGAATGGGTCATCCGCACCGCGTTGGCGCAGATGTCCTCGTGGCAGAAAGACGGGGTCGACTACGTCTCCGTCAGCGTCAACGTATCTCCGGTCCATCTGCAAAATCCCAGGTTCGCCGAATCGCTCGCCGACATCCTCCGCGACTTTCCGGAAATCGATCCGGGATGCCTCGAAATAGAAATCGTCGAAACGGCCGCCATCCAGAACTTGGAACTGACGACCGCCACGCTCGAACAGTGCCGCTCCATGGGCGTGCGCTTCGCGCTCGACGACTTCGGCACGGGGTATTCCTCGCTCGCCTACCTGAAGCGCATCCGTTCGGACACGCTGAAGATCGACCAGACCTTCGTGCGCGACATGCTCGAGAACGTGGGCGACCTGAACATCGTCCAGGGCGTCATCGGTTTGGCCGAAGCCTTCGGGCATTCGTCCGTGGCGGAAGGCGTCGAAACGGAAGGGCAGGCGGAACTCCTCCGCATGCTCGGTTGCGCCTCGATGCAGGGATACCTCATATCGAGACCGCTTCCTCCGTGCGGCGTACGGGAATGGGTGTCCGAACACGGGCAGGGCATCGCGCATCCGCCGAAACGGCGGGAAGTACCCTTCCGCCAGATCGTCGCGCACCTCGACCTGCTGACGGCCAAAAGCCGCCACTGGGAATGGTGCCACCGGATATGGGCGCAATTCGAGAAGGGCATGGTCCCCACCGAAGAATGCCTCGCCCACTGCCGGGTCCAAGATTGGTACGGCGGCGTCGGGGCGGTCAATTACGGAAAGGAACCCTGGTTCGAAAACCTCGGGGTCCTCATCCGCAGATTGCACGCCAAGATGCGCCGAACCGCCAAGGACTTCTCTTCCGGAAACCTGGTCGAATACGAAAGCAGCCGCGAACGTTTCGTTCAAGCCCAAAAGCAGTTTCTCCGGCTTCTCGACCGCATCTTCGAGTCGAAAACCGGTGGAAAACCCGCCTTTTGAAACCGCCCCCTCTCCGGAGGGGGCTTTTTTACGCCCTTTTTCGAAACCGACCGGTTTTCCTTGCTTTCGAAAAAACTCCGCGTACTATTGCCATACTTTTGTATGGTAATGCGAAGGATATGAAAACCGATCCGAAATACGGCGAAAAAGTCGGCACGCTCAAAGCCCATTTCCGTGCGGGCGGCACGCTGCGCACGCTCGACCAGGCATGCGGAATGCTGGGGTATTCCACCCGCGCCGGAGCGAAAGGGTTTCTGCAGAAACTCGTGTCGGAAGGGCTTCTCGAATTCGAAAACCGCGCATATTCGCCCACGGCGCGGATGACAGGACTCCCCCTTTTCGAATCCGTACGGGCGGGATTGCCGTTCACTCCGCAAGAAGAGCCTTCGTGAACGCTCGACATCGACCGTTACCTCATCGACCGCCCCAATTCGACGTTCTTCGTCCGCGTGAAGGGCGACAGCATGAAAGACGCCGGAATCCTCGGTGGCGATATCGTGGCGGTAGACCGTTCGGTCGAACCCAAGAGCGGCGACGTGGTCATCGCGCTCCTCGGAAGCGACGTCACCATCAAGTACCTCGACCTCGCGAACGGGGCGCCGAGACTCCTTCCCGC
>JASDUA010000061.1:0-17178 GCA_041891375.1 Patescibacteria group bacterium
TGAACCGTGGGGAAGATTCGTATACGTGGCCATTTCTACCAATAACGCAGCCAAATCGTTGCTCTCGAATCCCTTTTCATTTAAGGATTTTTTAAGGAGGGCATTGCCTCAAACGTCTTCGTCGAAGAGTTTTGCAACATCCTGCTGGACCGACTTCAGGAACTCGATTTTCGATTTTTCTTCCTTAATTCCGAAGTACTTCTGACTGATTTTCACGGCAATTTCCGGGAACCGTTTTTCAATTTTATTGAATCGGGTTTCCAATACCAGGAAGCGGGTTATTACATTCAGAATCAGCCAGAAAGTAGACCTCACCTCATCAATGACGTACTTATTTTTATTCTCGGAATCGAATTCCTCGCGAATGATGCGAACGAGCGGTAGTGCGAGGGAATACCACTGATAGCTTCAGGATTTTCTCAATAGCCTCAGTATCTTTTGCAAATCGTCAGTCTGGGACATTTCGAACAGGCGATACGCTTCATCTCTAAGAAATGCGTATGATTCGGCAGAAAATTCTAATTCGCTCACGAAGTCCATGGGGCTGTATGCATCTTCTATCCTGGACTTGTAGCTTTTATATAAATCACTTTTTGTGATGAATTTTTCTGTTGAATTCCAATGTGCGCGGAGAAAAAGGTCTTGTTTTTCGCTGGCAAGAATCCCATCTTTTCAGAAAATGGAATCCCATCGTTCCGATATTACCCGTCGGTTTTCGGACACGACTTTTCGGAGTACTCGGTTCTTGATGAGATCGATCGCAGCGAGCTTGAGTCCGCGGTCATTGAGAGATTCAAAAAGGTCGAACGCACCATTTTCATCTTCGACGAATGTCATTACGCGAAGTCGCTCAAGAACTTTCTTTTGGAGAATGAAGAGTTGTTGAATTTTTTCTGAAGGCGATAATCCTTTGATTTTTTCTCTAACCTGATCGGTAAAGCGTTCGTATGCCTTAACCATACGATGCTTTTTGTTCCTCTTGATGAACGGTCAATTTTTGATTTTAATTTCCTCGCTGGTCAAGCGCTCGCCCGGTTCTTTCCCAATTTCCTTTTCGAAAATCGCACATCTTGCGTCATCTTCGTCTCATAGCCACGCAATCGTGTCCCTATAAGCTTCCTTATCATTTTCATTCGGCTCCAGTTTCGTCTCGGCGTTTGAATTTCCAGTGTAAAGAAATTTATTCAGCGCTCCAATTTCAGTGCTGATTGTGAATGCAATTTTACCTTTGCCCACTTCTTGTTCGTAGTTCACAATCTCCCACATTAAGTCGCGCAAGACCGCAAGCAATATGCTTACCGACGTAATGCGTTGCTGACCGTCCACAACCTGCATCCTTCTTTTGACGGACTCATCCTCAGTCATGACGAAAAGACCAATGAAGTGGGTGGTATTGTCTTCGTCATCAAGGTTTTCAAGGTCCGACCAGAGTTCGTCCAACTGTCCATTCGTCCAAGAATATGAACGTTGGTACATGGGTATTTCGAACTTTTCGTAATCAGAATTTCCAAAAAAATCCTTTAGAGTCAATGATGAATTGCCAGCCATTGTGAATAGGTGATTGATTCTAACTTCGCCATCTTATTCTTCTTTGCCCGTATGGGAAAAACTTCTTACCTCCACCCATAATGCCCGATAATCTCATACCCGAATAGGATGTCCTCCTTCAGCGTTCCTCGCCCGGAATTGCTGTAAATGTAGGGGATTCCGGTGGCGGCGTCCGATATTTCGCTCACGATGCCGATATGGGTCTGGTTCCTGGGGAACTTCCACGCGACGATATCGCCCGGCAGGTAATCCGCCGGGTTTTTCGTAATCGGTTTCGAACGCCCTTTCCGGTCGAAATACGCCATCAGGTTGGGCACGCGCCGGTGGTCGATGTTGGGGTCCGGCGCCGAGAGGCCGTATTTGGTGGGATATTTCGAGAAGTTCGCCTTCATGTCGGCGTTCACCTCGGCTTGCAGGTCTACGCCTATTCCTCGATACGCACGGATCACCACGTCCGAACATACGCCCACCTCTTTCGGTACGTCCCCCTTGGGAAAATCGAGCTTCTGGTACGAAGGGTCGTAATAGAGCGTCACGCCCACTTGGGCCCGTGCGGCCTTGAGGAACTCGGTGGTTTCAACATCCGTGCGCGCTACTTGCGTCGAGCCGGTTGCGGTAGCCCCCGTGGAAGTTTTTGGAAACGCGTTCGCCATCCGTTCGCCATAGCCGACGTGGGAGAGACGTACGGTTTCGAAAGAAAAATAGCCCACGAAGCAGATGGCCGCGATGGCGAAGAGCGGGTGGACGTCGGGGTTGGGGAATCGGAATTTGCTCATGGTGGTATTATGTCGGGAAACCCGGTAAAACCAATTCGCCCCTCCGTTTTTTACAGAATCCGAAGAGAATGGTAAACTCGTACGGATATCCACGAATCCCCCAAAGATGACGAACCGAGAACTTGCCGCGCTCTTGTCTGAAAAAGACGCTCCGACGAACCCGGAGATCTTGGCCCAGCGCGAAAAACTCAAATCGAACGCGAAAGAATACGAGGTCAAACCGTGAGATACCGTAGCGAAAATCGCCGCGGCTTCCGGGTTGGAGAATTATGCCGACCTCGTCGATTTCAACCGTCTTTTGGGGCATCCTTTCGTAGAAAAGGGGTCGTCTGGCAAGAACTACGTCCTCAAACCGGGACAGATTCTCTACGTTCCGGGCGATTCGAAGATCTTCGCCGACAGCGTCGCCACCATCCGGCGCATCAGCGAGTCCATGGCCGAAGGCGAACGCGTGGCGAAGCGCGACGTTTCGATGCTCAAAAAGGAGGCCGTCCGCTGAATTTTTCCGAACCGTCCGCAGAGCTTCGGCCCCTCGCTTCTCTCGGGGTTTGCCGGAAGCCAGGAAAGAAGCCTCGATCCCGAACTGCCGCGCATCGTCGACATCGCCCGCCAAAGCAGCGTGAGCTGCGCGAACCTCGTCCGCACGCTCATGGCGTATTCGGTGAATCCCAAGGACCTCAGTCCGTCCGAACGCGCCTTTTTCCGCAAACAGAACGTGGACGCTTGGATGCTTCCGGAAGAGCTTCGCAAGACCGGATTCGTCCAGAAAGAAAGCCTCATCCCCCATTTCGATCCTTCCAGAATCGGCGAGGGCGATCCGTTCAAGGCCGACAAGCGCGAAGAATACGAAAAAGGTGTCGTATCGATGGGGAAATACCTCGAATCCCAAGGAAAGCCGTTCAGCTTGGTGCCCATCTATTTCCGTCACTCGCACTACCGCGGGGTAGTGGCCGCATACAACCGCGGAAAACCCGAATCCGAGCGCCACTACAACACCCACCAGTCGATGTTCCTCAGGAATGCCGACGTCGGGGTGGGCGCTTTCGAAATTCCCGAAATCAAAAACGGGCAAAGCGTTCCGTTCGGAGGCGACAAAGAGCGGTTGAAACGCGAAATCGCCGAATACGGAAAGAAGGTCGAGGCTGCCGTTTCGGCTTCCGAAGGGGCGAAAAAAGACATTTTGGCCGCTCTCGATTCCGAATGGGCGGACGACGGCAAATCTCGGAAATACTCCATCGACAAAGCCGTGGACCGCTACGTCGCCCACCTGTCTTGAGAAAAGCGCGATTCGCTCGCCTTAGCGCTCGCCAAGCTATTCGAATCCGAAAACGCCGCCCGCGTACGGCAGGAACTCCCCGCGCTCATCAAATATCCGGTCACCGAAGAGGACGCCCGGTATTTGGTCACGCTCCAATCGAGGAAGCGCAAGACGATCGACGGCGTGAAGGCCGTTCGGGACATCGTGAGCGGAACGAAGCCCGCTGCGGAAAACGCGCCCATCGTTTTGGACGCCGGACCGGGAAACGGGCTTTCCTGAAGCGCTCTCGGAAAGGCCGTCGAAAAATACAACGCTTCGCTTTTGGCCATCGAAAAACGCAAAGCCGATATCGAAGAACGCCGCCAGCGCCTCGAGGCCATCGATAAGGCCGACGCGGCGAAGCGCGACGAAATCGTCAAGCTTTCCCTTCAGAACGCCAAGGCCCTCACCGACATCAAAACCGCCGAAACGGACCGCGAAACCGCCAAGGCCGAAGTTCTCGCCATTCTTTCCGGCGACGATCCCGAAATCCGCAAGCGCCTCACGTACCTCGAACGCCGCGTATCGAAAATACTCGGCGAAGAAACCCCGGGAACCAAGACCGGGCGCTTCATGAAGGCCCTTGAAGCCAACGACCGCGAAACCCTCGCCAAATTCCGCCAGACGGAAGCGGATATCGACCACCTCCGTTCGCTTTTGAAAAACCGCGAACGCTTCGCCGACTCCGTAGCGTCGGTCAAGGCCCAACTCGGTCTCGCCTCCGGCGCGAAGACCGTTCCGGAAAACGAATTCCTCAAGAACCTCCCCGCGGGGCATCCGCTTCTCGCGGGCATCGCCAAGTACAACGCGGCCGTATCTTCCGCCGACTCCGGCAGACGTAAAATCGCCGAGAACGAAGAAAAAATGAAGGTGAAGAAAGAGATTCCGGTAACTGATTTCGTCTACAATTTCGTCGCTTCGCGCGCCGACTACTCCGGCGCTTCCCGTACCGAAGGGCGCGAACGCATCCTTGCGGGAATGCGCAAATACGCCGGAATCGTGAACGTTTCCATTAACGGCCAAAAGGTCGATTTGGCGGCCGAATTCGCCAAACCCGAAAAGGAACGCGTGAAAGTTTCCCCGGAAGACCGCATCGAATTCTCCGGTCCGCTCATGGTGGACGGCATGCACCGCATCCATCCGGACGCCGACAAGCGCGAAAACATGAACGCGCGCACCCGCTTCTTCTTCGAATTCGCGGTAACCGACACCTTCTATCCCACCGAAATCATCGAGCCGGGCGAATCGTCGTCGTTCGCGCGTACCGGATTCGAAAATTCCGCTTCCGGACTCAAGGTGAAGGGTACGTACGACCTCCGTTACAAGCGGACCGAAGACGGCTCGATCGTTCGTGATCGGAAGGGGCGTCCGATGTCCGAAAACCTCGCCGAAGTCATCGCCCGAAACGTTCCGATTTTCGAAAAGGAGGCCTTCGCCAAGCTCGACCCGGAAGATCCGAAATACGCCGAAAAGCATGCGGCCCTCGTTTCGAAATACTATTCGCTCCAGGTCAGGGCGCTCCAGCTCTCCGGTTTCATCCAGGATGAAAACACCCTCAATCCGGGCGCGACCAACCTGAACCGCCCGATCCCGTATTTCGCTTCGGAAGGGATTTCGGAAGCGTTCACGGGACACGTGAAGCAGGCCAAGGCCGCACGGCGTGCTGAAAACGCCGAAACCCAGGCGTTCCGCGAGTTCGTCAGGCTCGAACTGTTCCCTGGGGATACCTACGCCACGGTCTTCTCGAACCTCGCGGCGTACGTGGGCGACTCGCGTTCGCATTTTTCCAAATATCCGAACCTCGTTTTCCTTTCGGGGCTTAACGATCTCCAGAAAAAGGACTTCCTCGCCAAGGTATTGGGCGGCGCCATGAAAACCAAGGGCGTGGGCGACGTCGGGGACCTTTTGGAGAACCGCATCCGCGCCGGCGGGAAGTACCTCGTTACGTATGCGTCCATCGACGCCACCATCAAAGAGCTTCGCGAATCGTCCACCCGGCCGAGCATCGAACCGGTACTGAAGACCGCGGACTCCGCCGCGCTCCGTCTCGCGGTGCCTTTCGTGCAGAACCGCGCGCTCGTTGAACGCGCGCTGTACGTGGAGAGCTACGAAACCCCCAGCGGAAAGTGGTACAAGCCCGACGGTTCCCGCCGTGCGGTAAAGGAGACGCTCGAGGAATACCCGATTCTCCAGATCGTGAAATCGCTCAATTCCTACGGCGACTTCCAGCTTCGCGTAAAAACCCTCCGGAACGGATGGAACGACGAATGGCCGACCAAGGCGCACCTTTCCAAGGCGCTCTCGCTGTTCTCCCGCCCCGACGTGGTCGAATACCTCGAAGGATTGAAGAGGAAGGGCGGATCCGAGGTCGCCTCGCGCATCACTTCGGACCTTTCCATAGCCGAGCGCGCTTCGGTCATCGTATCCAAAGAGAATCCCACCAAACAGGATTTCGCGATGCTCACCGACCTTCTCGTGAAGCTTTTGCGTTTGGATGACGGAACGGGATCCAACGCCGTTGGCAAGGTTGTCGGCGCGTCGGTACTCAACGACAAACTCAACCTCCATTTCCAGAAACTCAACGGCGTATTGCAGGCGGTCGGCGAAGACCCCCGGGCCGTAACGTCGACCGAAGACGGACGCCTTTCGTACGAGGACTGCGTACTGCTCATGAACAACATGGGCGAACGCAACGTGCTTTTCGGGATGACCGAAAACCGTTTGCTCAGAATCATCGAAAAATCCGGAATCATCGAAAAATCCGGCAGGAAGCTGACGTATCCGGAACTCCAGACCAGCTTCTTCTCGGGCTCCATCAAATACGGTACGGACACCTTCGTGTCGCATATTTCCGCGCTGGTCGACCAGATCGCGCAGAGCCGGAAGCTCCCCGGAGGTACCAATACCGAACTCGCCATCATCCACGGGCTGTTCTCTTTCTGCAACAACGTTCTCGAAGCGAACCAGAAGGGCGGCCCCAACCGCGACCGGCTCATTACCGAGGCGATCATCGCGTTCCATAAGGACCCCGATCTCCGAAAAGCCCTCTCCGAATATTCCTACGACCCGGCCGACGCTTCCAAGCGCATAGAACCGGGCATCCTGCCCACTCGCAAGGAATTCGCCGGAAACGGTTTCCGCGACGTGTTCTTCAATTACGTCCGAAAGGGCTCCGAAGTGGAGAAGGCGGCCGTAGCCGCCGCGGCCGCGCGCCCGACCGCGTAATCGCGAAAGCGAAAAAAACAATCCCCCGACGAAAGTCGGGGGATTGGCGCTTTTCGAGAGTACGCACCAGAAACCTATTTCTTCTGAGGTCTCGATTCGTACCGTTCGTCGACGATGACTTTGGCACCGCGTCCGGGCGTCGTGACGACGTAGGTGTCACGATAGGCCGGGCGGCCGGGGCCCGCGTAGGTCGAATAGTTCGTATTCGGCCCCGTCCGCTCCGCCCCGTCGTATCCCGAGGACTAGGTGGTAGGAACCATCACGGTGCATCCGGCCAACGCGCAGGCCGTCAAAAGCGCGGCAAAAGTAAGGCGTCCCATGGCTTCCTCCTTTTTTAAAAGCGGTGGCGACATGAACAGCATATATGAATTCCTCGATTGTCAAGAGCGCGTTAATCGCATTCCGCAAGCATAAAAAAGACCGCCCGTTGGTTTGGGCGGCTCGAGGAGGGCTTCGTTCTTCATGCGGGACATGCCCGGACGGGAACGAAGAACGCCAATACGTATTCGATGCTCATGCTGATGCCGTCGGCGTGGGGCAGATCGATTTTGGCCGACCACTTTTCGCCGCCGCGATTCACGCACATGCCGTTGTTTCTGGCGATACGCGCGACGCGTTCGTCCCCTTTCGGAAACGTGAAACGCATTTCTTTCGCGCCGCAGTTGCGGGCGGTGAGCATCGCCCGGGCGATGGAAGACTCGTCGATATCGGTTTCCCGATACGACTCGTCAACTCCGAACCGGACGTGGGCGGTGCCTTCGGAATAGACGATTTCGCAGACTGCGGCAAGGATGCCGGCGGTGTCGATGCCCAGGATGTGGGTCCGGCCCAAGCCTTCCGGCAGGGGTTCGGACCCATGGAGGATCGCATCGATGGCATTCTGACGGAAAGCGACTACTGCCATTGGCGCCTTATGGAAAAACACTGCTTCGTGCATGTTGGTTCTCCAGGGCGTGACGGCACATGCCGTCCGGCGAAAGATATCGAAAAGAAGTTTTTTAACAACTATTTCGAGAAATCGCAACCCTTCTTCGAATTGTAGAGTTCGGCGAACCCTTCCGCGTCTCAGAAATCCGCGAACTCCGAATAGTGGCGGTGCGTCTGTTCGAGCTTGATGGCGTACTTGATGGGGCACCAGTAGCGTTCGGTCCTTCCGCCGATTTCCGTCGCATAGGCGAAGAGGCCGTTGACGTACGAGCAGTACAGGCAATTGAGCTTTTGTATCCAGTTCAGGTAGCCGAGGAACCTTCGGTCGAAGACGATGTGGTCGCTCCGCTTCACCCGCTCGATGCCGTACAGCGGGAATGCCGTGTACTGGAACATGGTAAGGAAGAGGTCGAGCACTACCGCCGGCACAATCATGGCGTAGATGAACGGCGCGGAAAGGATGTTGCGGACTTCCGCGGAAAGGAGGTAGTGCGGAATGCTTTCCCGTAGGCCTTTCTGAAGTTTTTTGGCCTTTTCGGAAAAGACGACTTTGCGGTTTTCGAGCGCGTAGTCGTAGCGCTCCATGAGCGCGTCGTATTCGGTTTGGAGCTGCTTTTTGAGCTCGTCCATCCGCTTGAGGATGTCGTTGATCTTGGAGGGCATGGTCTTTTGAATGAATTCGCCGGGATTTTAATCGGTTCGCCGGAATCTCCAAAGCGTGCGCGGATAAAAGAAAACCCCTCCGGTAAGGGAGGGGTTTCGTCGTCATGTCCTTTCTTCGTCGGAATCCGGTTCGGA
The DNA here is from genome assembly GCA_041891375.1 of Patescibacteria group bacterium. Lineage (GTDB taxonomy): Bacteria > Patescibacteriota > Gracilibacteria > BD1-5 > UBA2023 > JANJWP01. The sequence continues at coordinate 8,572 of JASDUA010000061.1, forward strand.
TCCGGGAATTTTGGGAATGACGAACGCCATGCGGTCGAACATCGCGTGGGCGAAGTTCTTTCCGTACTGCGCCGTGCGGTCCACCGCTTCGTCCCAGACGCTCGCCTGGTTGAGGAAAGCTTCGAGACTGACGGTGTGCCACGTGGGCTCGGGGAGGGGAAGTTCGCCGTGACGGAGATTCTCCTCAAAGTCGTGCCTCACCCGCATGCCTACCGACTTGGCGAGCTTGTCCATGCTCTCGTTCGTGACGAGGCACATGGTGACCAGACGCGCGCACCGACGGTTTGCGGCATGGAGGATGGCGCGTTCCATAAGGGCTTTCGCCACGCCTTGTCCCCGGCCTTCCGGAAGGACCGAGATGCCGACTTCGGCGATTCTCGACTTGCCGTTTTCGTCTTCGCCGACGGAAACGTGCGCGGCTCCGAGCAGTTCGCCGGAGGGGGAGAAGTGGGCGAACACTTCGTCTTCGCCGCGCGCCATGCGGTCTCGGATTTTGCCGACGACGTTGTCGATGGCTTCGTCTTTGACGGCTTGGCAGAACCGCAGGACGCGGTCTTCGTGGTCGAGTTTCTTCAGGTGGTCCGCGTAGGCTTCGATGTCCATCCGGGCGAGCGGACGGATGGGGGTTGCCGTGAGAACGGGCATATTGCCTCCTTTCGTCGTTCGTTCCGGGATCGGAACGGAAGTACGATACGTGCGACCGGAGAATTGGCAAGAAAAACCCCTCCCGTGAGGGAGGGGTTTCGGTTTGGTGGCCCCGGGCGGCTATTTCTTGGAGGAAATGCCGACGGAGGCGAATGCCGGGGTGAACGACTTGCCGAGCGTCGTTTCGGACGCTTGGCTCAAGATGCCGAAGCCGATGGACAAGAGCGCGGAAGCGGCGCTGGCCATGCCGTGGTAGCCGTAGGCGAACAGGGTGTTGGCGTCGGCATGCGGCAGCGAACCGAACGAAACGGTCGAGCCGGACTTGTCGAACTTGCCGAACGAAGCGAAATCTTCGCTCGTGACCACGCTGCCGGAACCGACGACGTCGGCCTTGGCGCAGCCCAGGTTGATCGACTTGAGCAGAGCGAACTTGATCAGCGAAGCGCTGGATTCGGAGTCCATGGTGCCGTCGTCGAAGACCTTGATGGTCGCGGTCTTGATCGAATCGGTGCTCGAGACGTCGATAGTCACGGCGCCGTTGATTTCGCTGCCCTTGAAGTGGCAGAGCGCGAGGCGCGAAGGCGTCGGCACGACGTAACGGGCGAAAGCGTTCTTGTCGCCGTTCGTTTCCGAGGCGAAAGCCTGGAGAGCGTGGGCGATGAGGGGGGTAACCAGCAGCGAGGTGGTGGTCAGTTTCTTCATGGGTTCTTCCTTCCTTGAGTTGGTTTGGGTTTTTGCTCCCGGTGCGGGAGGTTGGTGAACTATATTCGGGAATATATATTGTCAATACTTTCCTAAGGATTTTTTGACTTTCCGCCGTGGATAATCATAAAAAACCCGTCTTTTCCGAAAAAAGACGGGTAGGGGGCGGTCGCGTGGCAGTTACGCCGTTACGAGACGGTGCCGGAGGTCGTCCACGTTGCCGGCTCCGAGGAGTACGAACACGCACTTGCCCGGATTTTTCGCGTCGAACTCCGCGATTTCCGCGGCCGCCGCGTCGAGACCCTGTCCGCCGCGGACGTTCGGATAGCGGGGGCGGAGGGTGTCGAGCAGACGTCCAACGGTCATCCATTCGACGTCCTCCTTCTTGTCGCGGGAGAAATAGATGTCGGGGATGAGCAGCTCGTCTGCGGCGTCGAACGCGGAAGCGAATTCGTTCAAGAGCTCGCGCGTTCTCGAATACTGGTGCGGCTGGAACGTGACGAAGAGCGTTTTATCGGCGTATTTTTCCTTGAGCGCTTCGAGGGTGGGGCGGATTTCGGTGGGGTGGTGGCCATAATCCGAAACGACGAGGTTGCCGTTGCCGGTGGTTCCCACGATTTCGCTACGCCTCCACGATCCGCGGTACTTTTCGAGCGCCGGGGCGATATCGGATTCCGGAACTCCGGAAAGGAGGAGCGCCACGTAGGCGAGGCGCGCGTCCTGCGCGAGGTGTTCGCCCGGTACGGCGAGTTCCATCTTGGGGAACGGCTTTTTCACGCCGTCCGGCCCGATAAATCCGTCTTTGTCGACGAAATAGACGTCGAGGTGCTTGGCGCTTTCCGATGCGGCTACCGTGCGGGAGTTTTCGCAATCCGCCGAAAGTACCGCGGCCTTTCTGGTACTTTTGAGGAAACTTTCGAATGCCGAAAGATAGTCAGGCAAGTCTTTGTAGTAGTCGAGATGGTCGAGGTCGATGTTGGTGATGACCGCGATATCCGGAGCGTAGCGGAGGAACGAACGGCGGTATTCGCACGCCTCGATGGCGAAGACGGGGTTTTTCGGGTCGAAGTGGCCGTTCTTCCCATCGAATTGCGGAACCTGCGTACCGACGACCGTCGATCCGCCGAAGCCCGATTCGACAAGCGCGGTGCCGATCATGGCGGTGGTGGTCGACTTGCCGTGGCTTCCGGCGACGGCGATGCCCTTCTTGTCGTTGAAGAGTTCCGCGAGCGCTTCGGGGTATGACAAACGGCGCACGCCCATTTCGTGGGATTTTCGGATTTCGGGATTGGAGAGCACCTGTTCTTCTTTGGGAAGGTCGGGCTTGGTGACGACCGCTTCGGAATAGACGAGGAGGGAAGTGTTTGCCGGGACGTTTTCCGCCGCGTGGCCGACGGAGACCGAAATCCCCTCGGATTCGAGGGCGCGGGTGACGGCCGATGCGGATCCGTCGGAACCGGAAACGGTCCAGCCGGATTCTTTATAGTAGCGGGCGACGGCGGAAACGCCGATACCGCCGATGCCGACCACGTGGAGGTGCGGCGCCTGGTTTTCATTGGTTTTTTCCATGTCGGGATGATACCCCGCCCGGTCTCCGAATCAAGGCGAGGTGCCGAAAAACGCCTTCCGCCCCCGGAGTTTTTCACTCTTTCTCCGAGAAACCCCGTCCATGCTCTTGACAATTCGCATCCGCATTTTATTATCCGAGCATCAAAAATCAAAGACCAATACAGATTTTCCTCATCAGGAAGCCATTTCTGTCACTAACGGAACCCACCGTATGCGTACTGTCGCAGGTCTTTCCGACGTTTCCCGACGCGTCGCCGCCGCTCCGAAGACCGGAGCCGTAACCCCGAAGAAGGGGATTTTTGCCAAGATTTCCGAATACGCGCGCCGCGTCGCGGGAGTCGTGGGGCTCGTAGCCGGAGCCGGCATTGCCGCCGCTTCCAACGGTCCCGCTCCGCAGTATTGGGAGAAGCCAGACGTTTCCGCGGTCACCAAGCCCGCGGCCCCCGGAACCCCGACCCCGAACTCGCCGTCCCGCACGGTCGTCACCGAACTCCGCGACCGCGAATGGAAAGCCGTAGTGGAAAAGGGTCAGGGCGCTAGGGATTTCGCCATGAAATCGTTCGGCACCGACGATTGGGGGCTTCTCGTCGACGAAGAAGGCAACCGCCTTTCCGATCCGACCAAGCTCCGCCAAGGCAAGCGCTACCTCGTTGCCAAAGACGCGAAAGACGCCCAAATCGTCGCCGCGGCCGTAAAGGCCATGGGCGGCATGAACCTTTCGAATCCGGCCGCGAAATCCAAGCACGCGGCTCCGGCGGCGAATGCCGTTTCCAAACCCGTCGTCCGCCAAGCCGAAGCGAAGGTCACTTCCGACTCCCTCGTTTCGTATGCCGAAGAACACCTCGGCAAACCGTACCGCCTCGGCGCGAACGGAGTGAAGGCCATCGACTGTTCCCAGCTCGTCGTCGAGACTCTCAAGAAGGCCGGAATCGTTGGAGAAAAGTTCGACACCACCGCCGCCGGTTTCCACGGAATGTCCAAGGCCAAGAAGCTTTCGCAGGTGGGCAAAGGCGACCTCCTGTTCCTCCACAAGGGCTCCGGGCACGTCAGCCACGTCGCCATCGCGCTTTCCGCTCCGGACGCCAAGGGCTACATCGACATCATCGACGCGTCTTCCTCGCAGGGCGCCGTCACCAAGCGCAAATTCCACATGAGCATGGCCGGACTCTCGGCCGGTTCGCTTCCGTTCGTAGGAACGACCGTCGCTCCGGATTCCCTCCCGGTATACGCGCAGGCTGCCGAAACCGCGAAGAAGACCGTCGCGAAGGCTACGGAAGCCGTGGCGGATTCCACCGTCAAACTCGCTTCCGCGGTGGGCGATACCATCATTTCTTCGGCACGCGCCGAAGAGCTTCCCCGCGCAAATGCCCCGAAGGCCGCCCGAGCCGTATCGAAGCCTTCGCTTACGGTCGTCGCCAAGTCTTCCGCTCCGGTCCGCGCCGCTTCCGCCACCCCGGTCCGCCAGGCTCCCGAAAAGATCGTCGCGCTCGATTTCGAAATCCCGTCCGAAGCCTCGTCTTCGACCTACGTCGAAACTCCCAAGTTCGTCGAAGTCGAACGCCCGAGCGCCAAGATCCTCGACTTCCCGGCACCGGAAACCGCCAAGGTGGCCGCAGTCACCGAAAAGGTCGAAGCCCGCGTCAACGCTACGGTCGTCAGCCTCGCTTCCCGCGTGTCCGACCGCGAACAGGCCGCCTCGATCCGCGCGAGCCTCGAAAAGAAGAGCCTCTCCGAGCAGATCGAACATTTCCGCGCGATTTCCGAAGCCGCCAACGACCCGGTCTACTCGATGAAGGCCGACGTGACCGCGAGCAAGCTCGAGATGGTCAAGCTCCATGGCGAACGCAAGCTCGTGTCCGACAACATCTCGTACTACAAGATCCAGGCCGCCAAGTCGGTTCCGGGCGCGTACGAAACCGTTCTCAAGCTCAACAAGGTCGCCGCGTCGCTCGATTCGAAGATCCAGAGCCTCAAGACGGCTGTCAACGACGCCGAATTCCAACTGAAGAAGGCCGCGTAATTGGAACGCATGAAAAATCCCCCGGGAAACCGGGGGATTTTTTCTGTACGTCTTTTTCTTGGAACTATCGGATTTTCGCCACTGCCTCCCGGAACTTGTTGGCCCGGTCGAGGTAGTCTTTGAAGAGTCCGAAGCTCGCGCAGCCGGGCGACAGGAGTACGGTTTGTCCGCTCGATGCGCCTTCCGACGCCGCGGCAACTGCCTCGTCCATGTCCGCGCAGATCCGGTGGGGGACTCCGGCTTTTTCGCAGATTCCCGCGAGCTGGGCCGCGGTCGCGCCGATGAGCGCCGCAAACGCCGTCTTTTCCGCAAGTGGGGCTTCGAGCCCTTCGAACGGGTCACCCTTGTCGGAACCTCCGGCGATGAGGCGGACGGATTTCGGCTTGAAAGCGCCCAGTGCCGCTTTGAGGCTCTGGCAGGAAGTCGATTTGGAATCGTCCACGTACCGAACGCCGTTTTTCTCCGTGACGAATTCGAGACGGTGGGCGAGTCCGCCGATGTCCTTAAGGTACGTTTTCGTGCGCTTGGAACAGATCTTCATCGCGTTTCCGACTACCGCTACCGAAAGGACGTTGAGCGCGTTGTGGAGGCCCGAAAAACGGGTTTCTTCCAGACGGTATTTCTTTCGGCCGGTAACGGTGATGTCATGGCCGTCGGTGCGGTCGCGGAGTTCGGGCGAAACGCCGAAAAACCGCATCTGGGGAAGGACTTCGAATTCGATTCCCCACGAAGCCGCACGTGCCGGAACTTGCGCGTTCACGACGGCGGTGCCGGTGGTGAGCCGGGCGAGGGCCAATTTGTCGCGAAGGTATTCCGCGAGGTCGGCGTGCCAGTTGAGGTGGTCGGATTCGAGGTTGGTGAAGATCGAGTGATCGGTTTTGAACCCGCCTTCGCGTTCGCCCTTGGGGAGCTTTTCGAGCATGGCGAGGGAATGCGCCGAGCCCACGTCGTGGAGCATGAAGCTCGAGCATTCGATGACGACGACCCCGCGCTTCAAACCCTTTTCGCGGATTTGTCGAACGGTTTCCGAGAAGGGAATCTCGAAATTTCCCGAAAGGAATACCTTGTCGTCGCCGAATTCGCGCCGGAAGAGTTCGAAGAGGATCCAGGCGGTGGTGGATTTTCCGTCGGTTCCCGTTACCGAGACGATCTTGAACCCTTTGGGAAGGTAGCGGTGCGCGAAATCGAGTTCGGAGAGGACGTTTCCTCCCGAATGCGCCCGGTTGGTCGGCGGAACGCCCGGAGTGGGGATGACCGCGAGGTATTCCGACGCGTCGAATTCCGCGTCCGAATCGTCTTTTTGCGTAATTCCGATGCCGAGGGATTTCGAGAGCGCGACGACGGCTTCGCCGACGCGGGCCTTGCCGTAGAAAAGAATGGACGGGCTTTCCTTCACTTTTTTCGAAATTAGGGTAAAATAGGGAAGTTCCCTACGTGTCGGAACCAATATATCCGACCGAAACCGATTTCCCAAACCCGTGTCCGAAAAAAAGACCCACCATTCCGTGAAGACCTTCGCGCCCGACGCGAGGGTGGATAGGACGTGGGACGAAAAATTCCACGTCGAAGCCCCGTTTCCCGACGTTCCCGTGCGGACGTTCTGAGGTTCGAAACTGCACGACCCGAAACACGACCGGTTTTCTCTGGCGCGTTTGTCGTCCAATTTTCTCGCGCGCATCTCCAAACAGACCCAAATCCGGGTAGCGAACGCCATTTCCGAGCGCATGGGCGTCGGCAGTATCGCCCAACTGGTCGCGAGCGGAACGAAGATCGACGTCTCCGAAACGCTCAAGGCCAAGGGCGTCCACGATTTTTCGGCATACGAAGCCGTCCACGGGGAGTCCCGGTTTTTCAAGGAACTCACCGAAATGGACCTGCTTTCCAGCGAAAGCATGACCAGGGACGAAATCGCCAAAGTCGTCCACAATCTCCTTTGCGATGCCAACGGCCACCGATTATCCGAAAGGCTCGCGGTCGAGGTCATCAACAAGACCTATGGTTTCGCCCTCGACTTCGTCGACCTCCTCGGCATTACTCCCAACGAAACCCAGCGCTCGCGCAAGTTCGCGTCGGTGGAAGCGTTCGTCGACCACGTGGATTCGCTCAAGCCGGGCAACCGCAAGCGCGGCTACGGCATGGTCATCGAGTGCGCCATCGTCCGCGCGATGGACGACGTGCACGACGTATTGTCCAACGACCGCTACAAGAAGCTCGACGAAGAAGCCAAGCTCGTGCTTGAAAAGATCCGTTCCATTCCGGGGGTCAAGCTCCAGGATTTGGGGGAAGGGAAATTCCTCATGACGTACGTTCCCACCGGTCCGAAGCCCTTGGGGAACTTCTTCCAGGGATATTTGCACATGCGCCAGAAGAACTTCTTCAAGATCCTCTTGAAGATGGCGTTCAACCGCAAGTACACGAGCGTCGATTCTCTCAAAGACCTGCTGTGACTCCGGTTCGAAACCGAAAATCCCGACAAAGCGCAACTGGCCGACGCCATCGAATTCTTCGCGAAGCACGTGTTCGAAAAATCCGAATACGACCAAAAGGGCGATTTGGCCGATCTTGAAGACCTTCGTTCGCGCGGGGTGAACGTTGCCAAGGTATCGCACCTCAAGGCCTCGACGGACGAAGACATCGAAAACGGCGACCTCACCGGAAAAGTCGCCATCCGGTGAGGGAAAGCCTGAGGCTCCAAAACCACCGGAATCATCGAGATGCAGTTCCAGTGCGTTTGAGGCATGGAAGGCGGATTCAAGACGAGCGAGTACTACGATTTCAAGAAGCTCCTCACCGCCTCGGCGCGCAAAATGAAGGGGTTCGACATTAAGAACCTCAAGTTCTTCATCCAGCTTTTCCTAGCCCCGTCCACGGGCCTATCCGAAAAAGCCATCCTCACGAGACTGTTCTTCCCGCCCAAGCTTTCCAAAGAAGAACGCAAACCCACGCTTTGTCCGACCGTAATCGAGAACAAATCCCCCAAAGAAGCGTTCATCGAACGCCACTGGGCCGAAAACCATGGATTCCTCCTACCCATGGCCACGTGAGGCGGCGGAGTCCGCTTCTCGACCCTCGACGCGTTCTCTCCTGAATATCTCGCGCTCTACGGCCGCCACTACCTCTTGCCGGCCCGAATCGAGTTCGACTACCTCCTGCGGATGTACGAACGCGCCGACGTCGATGCGAAAGTGAAAGAATACCGTCATAAAGACTGGAGCGTATAATAAAAATCCCCCGGAATTCCGGGGGATTTTCTTATGCCGAAAATTCCGTCCTGAGCGTGCCGCCGCGGGAGATGCGAGTTTCGATTTCCGGGTGACGTTCGAGATACGCGGCGAATTTTACCGCCGCTTCCTCTCCGGGGTCGACGATGGTCGTGCCGGGAAGAAGGGCTTCGATTTCACTACGCACGAGAGGGTAGTGCGTACAGCCGAGAACGAGCGCTTCGATGTTTTCGAATTGGGCGAGTTTCGGGATGAGCGCCTCGCGGATTTTTTCGCCTTCCGTAATGCCCGCCTCGATGAGCGGGACGAGTTCCGGTGCGGCGATTTCATGCACGGAAACGGAGTCGTCCAAAATATGCACGCGCTCCTTGTACGCGCGGATGCGAACCGTGCCTTCGGTGGCGAGGACCCCTACGTGGCGGTATCCGGATTCGACGATCCTCTCAGCTC
>JASDUA010000061.1:17188-24116 GCA_041891375.1 Patescibacteria group bacterium
AGGGATGGTGACCCCGAGGATTTTCCTATCCGGAAACCGCACCTGCTGCAGGTACCGGATGGCGTGGACGGTGGCCGTATTGCACGCGAGAACCACGATTTCCGCTCCGTCGTCGAAAAGCTTCGCCACGCCTTTTTCAGTGAGGTCAACGATTTCTTCGTCCTGCTTGTCGCCGTACGGGCAGTTCGCCCGGTCGCCGAAATAGGCGTAATCGTACGCGGGGTAACGTTTGCGAAACTCTTCCAGAACGGTGAGTCCGCCGATGCCGGAGTCGAAAAAACCAATCATGGGCGGAGTATACGGCAACGCGTTTCCGGGGCAAAAGAAAACCGCCCACGGAATGGGCGGTTGCGCTACCGGACGTACACGTCGCCCCGCAGTACCGAGAACGACCGATGCGACATGTATCCGAGCATCGCGTTCGCGCTCAGCGTTTCCGAATAGTTTTCGTATCCCTTGAACCCGAGTCCGATGGAATTTTGAAAATCGTAGAAATCACGTCCTACCAAACCGATTCGAACGCATGCCGAGTAGGGTCTCGATGTCGCCGGTGCGCACTGGGCGGAAAGGGATATCGAGTTTATCGGCACGAGATACGCCGGATCGCTCGTACCGCTCGTGGTGTACATCCGCATTCTCGAAAACGGCCATCCGGTAGCGGTGACTTGGGTCATCGTGCCGGTTTTCGCCGAGAGGAGCGAAACGCTGCCGTGTTGGTAGATCGACATGTTGTCCGAATCGCAGTACGTCGAATCTCCTGAACACTGGAACATCATTTTTTGAAACGGTACGGTCGATGCCGCCGGAGTCACCACGTTCTGGGTCGTGTTCGTCGTCGGATTCACCGTCGAAGGGTTTTTTGCCGAATAGCTCCAAGAATCGTAATTGGGGGTGTTCGAAATCGTGGCGGAACCAAGGGAATTCCATCCCCCGATGTTTTCGCGGCTCATCATGATGAGCGTCCAACCACCTCAATCGGTAGTCATGTCGCAATAGACCTGGAACGCCGCGTTTCCGCCGGCTCAGTCCGGATCGATGAGATAAACGCCGTTTCCCGTCGCTCAAGCGTACGCTTTCGGGGAAGTCGGAGCAACGTATCATTGGCATGACGTCGCGTACGTTCCGTCGCCCCAGTTCCGTCCCGAGGTATCGTTTCCGACGATTTCGACGGTCGAACAGGAAGTTCCCGAATATCCAGGAGCGCATGCGTAGGTGCAATTTCCAGGGGTCGCCGACTACGTCCACGCCTGACCTACGGCATCCGGGGAGCCCACGCTCGCCGTTCCGATATTCGGAAACGACGGTACCGGAGCACAGAAACCCGAAACGACCCCGCTTTTCGCACCGTCCGCGAGCGCGCCGGTGGCGGACGGCGAGTTCAGATCCCTGACGAGTCCCGAAACCGACCCCGAAACGTTCGTTGGGAAATTTCCCGTAACCGAAGCCACTCGGCTTCACGGAGAGATTCCGGCTACTTGAAAATACGATCCGGAACGTTTTTTCCCTCCCGCGCCGACTCCGATGGAATAGTCCGCCGCACCGACGGAAACGGATTTCGGATCATAGGCGGCGAATGCCGGAACGACTCCAAGAACGTTGGAAACTTTGAATTTTTCAGGATTCAGTTTCAGCTTGGCGTAATCCGGATTTCCGGCGGAATAGTTCGTTCCCGCTTGGTTCCAGTCGCCTCCCGTGAGCGCGAGGGGAGTTCCGTCTACGAAAAAAAGCGCTCCGGTCAGTGCCGCGTTCGCGTCATGAAGGACGTAATACCTCGGCGAATTGTTCGAAATCGCGGCTTCCGCGGAAATTGCGGAATAAACGGATCTCACGTTCGCTTTGTTCGCCGAATCTTTCGCGTCCTGCGAATACCCCGAGAGCGCGATGAAACCGATGGTCGCGAGTATGGCGAGAACCGTAATTACGACGATGAGTTCGGCGAGAGTGAATCAGGAGAGACGGATTCCTTTCACGACGTCCTTTCCGCGAGCGGCCATATGCGTGTGGATGGGTCTATTTTGACGTATTGTAAACAAATACCGTTCATTCGCAAATTCTCGGATTCCCATGAAAAATCCGCCCCCAGTGAAGGGCGGATTTTTCATGTTCTTTCGGGTTTAATTCGTGGGGAATCCCCGCATTTCGTTGCGGAGCTTCGCCCGTACGCGGAGAATGCTCGGCGGCATGAGGGCGTTCTCTACGAACACCGATCATACGAGCATTTCGTTGCGATAGAGTTCGGCGTTAGGCGCTACGATGGCCGTGAGCGTGTCATAGCCGATGCGTATTCCCCGGCGTTCGGCCTCGTCGCGGACGGCGATGACGATTTCTGAGGTAGGGGTAAGGGCGTCGGCCTCGTGAGCGAGACGTTCGCCGTATCCCGGCGTAGCGGTGGATGTCATGGAATTATTTCTTGAGACCTACGAATTTGCCTTCGCGACCCTCGTACGACTGCCCGAAGAAGAGGATGAGAATGCGGGAAATCCACATCGCGGTGAAGAGCGAGAGGACGATACCGAGTCCGAGCATGAGCCCGAAGCCCTTGATGAGGGAAACGCCGAAGATGTAGAGGATGACGGCGGAAGTGAGCGAGGTGATGTGGGAGTCCCAGATCGCGGTCCACGATTTTTCGAAACCGGTGATGATTGCGCGCTGGAGGTCAGCGCCTTCGCGGAGGGCTTCCTTGGTGCGTTCGAAGATGAGGACGTTCGCGTCGATCGCGAGACCGATGGAAAGGACGATACCCGCGATGGAAGCGAGGGTGAGGACGATTCCGAAGGCCTTTACGAGAGCGAGGAGGATGAGTCCGTAGATGACGAGCGCGAGACCGGCGAGGAGACCGGAAACGTGGTAGACGACGACGAGGAACACGACGATCGCCGCGAGACCGATGATACCGGCCTTGATGATGACGTCGAGGGAATCGCCGCCGATTTTCGCGTCGATGGCGCGTTCGCTGGTGAGGTAGATCGGTGCCGGAACGATGCCGGTGTTGATGTCGTTGGCGAGCTTCTTGGCGCTTTCCGGAGTGTAGTTTCCGGTGATGACGGCCTTACCGTCGGTAATGGCGGTCTGGACGACCGGATCGGTGAGCATTTCACCGCCTACGAAGATGGCGAGCTGCTTGCCGACCATGCGCTTGGTGAGTTCTCCGAAAATCTTCGCCCCTTCGTCGTTGAAGAGGAGCTCGATCTGCGGCTGGTATCCCTGGTTGAAGGTAGTGGAAGCCTTGGTGAGGTAGCGTTCGTCGAGGGCTTTGCCGTCGGCGGTTTTCGCGAGGGTCCAAGAGGACGGCTTTTCGCTGACGAAGATGCCTTCGTAGTCGACGGTCTTTCCGGTTCCGGTTCCGGAAACCTTGTTCACCTTCACTACGGAGAAGCCCTTTTCTCCTGCGACGGTGGCGATCTTTCCGTCTTCGCCCATGCTGAGGGTCCCGCCCTTCTGCGAAGCGAGCGCTCCGGTAACCTTCGGTTCGGTGGCTCCGGTTACGTCAGCGAGGGCGTACTGTGCCGGAAGCTGTTCCACGGTCGAGGATCCGGAAACGTATTCGACGTTTTCGTACCCGTCGCGGAATTTCTTGCCGATGACGGAGAAATCCTTCGCGGTAGCGGCTTCCTTCGCGGCAGTTTCGGCGATGGTCTTGCGTTCCGCACGGTCGGCGTCGGTGATGACGGTCTTCATCTCCTTGAATTCGAGACGGACGACCTTGCCGATGGTTTCCTTCGCCTTGGCGATGTATTCGGCGTTCTTCGCCTTTTTCTGATCCTCCGTGAGGTCTTCGTTTCCGAAATTCTGGGTCGGGATCTGAACGACGATGTGCTGTTCGCCTCCGTAGGAAGCGGTCTGGATGGTCGGTTCGGCGGTTCCGAGGGAGTTTACGCGCTTTTCGACGATGGACTTGAGGCCTTCGACCACGTTCTTTTCGTTGTAGTCTCCGCCCTTCTTCTTCGCTTCTTCGAGGTCGATCTTGTAGTCGAGTTCGACGCCTCCGTGGAGGTCGAGACCGAGCTTGTATTCTCCGTTATCGAACGGCATCGGAATGCCGTGCGCATTCCACGGGAAAGCGTACGCGAGGGAGCCGACGGCGAGGACGGCGACGACGGCGAGGCGGGTGCCGAGTCCTTTCGGGGATTCTTTGGACATGGGGGATGGGTAAGGGATTTTTGGCGCGGTTTAGCACCGCGAAATCGCGCGGATTATAGGAAGAACGGCCGTTTTGGCAAACGGAATGGGCGGCGCGGGAATAAGAAAACCCCAGCCCGGTATATTGGGCTGGGGTCGGGTCTGCGGTCAGGCAGGGTTTGGCGACCCGTTCGCATTACCTGTCCGGCGCAGTGCCGGATCGAGGAAGCTTGGGGTTCGCCGCCCGTCATCCGGGGGATGCGGGCGAGAATGGCCTTACGGCCGGTTTTCGGTTTGGGAGCCGAAACTCACGGGGCCTCGAAGGGGTTCTTGACGAACGTTCGCGGTACCGGAAGACGGGGGTCTCCGGCGGGTGGCTCCGATTTGCCGAATTTTTAGAGAACGTTTCCGCTCCTCGCGCGACGCCTCACGATTTTGCGAAGAGCTGGCCGGGTAGGGTCAGGCCTTGGGCAACTTGTCGTTGCTCGTGCCGCCGCCGATCGGAGCGTCGCCGGAACCGGCGCCGATGTCGTGTTCGGCCGACTCGGTAGTGCCGCCGCCGATGCCGCAGAACTTGATCCGGCTCGTATCGCGTTTCATGGAGTTTCCTTTCTCCGGATTTCCGGAAAAGTTTCGGGCAGGATTGCCCATTTCGGTCCGAAGCGTTTTGGAATCGCTCCGGAACCTGTTTTTTATACGCACGTCCTCCCGTAAGTCAATTTCCACTTACGCGGCCTTTTCCAGGGCGCGCAGCGGCGGGAACGAGAGGATGCGGATCGCCTCGTTCAGCTTGGCGATGATGAAGAACTTCTTCGCGGCCAAGCGCGCGTAGCTTTCGAAATCCGGCGTATGGGGCGGTTTCGAAGGACGTCGCTCGCCGCGCAGGCCGTGCGCCAGATCCCCCATCTTTTCCGTCCAGAAATTCTGGGTGGATTGGGCGGTCGTCAGGCCGGGGAGTTTCCCGCCGTCGAACGCCAGTGCCTGAACCGCTTCGAACATTTCGCGCTTCAGGCGTTCCAGACAGAGGTTTTCATCGTCCACGCCGAAGACGAGCTTGCCCATGGGGATGGAGATGCCGTCCTTTTCGGAAAGCCCGCCATCGCCCGTAACGATCTTGAACATCGTCACGTATTCGCCGTCGGTGAGCCACTTGCATTCGATGGTACGAAAGACCGGATGGAAGAGGATGACGGCGCTGTGGTCGACGTTTTCCAGCGCGGCGAGCGCGGGATGGAAAGGCTGGCCGACGAATTCCGCGGCCTTGAAGGGGACGGATTTCCCGGTGGCGTCAGGTTTCTGAAGAATCATCGCGTACTCCTTGTGTATGTGTTTGACGAAATTCTTATTACTTATGAAAAATGAAATGTCAAACGTTCCGGGTGTCGGCGCGCGGAGGAATCGCAGACAATAATGCCGCCGCATTGACGAACGGGGGTCGGACAAAGAAAAAATCCCCGCGACTCACGTCGGTAGGGGATTTTACCTCAGGCGGCCAACCCTGAGGATTTGCGCCCGCCGCAAGGCATGATCAGCCAGGTGCGTCGGCGCGGCCTTTTTCGGAAGTAGTGCACTTTCGTATCCTTTCGGGAACTTGGGTTACACGCTTGCCGATCTTCCGATCGGCGTAGGATTGCTCCTTTCCGGTGGAAGATACGTGATTTATAATTACGAATAACGTATTGTCAAACGCAATCGTCACTTTTCTTCGAAACGCCCTATCGAGCGGTCTTTTTTATATTGCGAATGGGGAAGCGCCTTACCGTGCATGGCGATATACACTCCCGGTGGAAGCATTTGCGCCGCCGCGTAGGCGAACCCCAGGTTGAAGTCGGCGTCGCTTCCGGGAAAGTCGCGGGGAACCATCGAGCCCGTGAGTACCACGGTTTTATCGCACCCGAGCGAATCGATTAGCGCCGCGGTTTCGGACATGGTGTCCGTCCCGTGGGTCACGAGCACCCGGTCGGTCGGTGCCGCCGCCACCACGTTCGCCACGAGCAACCGCTCGTCGTCGGTGATTTCGAGGCTGTCCTTCTTCAGGGCTTCGAGCGGGGGCGATTTCGTCCGGACGCCCGCCGCGCCGAACGCGCGGACGACCGCCGGGCGTCCGATGTTCAGGACGCCGCCGATCCGTTCGTACTCCTTGTCGATGGTGCCGCCCGTGCAAATGACGTAGACTTGGTCTCTTCCTTCTTCGTTTTTCAAGGCAAACTCCTTTCGAATGTGTGGCCTATTTTCTTTATAGTTGACGGAATACGGATGTCAATTCCTTTATTCCGTAGGGGGACGCCGAATATTTGACACTAAAATTAGCACGTATATAATGTGCTTGCTAATCGCAGGAAAACATTCGCGATTGCTTCTTTTTATTCTCCAACTCTTCTTCCTATGCAGATCCAGCCCCTCTCCGACCGGGTCATCCTCAAGGGGGTCGAGCCCGAAAACGTTACCAAGGGCGGCATCCTCCTTCCCCAGTCCGCCAATCGGGAACGTCCCAACGTTTACGAAGTCGTGGCGGTAGGCCCCGGCGGCGTAGTGGACGGCAAGGAAGTGACCATGTATGTTGAGGTAGGCGATAAGGTCGTCATCTCCAAATATGGCGGCACCGAGGTAAAGCTGGACGGCGAAGATTTTCTTATTATGCGCGAGGATGATATCCTTGGTGTGATTCAGGCGTAAGGGAAAAAGATATCCATCCAATCGATGTATTAAGGAGATAAGATAATGGCTGCAAAAGAATTGAAATACGGAGCTAAAGCTCGGGAAAAAATGCTCACCGGCGTTAACACCTTGGCGAACGCTGTTAAAGTGA
>JASDUA010000062.1:0-3686 GCA_041891375.1 Patescibacteria group bacterium
GATGCGCCGATCCCTCGTTTCCGAGGCGGCCATGCTGCAGGAATTCGATGCCGAGGGTAAACCGGCGAGGTCTTCGGTTCCCCACCGGTATGGGCACGTCGAGGTCCATATCCATACCCGGGCGTTCGTCGGGGGAACGAACCATGAAACCGCGAACACCTTTTTGGAATACGATTTCGAAGGGAAATCCCTTTTGCCGGCAGGCGACCGGATCGCTGACATGACGTCGCATTTTCCCGGAGAAGACCGTATCCGCGTGTACGAATTCTTCATGGATTCCGAGGCTTCCAACGGGGGACTCGGCGAATTGGACGACCCGCGTACGAAATTGTGCGAACCGACTTCCGAAGCGCTCGTGAAAACCGTCGAAGGCCGCTTGAATTACCGCGTGTACGTCGGAGGAAACCGCATTGCCATACACATGGGCGACGCGTACGTGACGAGTTTCGACCAGCGTCCGGTTTTCGGTCTCGCCGAAGTTTCCGCACTTTGCGACGAAATCCGCCGAACGGGTGAAAGCGGTTCGGTAACCGTTCTCGTCGCTGACGAGGTTTCCCGTCTCATCCAGAGCGACAATGCGTAACGTCCCTGAAATTTTCGGCGAGTACGAAACCCGCCACCAGGTTCCCATCGAGGACTGCGGGGAACCGCTCGTCGCCATACCGGCGGACGGGCGTTTCGTTTTCGCCGATCCTCATCCGTACGTTTCGCTCGGCGCTCCGTACGGAACCGCGACGCCCTTCGTCATGCGGAAATCCGTCATCACGGCACTGGAAAAAGCCGCCATGCTTTTGGACGAATTCCACCCCGGTTGGAAATTCAAGATCTACGACGCGTACCGTCCCATCGAGGTGCAGGCGTTCATGGTCGACCACGTCGCCGATGCGTATTGCCGGATGGTCGCGGGCATCCTTTTGAACGAAGCCGAAGACGAAATCCGGGAGCGGGCCTACGCCCATGCCCACGGAATATGGGCGCCCGCCGTCGACGACCCGCTCGCCCCGCCCCCGCATTCGACAGGAGCGGCCGTCGATCTGACCATCGTCGACGAATTCGGTCGCGAGCTCGACATGGGTTCGCTCATCGACGAACACGAAAACGCCCATCCGGACGCTTTCGAGGAGAGCGAACATCCGGACGCCGGCACTTTCCAAAGGAACCGCGACACGCTCAAGGCGTTCATGGAATCCGTAGGTTTTTCGCGCCTCGCCCACGAATGGTGGCATTTTTCCCTCGGCGACCAGCATGCTACTTTCGAAAAGATGAAAAGGGGATTCATGCCTAAGGACGGCGTCGCGAGGTACGGTCGCGCGCCTTCGGTAAGAGCCCTTTTGGATCTCGAATTGTAACGGAAAACCCCCGCTCACGAGAGCGGGGGTTTTCGAAAGTCCGAAGGAACGGCTACGCTTCGGCGCCGTTTCCTACGGTGACCTTGGCGTGGCGGATGACCTTTTCGCGGAGCTTGTAGCCCTTTTCGAATTCGACGACGACGGCGCCCTCGGCTCCGGGAACCTGGGCGACGGCTTCGTGGAAGGCCGGATCGAGCGGCTGTCCGACCGATTCGAACGACGAAACGCCCACGGATTCGAGCGCGCGGACGAGTCCTGCGAACGTGGATTTCACGCCTTCGTAGAGCGCGCCGGTGCGTTCCGCTTCCGGAGTGCCGGAAAGGAGGCGTTCGAGGTTGTCGAAGCTCGGGAGGAGTTTCACGACGAGCTTTTCGGTGACGTAATCGCCCATTTCGAGACGTTCGCGTTCGGTGCGGGAAACGAGGTTCTTGTAGTCGGCCTGCGAGCGGGCGAGGGTCTCCTTGAGCTTCGCGATTTCGGCGGCGAGATTGTCGAAATCGGCGGCGAGTGCGGAGCCGTCGTCTTGGGAAGCGGCCTGCGCAGCGGTTTCTTCCGCGGCGTTTTCGAGTTCGTTTTCGAGATCCTGGAGATCGGACATGGTGGCTTTCGGTTATCGGTTTTTACGTCGGTCTTTGGAACCAAAAGGACGCCCCCGAAGGAACGTCCCGGGCGGTTTTCGCAATTACTTCTTGGCTACTTTGGCCTTGGCCTTCTTCTTGAGGTCCTTGAAAGTCTTTTCGAGTTCTTTCTTGAGTTCGGAAGCGACCTTTTCGGTCTTCTTCTGAAGTTTCGCTACGGCTTTTTCGGAAGTTTCCTTTCCGGAATCGATGGCTTCGATGGCGGTTTTCTTGGCTTCCTCGAGGATTTCGACGCGGCGGGCGTAGAGGGCTTCGACTTCGGCGAGAACCTCTTTGCGCTTGTCGTCGCCGAGCTTCTTCCAGTTGCGGAGCTTCGCCTGGGCTTCCTTCTTGAATTCGGCGATTTCGGCTTCGGCCTGCTTGCGGAGTTCTGCGACCTTCTGCCTGTTCTCTTCCGAGAAGATGGCGGCTTCGGCTTCGGTCCAAAGGTTCTTGTGGATGTCTTCGATGTCCTTCTTGATGGATTCCATATTTTTGGTCTTTCCGTCCTTTCCGAAGCGGAGTGCGACGACCATGCCGGCGGCGTATCCGGCGGTGAGAGCGAGGAGCTTTCCGAGTTTCATAGGTGCTGGGTTAAGCGTACTTCCGAATAATACGCGAAAAGAATGCGTGCGCAAGGGGTCTTTTTTGCCTCGTTCGGAGGAACGTGCTACGATGTACGGGTAACTCGGAAATCCCCCTTTCCCATGATCGAAAAATTCCACGAACTGCTGAACGACGTCATCGAAAACCAGCTTCCGGACCTCCACGTTTCGAGCGGTTCCGCACCGACCGTCCGCAAACATACCGGCGAGCTCGAAGTCGTCGAAGCCTACGGGCCGATAAGCGTCGAAGAGGTCTACGGACTCATCCGCCAAATGATCGGCAGCGTCGGGTACGCGGCCTTCATCGAAAGCAAGGACGCGGATTTTTCGTACGCTTTCAAGGAACACCGTTTCCGCGTCAACGCCTACCACGACGTGAAGGGTCCGGGCATGGCCATCCGCTACAGTCCCACCCGCATTCCCACTCCGGAGGAGCTTTCGATTCCGAAAGCGGTCATCGACATGCTCCACCGCGAAAAAGGGTTGGTTCTCGTCACCGGTCCGACCGGTTCCGGTAAGTCGACCACGCTCGCTTCGCTCGTCGAATACATCAACCAGAATTTCAAGAAGCACATCATCACCATCGAGGACCCCATCGAATTCAACCTGATTTCGAAAAACTGCCTCATCCACCAGCGCGAAGTCGGAACGCACACCCAGTCGTTCCTCCGCGCGATCAAATCCTCGCTGCGCGAAGATCCGGACGTCATCCTCGTCGGCGAAATGCGCGACCCGGAGACCATGCAGGCCGCCCTCACGCTCGCCGAAACCGGCCACCTCGTGCTTTCGACGCTCCATACCAACGACACCGTCCAATCCGTCGACCGCATCGTCGACGCCTTCCCGCCGAACCAACAGGGGCAGGTCCGCGTACAGCTCGCCATGGCCCTCACCGGAGTGGTTTCGCAAGTGCTTTTGCCCCGCAAGGACGGCAAGGGCCGCGTAGTGTGCCGTGAAGTCCTCCTGAACAACGACGCCGTCCGCTCCGTCGTTCTCCGTGGACTCACGCACCAGCTCTACTCGATCATCGAACTCGGCTCCCAAGTAGGACTGGTCCTCAGGGACCGCTAACTCGAAGTGCTCTTCAAGAAGGGGTACATCTCCAAGGATACGTT
>JASDUA010000063.1:0-3682 GCA_041891375.1 Patescibacteria group bacterium
GTCCGACCTTGCCGAGCGGCTGGCCCTTGCGGATTTTCGCGCCCACTTGCACGGAAGAGGATTCGAGGTGGAGGTACGAGCTGTACACGGTCATCTTGGTTCCGTCTACCGGAACGTCGTCGTGGCGGATGATGACGTATTTTCCGTCGGCGGTTTCCTTGTCGTTCACTTTAGTGACTACGCCGTTCGCGATGGCGAGGACGGGGGTTCCGAGCGGAGCGCGGATGTCGACGCCCAAGTGGCTGCCGTCGTATTCCTCGAAGTTCATGCGGTAGCTTCCCATGTACGGAGTGATGTACGTGGAGCGCTCGAGCGAGGCGATGCGGTTCTTGGCGTCGTCGATGCGGAGAAGGTCGGCATCGTAACGCGGGAGGTCTACGAAAGCGTCGGTAGGGATGTTCTCGAAACGGAGGGACTTGTTCGAATAGGTGGAATCAAGCCAGTTGGGAACGTAGGCGATGGGCGCGACCGTACCGTCGAACGGTTCGGATTTTACGTTCTGAAACTCCACGACGCTCGTCTTCAGGAGAGTCGGAAGCCCGACGTACGCCGAGACGAGCATCGCCAGCAAAAAGAGGTTGAATCCCCAGAGCTGGGCGAGGGTTCAAGACGTGGGTGCGTGGGTTTTCCGCTTGCGGAGCATATCGGATCGGTTAGCGTTCCAATGAATATTAGCATATTTCGAAACGGGGTGCAAAAAACCGGCCCCCATTTTCGGGCCGGTCGTTTGAAAACGCGGATACTTATCGGATTAGGAGAGCCTGAGCCTTCTCGAAAACACGTCGTTCGGACAATCCGCCACGAGCGGAAGCAGCCTCGGCAAGCGGTCGGCGACGTATTTGCCGACGTTGTGTTCGTGACGGGCCATGCCCTGTCCATACCAATCGTAATACGCGCGTATTCCCATGTCGGCATAGTCGCGGCGAGAGAGACGGTTTCCTTTCCTCTTGTGGTAGAACAGGTATCCGAAGAGCGCGGCGTCTCCGGCGAGGTCATGCCTGCCCTGTTCTTTCCATCAAAGGACGTACGGGGAATTTACTATCGTTTCGCCGCGGGGCGACATGGTGGCGATGTCGGTCATGAATGCTTCGAAATAGTCGACGCAGGCCTTCATGGGAACGTCCACCCTTGAAATCGGCATTCCGTCCTTCGCGAGGCGCTCGTACACGTAGTGGCGGATCGAGAGGCGGAACCCCTCCTCGTCGATCGTCATGAATTCGCGAGCCGGGGTCGAAAGCATCGCTTCGACCTTCGGGTGCACGCAATCCCCGATGAGGCCGATGGAATCCGAAATCGCGGCTTCGGCTTCGGCTGTCGATTCGAGGAAGCGTTCTTTGCCGACTGCGGTTTCGAGAGCGAGGCGTTCGGCTTCCAATTGTTCGGCGCGCTTTACGGAGAAGATTCCGTCGAGAATGATGGCTCACATATCCTGGTCGGTCTTATGCGATAAGGGAAACAATCCATTCTAATAACCATAGGGACGCCTTTGTCAAAAGAAACTTGGGCATCCCGACGGGAAAAACGCGCAAAAAATCCCCCGGCAAATGCCGGGGGATTTCCATTTCGGACTACGCGCCAAACTTGAAGAGAAGGACGTCTCCGTCACGGACGACGTATTCCTTCCCTTCCATACGGACCTTTCCGGTTTCGCGGGCCTTGCCCCAACCGCCGCATTCGACCAAATCCTTCCAGTCTACCGCGTCGGCCTTGATGAACTTCTTTTCGAAGTCGGTATGGATGACGCCCGCTGCGGCAGGAGCCTTCCAACCCTTGTGGATGGTCCACGCGCGGACTTCCATTTCGCCGGCGGTGAAATAGTACTGGAGACCGAGAAGGTCGTAACAGGTCTTGATGACGGCGTCGGTCGGGTTTTCGGAAACACCGAGGGCTTCGAGGAATTCGGCGCGTTCTTCGGGCGAGAAGCCCATCATGTCCATTTCGATCTTCGCGCTGACGGCGAGAACCGGGACGGAAGCGTCGGAAACGCCGGTAATCGAGCGGAGTTCGGCTTCCGATACGGTAAGACGGTCTTCAGCGACGTTCACGGCGTAAACGAACGGCTTGTTCGTGAGGAGGAACGAGTCCTTGAGGAGGTCGCGTTCTTCGTCGGAGAGATCCATGGTCACGGCGAGGTTGCCGGCTTCGAGGTACGGCTTCATCTTTTCGTACACGGCGAGGCGTGCGGCGGATTCTTTATCGCCTCCCCGGGCCTTCTTCTGCATGTCGGCGATGCGGCGGTCGATGGTTTCGAGGTCGGCGAGGATGAGTTCGGCGTTGATGACTTCGATGTCGCGCTTCGGATTTACGGAACCGGAAACGTGGTGGACGTTGCCGTCCGAAAAGTCGCGGACGACCTGAAGAATCGCGTCTACCTGGCGGATGTGCGAGAGGAACTTGTTCCCGAGACCTTCGCCTTTGGACGCGCCCTCGACGATGCCGGCGATGTCGACGAACTCGACGTTGGCCGGAACGGTCTTCGCGGCGCCTACGGCCTTAAGGAGTTCGTCCAAACGCTTGTCGTTGACGTTGACGATGCCCACGTTCGGTTCGATGGTACAGAACGGGAAATTCGCGGCCTCGGCGGCGTACGAATTGGTAAGGGCGTTGAAGAGGGTGGATTTGCCGACGTTGGGAAGTCCGACGATACCGATTTTCATAAGCGGGTCTATAACTTAAAAAGCGGACGGCGGGAACGCCGACCGGGAAATACGATTCTTAGTACTCTTCCTGAGCGGTCTGTTCGGCGACGGTTTCCGTCTTCTTGGTTGCCGAAAGGTTGAATACCGCAACGTAACCGACGACCGTCATCACGAGGAGGAAGATCGCGAGGAAGCGCGTCGCCGAAGGGACGTAGAGCGAATACTCGCGAAATTTGGAAACGTGCATGCGGGCGACGAGGAAGAATCCCCAAACGAACGCGACGACGGTGCTGTACAGCGCGAAGCCGATCCAGAAAGCCATAGGTAGAGGAAATGGAACGCTTCGGATGGTAGCCAAAAAACGGCAAAAAGAAAGGGGATATCCGAAGAAATCCCCTTTGGCTCGGCGTCGCGGTTAGTCTTTGGCGCAGATGGTATCGAAGAAGTGGGCCTTGATCTTCATCCAGCGGGCCGATTGGCGGCAGAGCTTTTCAGCGTCGCGGAGGTCGAAAAGGAACTCTTTCAGGCCTTCTTCGAGGTAGATGTTGGTCTGGCTGCCCTTGGCGAAAACCACGGAGGGCTTTTCGATGGAAACGATGGATTCGCGGACCTTCGTTCCGGCCACGCGGCTCGAAGAATAGGAGAACACCTTCTCCGGGAGGGCTTCCGAAATGATCGGAAGGACGTATTTGCGCATTTCGTCCCCAACGAGGATGACGGCGTCGGGGTTCGCGGCGAGAACCTTCGCGGCGATTTCCTGGTGCATTTCTTCGGAATCGGGCCCGAGTTCGCGCATGTCGCCCAAGAAGAAGACGCGGGCGTATTCTTCGGAGAGTTCGGAAAGGTATTCGACTCCGCCGGACATCGCGGCGAAACCGCCGTTGTACGTACCGTCGATGATGACCGACTCCTTGATGCCTTTAAGGATGGATCCCCTTCCCTTCTGCGGGTGGACGTCGGAAAGGTGGGTGACGATGTCATGGAGTTCGCGGCCCATTTCGAGACCGAGCGCGAAGACCGGAAGGAGATTGTTCGCCTGGAAC
>JASDUA010000064.1:0-1866 GCA_041891375.1 Patescibacteria group bacterium
CTGCTGGTTCATCATCTTGGAGAAGATGATCTTTTCCACCGGGAACTTGCGTCCTTCGATGGAAATGTACGGGTTGAACGCTTCGTCTTCGAAGCCTTCGAAGTACGAATCGCGGATTTGGATTCCGTCGTCGCGTTCAATGGCCGAGAGGACCTTGCGGATGACGCCGAGCTTTTCGAGGACGTCGTAGACGCGCGCGACGGCTTCGGGGTTGGACATTTCGGTCATGCGGACGATCTGCTGGATGCGGCCGCCGGTCACCTCGAATTCTTCGTGGGACTTGCGTTCGATCTTGGGGTGGTCGTCAGAGATCTTCTTGCTCTTGAGGTCGTAGACGCGACGGCTTTCGGCCGCTTCGGCATCGGCAGCGGCTTCTTCGTGGTCTTCGGTTTCGAGGATCTTGCGGCGTCCTTCGGCGCTCGCGATGAGGTGGTCTTTGACTTCTTCCACCTTGATCATCGCCGCGGCGGACATGGTGAAGACCTTCTTGCCTGGGAGTTCGGTCTTAGCCTGCTTCAGAAGTTCCTTCAGATCTTCGTCGGAAACGAGGTCGGTCTTGGAGAGGACGATGGTTTCCTGCTTTCCGGCGATTTCCGGGGAGAACGATTCGAGTTCCTTGCGGATGTCGCGGTAGTTCTGCCATACGGCTTCGAGCTGGCTCGCGTCCAAGAGGTGGAGGAGCATTTCAGTGCGTTCGATGTGCTTGAGGAAGCGGATTCCGAGGCCCTTGCCTTCGGAAGCGCCCGGAATGAGGCCCGGAACGTCTTCGAGAACGAGCGCCTTGCCCTTGTGTTCCATGACGCCCAAGTTCGGGATGAGCGTGGTGAACGGGTAGTCCGCGATCTTGGGGCGGACCGAAGTCACCGCCTGGATGAAGGTCGACTTTCCGGCGTTAGGAAGCCCGATGATACCGATGTCGGCTACGAGCTTGAGTTCCATTTTCACCTTGCGGACTTCGCCGACGTCGCCGAGCTCGGCGAACTTGGGAGCTTGGCGGGTCGAAGTCGCGAAGTGGGCGTTGCCGAAGCCTCCGCGGCCTCCAAGACAGAGGACGTGCTTCATGCCGTCGACGTCGAGGTCGCAGATGAGTTCGCCGGTTTCCGCGTCGGTGACGATGGTTCCTACCGGAAGCTCCACGATGCGGTCTTCGCCGGACGCGCCCTGCATTTCCTTGGTCGCGCCGCCTTGGCCTACCTGAGCCGAAACCACCTTGGTGTGGCGGAAATCGGAGAGGGTATTTTCGTTTTCGGTCGCCAAAAGGACGACGTCGCCTCCGCGACCACCGTTGCCTCCGTAGGGGCCGCCGTTGGGTACGTATTTTTCGCGCCTCCAGGAAACGCTGCCGTCACCGCCTTTTCCGGCTTTGAAGGTGACGACGACTTCGTCGATGAACACTTTTGTGTTGGGTTTAATGCTACCGGGCCGCCCGAAAGGGGAAGCGTGGCCCGAAAAAAGAAGGGCGCTCCTCGCGCCCGGTCGCCGTGGATTGTACGCGGAGAGGGGCGATTTTCAAAATCGATTTGGCATTCCGGCCTTTTCCGATATATTTCCCCCGTTCTTTTTGAAGGGGCGCGGGTTTTACCGTCCGGCTCCGATACCTAATCTCAACCATCATGGCAAAGGGAAAGCGCACCTACATGTCCTGCATCTCCACCGAATCGGGCATCATGGGTTACATCACCACCGTTCAGAAGAAGAATTTCGCGGCAGGCGAAAAGCTCGAACTCCGCAAGTACGACAAAAAGCTTCGCAAGCACGTCGTTTTCAAGCTCAAGGAAACCAAGCACTAGCCGTTCGCCGTAAGGCTACGGAAAACCCCCGGAATCACCGGGGGTTTTTGCTGGTTTCGAGGGAAGGGGATTACGC
>JASDUA010000064.1:1876-2358 GCA_041891375.1 Patescibacteria group bacterium
AATCGTTGGCCGCTTCGGTGCCGCCGAGGATGGCGCCGATGTTGGAGGCGGTTTCGGTCTTAAGCGCCGCGAGCGCTTCGCGGTATTCGATGCCGCGGTCTTTGACCATGGTTTCGATACGGAGGGCGTCGAGGCCGCCGCGGGTGGTGCCGTAGTTCTCGGCGAGGGCGAACGCGATCTCCCTGCGGATGCCCGAATCGCCCTTTACGGTGGCAACGTATTCGGCGGGAAGATCGTAGTTCTTTACGAGGCGGTCGAAGAAAGCGTCGACGGAACCCATTTTGTCGAGTTCCTTCGCCGTGTGTTCGCGGAGTTCGTCGGGGTTCGGAGTGCCGAAGTGGCTTTCGAGAACGTTGCTGGCCATGGTATTTGTTTTAGGGATTTTTTTTGGATTTTTCGGTTTATGCCTGGGTGAAGCCCTCGCGTCGGAGTTCTTCGAGGTCGTGCTTCATGTCTCGGGAGACGATGCCGTGGTTGTAGGC
>JASDUA010000064.1:2368-3537 GCA_041891375.1 Patescibacteria group bacterium
GTTGTAGGCGGAAAGGTCTTCGGAGAGTTTCGACACGGCGTTCGCAAGGAGCAGGCGTTTCTGCTCTTCCACCGCTTCGCGGTTGCGCTTGATGCGTTCGGCCATGCGGGGCCAGTCGGTAAGTACCGCCATTCGGCGTTCTTCCGTGAGGCAATCGAATATCCTTTCGACTTCCGGACGGTCGTCCGGGTGGATCGCGGATAATTCCATGAGCCGGGTGAGTTCGGTGTTCGGCATCGGGTGGATTCTTGGATAATTCCGTCCGAAGGGTTTTCCCCTTACTGGATTCATATTACCATACCGCGGCGGGCGTCGCCAATATTTTGCCGCATTCCCCCTTGACGGCCATTCCGCTTATGTGCCCAATACTTGGAGAACCTCTTCCAGGCTGACTTCCCCGAGGATGGCTTTGAGGAGGGCATCGTCTCCCATCGAGACCATCCCGTCGCCGATAGCCTGGACTTCGAGCTGGTTTTTCGACGCTTTGGCGAGCACCATCTTTTCGAGGTTTTCGGTCATTTCGAGCACTTCGAAGAAACCGGTACGCCCCTTGTGGCCTTTGCCGCCACACTTTTCACAACCCGTGGGGTTCGCGCGGTAGAGCATGAAATTCTCCTTGTCGGTCACGTACCGGCCGATGCGCTTCACGATGTTCGCGCGGATAGGCTCTTCGGGTTTGTAGGCCACCTTGCAGTGCGGGCAGAGCGTGCGGGCGAGGCGCTGCGAGATGATGAGCTTGAGCGAGGATACGACCAAAAGGGGATCGATGCCCAGGTTCGTGAGGCGCTGGAGGGTGTTGACGGTCGAATTGGCGTGGATGGTCGAGAAGACCAAATGTCCCGTAATCGACGCTTCCACGGCCAAATGCGCGGTTTCGGAGTCGCGGATTTCTCAAACCATCACGATGTCCGGATCCTGGCGGAGGAGCGAGCGGAGCCCGTCCGCGAAAGAGAATCCGATCTGCGGGTTGATCTGCGTGTGGTTGACTCCCGGAATGCGGTATTCCACCGGGTCTTCGAGGGTGGAGATGTTGCGGTCTTCCGTATCGAAGCTCGAAAGCATCGAATAGAGCGTAGTGGATTTTCCCGAGCCGGTCGGTCCGACGACGAGGATGAGCCCGTAGCTCTCTCCGATGTACTGCTTAACCTTCACCATGTTGATCGGAAGCA
>JASDUA010000065.1:0-2690 GCA_041891375.1 Patescibacteria group bacterium
ACGTGGAGTTGTCTTCCACGATGTCGTAGTTGGGATGGATTGCGGAATACATGGGATTCGACGGACTTCTTGCGGAATCGAAAACTATCCAGCGGGTGCCCGCTCGAGTGGCGTTCTTGACCATCAGGTACTTGGGACGGAATCCGAGATTCAAGAACGGTCCGTTGGAGCTGCCGTTCCCCACGTACGATCAGAATTTCGAGAAACCCGGGACCTCAGACCAAAGATACGCTACGTACGTCTTTCAGGAAACGTTGTCGTACGCGGTCTGATTGGGATAGAACACGGAAGCGTTGGGAACGCCGTCGAAACCGCCGGCACCAGACGCCGGGGCAGCCGTCTGATGAAGCCAAGCGCACCAGGGCCCATTGGTATTCGAAGCACCCGACTGGTTGATGGACTTGTGGTACGTCGACCAGTCGTTAAACCCCATCGTTTTATTGTACCCGTCGAGGTTCTTCGTGAAATACATCGCGGGCTGGGAACCGAGGGAATGGGCAATTTGCCGGGTGTTCGAACCGTCGCCGGAATACGTGACGATGTCGAATCCGGGGAGCGACCCCTTTTTCCAATTCCAAGCGACGAAGGTCCTTCCTGCCTGGTTGACGTTCACGTCCGTCGAGAACCCGTCGGCATTGAACGACGTTACCGTGGACGCGGTGGATTCTCAGAGATTGGAATCCGATTTCAAAATCTTGTTCGGTCAACGAACGGCGTCGATGAGCCAGTTAGAGTCGACCGCGTTACGCGCCTTTCCCCAAACCAAATCGGGCTGGAAGCCCAATCCTCCGATATTCTGCGTCGTGCCGTTGCCCGTCTAGGTTACGATGCCGAAATACTGCGAGGGATTCGCTATCGCCGGTGCTGGCTGGTTCGCCGTCGACAACGCTTTGAATCCCGAAGGCGGGGCGTAATTGAAGGAGCCGCCGGCGGACGAATCGTAAACGGTACCGGAAACCCCGCCCTGTCAGAAGTTGAAGGTCTCCGACTGCGCGCCGTACGGAGCGGAATACGCGGTCCAGGAATATTCGCCCGAGAGCGTATCCACGGGATTCGTTCATGCCGAAGGATTGCCGTCGAACGCGCCCGAAGCGCCGAACCAGTTGTTATTGACGCCTAGCCAGTATTTTCCGCTATCGGCATCGTAGGCGAACCTCAACACGTCTCACGAGGTTTGCGAATATCAGGCGTTTACGGTCTGAACGTTCACGCTTGATCCGCTGGAAAACGAAAGATTGTTCTGATTGCCGGCCTGACCGTAATTGTTCAGGTACGCGGTACTGGTTTTCATGGGTCATGACGCTCCCATAGTCGTCGAAGCTACGCCGACTACGTGCACGGAGTAGGCGGACGCGGTCGTGTTGGTCACGGCTTCCCAATACCATTTTCCGGTCTTCGGAAACGCTTGGGTCGCCCTGGTCATCTGGTGGGCGGCGGCGTTCGCGGAAATCTTGAGATTGCCCAGGGAAATCGTAGGAATGGACGAATTCCAATCGAGCGGATTGAGCGTGGCGAAATTGTTGGTCGGAGAATCGGACAAACGGTCGTTGAGGTCGACTCACGCTGAAGGAGTGAACGAGTTCCCCTTTCCGGAGGCGTCCGCTCAGAGAGAAGCGACCGTCGCTCCGCTGGAGAAATCGAGACGGTAACCGCCGGTTCCGTAAACTCCGGCGAACTGCTTTGGCCTCCAGGAACCGGAAGCCGGATCCGCCTCTCAGAATGAAGAAGCGTCGAGTGCTTGCCCGTCGACGAAATCGACGGCGGACATGAGTCCGTCGTAATTTATCGAACCGTATCTGCCGATGGTATTGGAATAAGAGGAAGAGTTCCAATACGAAGCAAGTCACGGAGAGGGATCGGAACCGGAAAGGATGACGGGGAGACGCTTACCGTTCACGTAAATGCGGGCGCGGTCCGAGGAGGTCGGATTGGTAGTGTCCCACGTTACGACGATGTGGTAAAACGCCGCGGGATCGCGGAACATAGCCGAGCTCGTGTACGTATTGTAGGAATTCCAAGCGAGGAAGAACTGGTCGGAAGCGTTGATTCAGAATTCCGTCGTCGCGCCGACGCCCGCGAGCGCTCCGAAAAATTCCTGAGCGGTACCGAGTTTGGCGCGCTTCGTCCAGAAGCTCATCGTCCAAGTCGTGAGACTTCCTCCTGCCGGAGGGGTTTTGCTCAGATATCCGCCTTTCGCGGAATCCAGACGGATGGAATTGGACAACGAGTATCCGGTCGGACCAGAGACGGACGAAGCGGGAACGAGCGATTGGGCCGCATCGACCAAGGATCAGGTCGAGGAAGCTTTCGCGGGATCGCGAATGAGGCTAAGGGACGCGCCAGTGGAACTGTTCAGGGTGGGAACGTCTCCGGTTACGTATGCGACGCCGTTCGAAAGAATCGCCGCGCCCTGAAGAAGCGGACGCGCCCTGGACATGCCGGCGGAAGAAACGTCCATGGCATCGGCCGCACCGATGATGACGGTTTTCGGATCGTAGGCGGCGAGTGCCGAATCGAAAAACCCAAACGGCACCGTCGAAGTGCGGAATTTCGAGGGATCGAGCTTTAATGCCGCCCAATCGGGATTTCCGGCCGAGTAGTTCGTACCCGGAGCGTTCCAGGCGCCGCCGGTGAGATATACCTGTTTTCCAGAAAATTCTATGAACGCTCCGGACAACGCCACCCCGGTA
>JASDUA010000065.1:2700-3512 GCA_041891375.1 Patescibacteria group bacterium
GTAACGCCGGGGCGAATTGTTGGTAAGGGCGGCTTCCGACCGGATCGCGGTAAGGACCGAACGGACGTTCGCCTTCGCGGCGGAGTCTTTGGCATCCTGCGAATACCCGGACAAAGCCAGAAAACCGATCGCCGCGAGGATGGCGAGAACGGTTACTACGACGATGAGTTCGGCCAAAGTGAATCATGACCAGCGGCGGGAAGAAGCCTTCCGCAATACGCGCAGCACGCGCTCGGAAACGGAGTCGCTGACCTTCGTTCTTGCCGAGGTTTCGAAAACGGGTTTCATTCGAAACGGAATTGAAAAGATAGGTTCGCACGATGCTAACCTATCTTAAACTTTTATCAAGGGTCGCGCCCGGACTACCGCAGTTCGAAAATGGATCAGCGCCCGAACACGTTCTTCTTATCCTGCGAGAGGATCGCGGGGAAAAGCAGGTCGCAATGACGAGCGTCGGAAAGGAAATCCACGTCGTACGCGCAAGGGCAAGAAGTGCAGGAAGCCTTGCCGAAAACCGCGCCTTTGGGGGCCGCATAGGAATAGAGGCACTTCCCTCCTACCCCTTCCAGAGAAAGGCTCGCCCCACCGATTCCGAAAACGGAAGAGTTCGAAACCGAGGAAAATTCCAAAACGGAAGGACAACCCGTATTGGAAGCCGGTCAGTATACCAAAGGACAGGAATCGTCAGCGTTCAGGAGTCCGTCGCCGTCGAGATCCGGATTTGCCGAAACGGAAACGACGAGTTTGGCGATGGCGCGGCTGCCCTCGGAATCAGTGACTACGAGGGTTACCGGATACGCTCCCTCGGAAGA
>JASDUA010000066.1:0-3510 GCA_041891375.1 Patescibacteria group bacterium
ACTTCGGGTCGGCACCCGGGTGCGGAACGGCGCGGAATACCTTGTGTGCGGCCTGGAGTTTTCCGTCGTACTTTTCGAGAAGCTTCGAGATGATACCGTCCTTGGTCTGGCGGATGCAGAACGGGCATTCCGGATCGGTGTATTCCACGGCGATTACGGTAGCGCCTTCCTTACCCTTGAAGAACGAGGTCTTCTTGATGGCTTCGACTTCTTCCTTCGGCATGGTCTTGAGTTCTGCCGACGGGGTGGTAGCGGAATCGGTCTTGGCACCGCCGTTCTTTTCGGCGCTTTCGACGTACGCCTTGATTTGATCGATCTGCCCCTTGAGCTGGAGAACCTGGGCCTTGTTGAGAAGGTCGAAGGTTTCCTTTCCTCCGCGTTGGGAGTACTCGAATTCCTGCATCTTCGCGGCAGTGTTCTTAGCGGTGTAATCCGAGAAGAAAGCGGTCGATGCGACCTGTGCGAGAACCACTACGAATACGGCGGACCAGATACGGAAACCGGTGCAACCGCCGCACTTTGCGTTGGAGCAAGCGGAACCTTCGGTCGCGGAAGAGGTCAAAGTTTCTTCCGGTGCGAGGGTGGCGTTCTTTTTCGGCATGTTTTTGAGAAACGAAAAAATAAAGCCCGGATAGGATAACCGCTTTCTATTCGAAAGCAAGACGGTAGTACGCGAGGATGCCCACCATCGCGGCATTGTCCTGGGAGTAGGTTTTCGAGACGGGGGCGAGAAAGCCGAAGCCTTCTTTGGCAGCCCTTTCGGCAATGGTTTTTTTCAGGAAATCGTTCGAACTCACGCCTCCTGCGAGGATGAGGTTGCGGACTCCGACGGTCTGTGCGGCGAGGAACAGTTTCTTCGAGAGGATTTCCGCGACGGTACGTTCGAATTCGAACGCGATTTCGCGCATGTCGTCCAAACTCAGCGCCAGTCTCCGGTCGATTTCCCGCTTCACCGCAGTTTTCAAGCCCGAGAACGAGAAATCGAGCGAGTCTTTCGACAGCGTCACTACCGGAAAGATTCCACGGAACGGGCCTCCGTATTCGGAAGCGAGCTTCGAAATGACGGGTCCGCCCGGGAACCCGAGCCCCATGGCCTTGGCGACCTTGTCGAAGGCCTCCCCCGCCGCGTCGTCGATGGTTTCGCCCAAGAGTTCCCGCTCGAATTTCGACTTCCAGAGGTAGATTTCGTTATGTCCGCCCGAAACCGTCAGGCAAACCGCCGGAAAGCGGATTTCGGATTCGTCGCGTTCCAAGAAGTTGGCGAACATGTGCGCCTCGATATGGTCGATCCAGAGAAGCGGTTTCTTCAACGTTTCCGCGAGGGTTTTAGCGACGGTCTTCCCCACCAAAAGCGACGTCACGAGCCCGGGATTGGCCGTACAGGCGACGGCGTCGATCTGGTTCAATTCGACGCCCGCTTTCGAAAGCGCGTCCTCGAGCGCGCCGAGGGCGTTATTGGCGTGCAGTCGGGCCGCGACTTCGGGCACGACTCCGGAAGTCTTGGTGTGCTCGGCGATTTGGCTGACCGTCACGAGCGACAAAAGGGCCGTATCGCGGAACACGGCCACCGAAGTGTCGTCACAGGAGGTTTCGAACGCGAGGATGAGCATTACTTCTCGATGATGAATTCGATGGAATCCGGGTTCGAAGAAACGCGCGTGAGCCAGAACGGCGAGAAGCGGAGTTTGACGCCCGCGACGTTGCCGTCGTTCAAAAGGATGGAAGTCGCTTCTTTTTCGGTCGTTCCGACAATGAGGTTCTTGAGCTTCTTCGTGAGGTTGTTCGTAGGATCTTCGAAGTTGTATGAAATGCTCGCGTCGAGTTCGGCGGTCGCCTTCATCGAGAACGGAGCGGCGGGCGCGCGGAAGAGGACGTTGGTAATGCGGAAGGAATCCGAATTGACGGTGTGGAGCTTTTCGGTTCCGTACAGGAGGTTGTCACGGAGGATGCCGCCCAAGTACGACACGGCCGCGCCTTTGTCGTACACGTAGGCGGAAGCCGAGGCTTTTCCGGAAAGCGCGACGTCGGAACGTTTCGCCCCCACCCCCATTCCGCTACCGGTCGTGATGACGGGTTCGGAGTACTTGATGTTGTCGTCGATCGGAATGATGTCGTAGGTCGAACCGAACTGCGCGTTCGTGTCCTTGATCTTGGATTTGAGCCCGTCGATGGCCTTCATGCGGAGCTTTTCGGCGAGGATTCCCTTGAACTTGGCGAGTTCCGGAGCGGTGACGATTTTGACGGTGGGATCCTGTCCGTCGCGGAAGGCTTCCTTCGTCTTGGCGTAAATCTTGTCTCGGTTGAATTTGAGACCCGGAGCCGAAAGCACGGTTCCTTCGGCGATGTTTCCGCGCACGCCGATAAGGTCTCATTTCAGGTCGTAAATGTCTGCGTAGACCGAGGATTCAGTCTTCCCTACGACGACCTCTCCGGAAAGCGTCCGCGTCGGCGGAATCTTGATCCAGCTCGTGGTGCGGAACACGAGACCGTCTTCGGTAACGAGGCGGGTATTGGGACGGAAAACCTGTTCGGTATTGAGTTCGTTGTAGAAATCGATCTTTCCGTGCGACGACTTCACCGAACCGGTGTCGTAGGTCGCGACGTTGAACGAATAATCCATCGCCGCCTCGTATTGAATCGGCTTCACGAGGACGACGTTCTTGGTGTCGAGGATGGTGTTTTCCTGCTTCTCGGTGAATACGAGGTTGCGCGAGGTGGTGCGTACCGAAAGCTCCGGGGTGATGTAGACGTAGGTCCGGGAAACCGCGAAGTAGAAGATGAACGCGAGGAGCGAGAGCGAGATGACGAGCCCGAGGACCAAAAGGAGCGCGCCGGAATCCCGGGCAGCCTTACGTCCTTTGTAGACCTTCTGGCGCTTCTGGAAGCGGAACGCGATATACGAGAAGAATTTCCGCATCTCGTAGGCGAGGTATTCGAAAAACGTGAAGTTGTGCTTGAGGAGGTTCTTTTCCGCGTAGGCGGTTTCGAACTCGAGGTCGCCGTTTTTGGAAAACGTTCGGACCCCCAGGGAATCGGCGATGCGCTTGAGACGGCGTTCGGACGTGACGATCTGGAACTTCCTATCCGGAAAACGCGAAAGGAGGATTCGGAAAGAGATGAAATTCGAAATCGCCGGGCACGACTCGGTTTCGAGCGTTACGATCGCGTCCGGAAAAAGCGACACCTTCTCGATGACGTCGAGGAGGTTGTCGTGTTGCGAGAGCGGAATCCGGCGCTTATTCATACCGGTAGATTACGTAACGGAGTATGCGGGCGATGGGGTCTTTGCGCAGCGATACGAACTCTTTGGCGCATACGGCCACGGCTTCGCAGAGGGCGTAGGACGGATCGGAATCCTCGAACGCGCCAGGAAGAGTGGAAACCTTGCGGGAATCCGTGGGGTCGTATTTTTCAGCGAAAGCGGTCCGAAGGAGTTCGGTGTTTCCGCCTCCGGAGAAGAAGAAGTTCCGCACGCGGACGCTCTTGGCGATTTCGCCGAGGGCTATGCGG
>JASDUA010000067.1:0-3506 GCA_041891375.1 Patescibacteria group bacterium
CGAGTCCGTTATTTCTTCAGGATGTTCACGAACGTTTCCGAAGGAATCGAAACGCGTCCGAACTGCTTCATTTTTTTCTTACCTTCCTTCTGCTTTTCGAGAAGCTTGCGCTTGCGGGAGATGTCGCCACCGTAGAGCTTGGCGGTAACGTCCTTACGGAGCGCCGAGAGGTCTTCGCGGGCGATGACCGTGTTGCCGAGCGCCGCCTGGATGGCGATGGCGAACTGCGCCTTGGGGATGTTGTCCTTGAGTTTGCGGCAGATGTTCCCGCCGAGGGTGCGCGCGCGTCCGGAGTGGACGATCATCGAGAACGCGTCGACTTTTTCTCCAGCGACGAGGATGTCGAGGCGGTGCAAGTCGTCCATTTCGTAGCGGAGGAATTCGTACGAAAGCGAACCGTAGCCGGAAGAAATGCTCTTGAGGTCATCGTAGAAGTCGCCCACGAGTTCGGCCATGGGGATTTCATAGGTCATCACGACCCGGTTCGAATCGAGGTAGTGCTGGGCCTTGAAGCGTCCGCGGCGTTCCTGACAAAGCTGCATGAGCCCGCCGACGTAGTCGCTCGGGGTGATGATTTCGATCTTGGCGATGGGTTCCTCGATGTGGATGAGGTTGCCCGGCTTCGGCAAGTCTTCGGGATTGGAAACGTAGATGGCCGTCGCGGTCTTGGTTTCGTGCTGGATGAGCTCCGGGCGGTTGCGCGGATAATCCGCCACCTTGTCTCCGGCGATGAGGACGCGGTAGGTCACCTGGGGCGAGGTCATGATGACGTCCATGTCGAATTCGCGCCAGAGGCGTTCCTTAACGATGTCGAGGTGGAGAAGCCCGAGGAATCCGCAACGGAAACCGTGCCCGAGCGCCGGGGAAACTTCGTTTTCGGTCGAAAGCGAAGAGTCGTTCAGCATGAGCTTGTCGAGCGAGTCTTTCAGTTTGGGGTATTCGTCGGTATCTACCGGATACACTCCGGCGAAGACGAACGGGGTGATGCGCTTGAAACCGTCGATCGGCACCTTGCGGTCTGCCGCGCCCCTGAAGAGCGTATCGCCCACCTTCGCTTCCGCGACGGTTTTGAGGCCGGTGACGACGTAGCCGATTTCGCCTTCTTCGATGATGCCGATAGGGTCGTACTTCGGACGGAAGCAACCCACTTCGAGCGCTTCCATCTTCGAACCGGTATGGATGAGTTCGAGATTGTCGCCCTTCTTGATGGTACCCGAGAAGAGCTTTACGTAGATGACGACGCCCTTGTAGGTATCGTACTGAGAGTCGAAAATGAGCGCCTTCACCGCGCCGGATTCGGCCTTGTCGGAAGCGTTGGGAACGAGTTTGGACTCGCGATCGAGTTTCTTGGGTTCCGGAAAACGCTCGACGATGGCGTCGAGAATGGATTCGACGTTCTGTCCGGTCTTCGCGGAAACCGGAATGATTTCGGAAGGATCGCAACCGAGAAGCGAGCAGACTTCTTTGGAAACTCGGTCGACGTCGGCGGACGGGAGGTCGATCTTGTTCAAGACCGGAATGATGGCCAAGTCGTTCTCGAGGGCGAGATAGACGTTGGAAAGGGTCTGCGCTTCGATACCCTGGGTGGCGTCGACGACGAGAACCGCGCCTTCTACGGAAGCGAGGGATCGGCTGACTTCATACTGGAAGTCGACGTGCCCCGGGGTGTCGATGAGGTTGCATTCGACGCCCTTCCATTCCATGCGGACCGGCGTGAGCTTGATGGTGATGCCGCGTTCCTGTTCGATATCCATGGTATCGAGGGTCTGGGCGCGCATGTCGCGCTTCTGCATGGCACCGGTGATTTCGATCAAACGGTCGGCCAAAGTGGACTTTCCGTGGTCGATATGCGCGATGATGCAGAAATTGCGGATGGATTTGGACATGTTGATGGGTTGCTGAAACGCGGTGGATTCTATCGGAAACCGCTTGCCGGTCAAAGGAAAGCGCCTCAAACGGCCAACTCCGGGGCCGGTCGCGGGCGGTCTTCAGAAAAAAACCACGTTCGAGCCTTGATTCGAAATGCCGAAACGGAGATAATCGGCACGTGAAAACAAGTACCGAAGCCATACCGGAGCAGCGCCGGGCGATATCGGAACCGTTCCAGTGACGCGAAATGCACCGTCTCGCGCTTCTGTCTTTCAACGAATACGGATTCCGCGAATCGGCGAGAATCGCGCTCGAATACGTGAACCGCGCCATGGACGCGCTCGAATCGGCGGCCAGAAAAAAGCCCCATGCGAGAACCGCGGCGGAAGAACTCAAAGAAAGCGCCCGAAGATTGAAAGAAGATTGCGAATACCTTCGGAAATACCAGGAAAGTCGCGAGAAATTCAAGACCGTGTCTACCCAATGAGCGGTAGAGTGGACGTCGAAGCAGGCGGTACGCGCGCTCTCGAGGTGACACATCACCCAGTTCCACGACCTTCTGGCCTACAAGATCCGCCGGTTCCACGGCGAAGTTTCCCACATCCTCGCGGAATTCTGACAATCCGACTACGGATTTTCGAAAAGATAATAAATCCCCCGATTCGGGGGATTTGTCGTTCTAAAGGAGAATGCCGTCGATTATCCGGCCTACGGTGGCGCGGACTTTTCCGGTATGGGAAAGGGGATCGTACACAGTCGGAGGGAGAGTGCCTGAGTAATCCGACATTTTCGGTTCTTTCATGCGTCCGTGCGCGATTGCCAAATCCACGTCAGCCTCAAAACTCTGATCCGCGTCCTGCGTTACGAACGAGTGGAATTTCGCGTTCCCCGAAGGATCGATGTGGTACACGTCTCGAACGAAAGTGCCGTCTTCTGCCGAATGGTAGACGTGGAGCACTTGAATGGCGTCTCATCCGGAAGGCCACTTGCTCATGATGTCGAAATCGAGCGCCTGGGTGCCAGGCATCTTCCTCACGAGTCGTCCGTCGTCGTAGCGCTGGGCAATTCTCGGATTGGCCGCACAGATGCGGGCGAAGACGATCTTGGAAACCGCTCAAGAATTATGCTCGAGCACGCTCGAATCCTTCATATGCAAGACGTCGCCTTCGAATTTCGAAAGGGAAGAAAGGATGTCCGGCAAGCTTGCGGTCTGGTAAAAATCCACGGAGGCGCGGAGTTTCTCCTCTTTGGAAGAAGGAACGGAAACGGCTTCGGTCGAAGCGGAATCGGGAACGAGCATTTCGAAACGGTAAGGTCGTAACCCAAAGATTAGACCACATGTTTCCGAAACTTGCAAAAAACGGAGGGAGCGCGCCTATTTGGAAAACGACGAACGCACTTCCCTTTCGAAGCGTTCCCTTCCGAATTCCGCGGCACGTTTCAAACAGGCGGACCTCATCGAGAGAGCGCGCTTGGGCGTCATTTCGGCAACGGCGTTCTTCAGGTCGTCCATGGAGAAGACTTCCGGAACGAATACGCCGGTCTCGTCGGCCAACACGGTTTCTTTGATGCCTCAGGAAAAGGCGCCGATAACGGGGACTCATGCGGCCATCGATTCGATGGCGACCATTCCGAAG
>JASDUA010000068.1:0-1406 GCA_041891375.1 Patescibacteria group bacterium
AACCTATCCGAACTGGGCTTCCGACGGAAGCTCGTGGGCATATTTCACCTCGGCGAACGCGAAGAAATACCCTACGTCCTGCCTTGATCTCCTTACGAATTCCGGAACGTATTTCCTCACGGGAAGCGTGACCGCATCGTGATCGGCGTTCAAAGACGGACGATATTGGATCGACTCGGACGGCGCGGGCGGCGACAGTCCGTACGAAGCGTACTGCGACGTAAGCGCCGGATCCGGTTGGACGTATTTCCCGGCGGCGTATTGCCGACCGATGCCGGCGACGTCAACGTGCAAATATTTTACGGACAACGCGTACTGGACGAACGCGAACGACTTCGACCAAATACCGTGAGTGCTTTCGTACGGAAGCAGCTATTCCTGGTACGCGAATTTGAAAAACGTCATTTTCTACGTGAACAACCAGACGAAAAAGGAGACCGTCTGCGTCAAGATGCCGAACGTCGACATCACGTACAACCCCACTTCGGTAGAATGCGCGGCGTACCACCAGACCTTCTCGCTCAATACCGACATCATCACGAACGCCGAACTGTACAAAGGAACGGGCAATAGCGACCAATGCGGATCGTATCTCGCGTCTTGGTACGACATGGTGCTCACTCTGCAGAGAAACGGAAAAACCTACGGACGCGCCATCGCTTCTCCCAACAACTGAACGACGGGCAATACGTACAAATCGTACCAATCCTACTGGTGATGAACCACGACCGACAGCGTAGGAAATTGCGTTCCGACGAACCAAACGCTTTGGTAGGAACCTAAGCTGGATGACGATTCGTAAGCTCGTCCGCTAGGAAATCCACATCCCGTCTCAAAAACTGTAGAAGCGGTATCCGTTCGAAAGCGCGTGTTCGTAAGCGGCACGCGCTTTTTCAATGCCCGCGAACGCCGAAACGAGCACGAGGAGCGTACTCTCGGGCAGATGGAAGTTCGTCACGATTTCGTCGACCGCGCGGAATTTCGAACCCGGCATGAGAAAAAGCCTGGTCGTTCAGGATACGCCCGTTGAATTGACGGAGAAGACTTCGACCGGCCGGTACGAGGCGTCGAGACTTTCGGCGGCACCGTTCCAAAACGAAGAAACGTCCGAACCGAATTTCGACAAAAAGACGGAGGAATCGGATTCTCCCGCAACCGAACGCGCGACGATTTCACGCCAAACGTACGCGAGGGATTCGAGCGTGCGGATGACGGTAGTGCCTACGCCCACGACCTTGCGGCCTTCGAGTTTCGCGGCGACCACGTCGGAAAACGCAGATGCGGGAACCTCGAAATATTCGGGATGCATCTCGTGTTCGCGGATGTCCGCCACCCGGACGGGCTTGAACGTACCGAGACCGACGTGCAGCGTGATATAGGCCTCTTTGACGCCCTTGGCTGCGAGC
>JASDUA010000068.1:1416-3501 GCA_041891375.1 Patescibacteria group bacterium
CCGAAGAGCCGTTCTCGCGCAACTTGGAAATGAGGGCTTCGGTGAAATGGAGCGAAGCGGTAGGAGCGGCGAGCGATCCTTCTTTTTTGCCGAATTCGGTCTGGTAGTCGAGGACCTTTTCGTCGCTGTAATCAACATACGGCGGAAGAGGGAGTTTGCCGAGAGCGTGGAGGAAATCGTGGACCGAACCGCCAGATACGATTTTCAAGACGCGCCCGTCCGGCACTTTGGATTCAACCTCGAGCGCGAAACCGCCGAGCTCGATCTTCGAGCCGACAGAAAAAGCCGCGCCAGGAAAGACGAGAGCCTCGAAGCGGGAGTCGGTCCCCAATTCCCTAAGGAAGAATATCTCGCCTTCTTTCTCGCGGCGGAAGCCGTCTTTGTTCGTAAACGTCGCGGATTCGAACGCCACGCGGGACGGGATGACCCGGGTATCGTTGAAGAAAAACAATCGGTCGTCGCTAGCCAAATCCGGCATGTCCGAAAAACGGAGGTCTTCGAAATCCCCGCGGTTCGAAACGTCGTCGGCCTCGCGCGAAAATTTGAGCATTTTGGCGCTCTCCGGCGGATGCGAAGCGACCTGGGCGATTCGATCGTCGGGCAAGTGGAAAGCGTAGGTGGAGAGCGCGAATTTGGAATCCATCGGATATCGGTTCGCCCAACGCGGATCGGGCATCTAAAAACGGCGTCCATCCTAAACGAAAAGCGGAAAGAGCCAAACTTGAATTCGGCCATTTTCGGATATGATGGCAACCGTTTTCCGAGGCCGTCAAAAACGGTTCTCCAATCCCCCACTCCATGCGGAAAGAAACCAGCAACAAAACGCCGTTCTACCTCACGTCCGGCTTCCTCTCCAAGATTCCGGGCTTCGGGCTCATCCTCATCTTCCTGCTCCCGATCGTCCTCGTCAAGATCAACCCCAAGGCGGGGCTCTTCTTCAGCGCGTTCTGCATCTCGTACTGGACGGTGAAGGTTTTCGAATCGTACTACTTCGTCCTTTCGTCCTACCTCACGCTTCTCCGGTTCAACAAAACCGATTTCCGCGAGAGCGAGATCATGCAGGCGGAAGCGTCTTCGGTCAAGCACGTGGTCATCGTCCCGATCTTCACGGAACCTTACGACGTCATCGAAGAGAACGTCGCCGCCATCGCCGCGAACGACTATCCGTTTTTAGAAAACGTCACCGTCCTCCTCGCGACCGAATCCCGCGTACCGGACGCCGAAGCCAACGCCGCGAAAATCATCGCGAAGTTCAAGAAGTCCAAGATCGAGATCGTGAACGTCGTCCACCCGGACGGCATTCCGGGCGAAGGCCGCGTAAAGGGGTCGAACATCACGCACGCCATCAAGGAATACGAAAAAATGGCGAAGCTCGATCCGCACCTCACGTTCGTCTCGACCATCGATACCGACACGCTCGTCGAAAAAAACTTCTTCTCCATCGTCACCTACAAGTTCCTCGTCACCGAATACCGCGACCAGGCCATCTACCAGTACACCCCGGTCTACTCCAACAACTGGACGAAGGGGACGTTCTTCGCCCGCCTCATCGCTATCGGAACGACCATCTGGCAACTTTTCGAATCCCAGAATCCCGAATTCTACCGCAACTTCGCGGTCTACGGCCAAACGCTCCACTGCCTTCGCAAGTCGAACTACTGGTCGCTCACCTCCATCGTCGAAGACGGTCTCCAATACTGGAGGAGCTACTTCGCCTGGGGTTCCCACTTCCGCATCGTCAACGTTCCGGCCGTCTGCAAGATGGACGTCGTAGAAGAAGAAACCTTCGGACGCACGGTCAAATCGCAGTACAAGCAGCTGCGCCGCTGGTCTTGGGGCTGTACCGACGTAGAATACGTCATCCCCGAATTCGCGAGCCGTTCCGACATCCCGTTCGGAGAAAAGTTTCGTAAGACGGGCTACCTCATCCAGAACCACCTCTTCTGGGCCGGAGGTCCGCTCATGCTCTTCTTCATCGGATACGTCCCGGGCATCTTCGAAAGCCTCCGCAATTCCATCGCGGTTCTCACCGTCCCGTTCGCGAGCTCGATCATCTTCACCCTGCTCTTCGCTACCGTCGTCTTC
>JASDUA010000069.1:0-3439 GCA_041891375.1 Patescibacteria group bacterium
GTACGGAGGTACGCTTCGTTGAGTCCACCGCCTCCGCGCCGTTCCATGGAACCGCGTCCGGAGCGTTCCTGACGCATTCCTCCTTCGTGTCCGCCGCCTTGGCGCATCATGCCGCCGCCTTGGCGCATTTCCTGTTCCTGGCCTTGCTGGTCCTGGGATTCGTTTTCGTCAGCGTAAGCGGAAGCCGCCGTGAAGGCGATACCCGCGAGGATCATGGCCGCTGCGGCCGTCGTTTTCTTTGCTGCCATATGTGGAAAGGGTGAAAATTAGGACGTCTTCGGTGAAGACGCGGATAGCCTACCACTTCGAATCTTAAGAGAAATTGAAAACCCGCCGATTTTTCGGCGGGTTTTCGTCGTCGGCTTTCCGACTACTGGAAGATGGCGTCGATGCTTTCCGAATCGTCCGTGCTGACGCTGTCGTCGAGCGCGTCGATCTTCTCTTGGAGGAGGGTTTTGAATTCCTGGAGAAGCGCCTTCGTTTTAGTCTTCTTCGCTTTCGATTCCATCGTCTCGACCTTTCCGATTACCGCGTCGAGCCAAGCCTTCCTGTCGGTGTCGTTGGAGTAGGCGGCGAGCTTGGCGTCGAGGGACGTCCCGATGTTCGAGGGCAGGTACGAGGTTTTCTTCGCGGCCTTCGTCGGAGCGTCGGCGACAAAGGTACCGTTTTTATCCGTTTTGCGCGCCTCGTTTCCATTTTGCGGAGCCGTCGGAACCTTGGCGAATTCCGCGTAGAAATCGGCGACCTTGTCCGATTGAACGTACGTTACGATCACGTTTTTCAGGGATTCGCGGAGGGCTTTCGCCTGCGTGTCGAAATCGGCTTGGGTAAGCGTGCCCGCTTTCAGCGAATCCATGAGGGCTTTCATGGAAGTGCGGTTCAATTCGATCGCGCCAGTAAGGGTCGCGGTTTCCGAGGCGGTGAGGTCGGTACGGAGGAATTCTTTGTATTCTTGTCCGCGGCCTTCCTTTCGGTTCGCGTTTTCGTTCAGGGCGCCGGTTCCCATCCGGTGAGCCGGACGTTCGGTAGCGGTCGCGGCGGTGCCGTTGTCGGCGAACGCCTGGGAAGATGCCATGCCGAGTCCGACGAGGACGAGGGCGGAGAGTGCCTGCTTTTTCATATGCGGTGAAATTCAAAAGGTAAGGATCGTACGCCCCTCCTGGGGCGATATGGGTATCTTATGGGGCGTACTTGAGGGGAGTTTGAATTTTTCGGAATATTTTTTTACCTCGCTCCCGCATTTCACAAAAAAAAACCGCCCTTTCGGGCGGTTCCTCTTATTCGGCAACGAGATTACTGTGCGTTTCCGGTGGAGGCTGCCGCGCCGTTTGCCGGAGCGGTCTGATCTGCCGGAGGTACGTCGTCGGCGTCATCGGAGTGGCCGAAGCCCATTCCCATTCCGCCGCGCATGCCTCCGCGCATTCCGTGTCCGCGTCCGCCTTCGCGGCTTTCGTTACGTTCCTTTCCGAAGTTCGGGTGCTGCGCACGGAGAACTTCTCCGGCCTTCTCCATGGTGTCTCGCATCTTCGCGATTTCCTCTTCGGTCGGAAGGATTACGCCCTTCGAACGGAGGTAATCCCGTTCCGCCTTGGCGGCTTCCTCGCGGATCGTCTTGATCTTTTCCTGGGTGGCGTCGCGCATGGTCTTGAGCGTTGCCTTGTCCGCGTCGGCGAGTTTCGCTTCGGCTTCGCGAGCGGTCTTCATTTTTTCCTGGAAGGCCTTCGCTTCGTCCGCGGTGGGAAGAGTTACTCCGCTCGCGACGAGGGCTGCGCGGATTTTCTCGTTCCCGAGCATTCCTGCTTCTCCGCCCATCATGCCTCCGAAGTTCCCTCCGCGCATTCCGCGTCCTTCTCCCATATGGGATCCGGATCCTCCGCGCATTTCGCGGAAGGCATTGTTTACGACGGAAGATCCGGTCGAGGTGCTTGCGGCGGCGAACCCGATTGCGGGAACGGCGATGATGACGGCGGCTGCGGCCATGGCCATCTTTTTCTGTTTTGCGTTCATAGTATGGAAATTGAATGGATAAACGCGATTGTGCCCACTGGGTATTTCCGGTGGCGCAAGCATCATGTACCACGAAGTTTAAGCATGCTTGAAATGCGTCGAGTTTATTCAAAACCCCCTTGGTTATGCTTATCCGATGGGTATTCTATGAACGTACAGATAATAAAACGCGCATGCGAATCCTCGTAGTAGACGACCACCCGAAACTCCGCGCGAACGTCCGCGCGTTTCTCAAGTTGGCCGGGATGGAATCCGACGAAGCCGTTACGGGCAAAGAAGCGCTCGAACTCGTACGTTCGCACCCGTATTCCGCCATCGTCCTCGACCTGAACATGCCTATTATGGACGGGCGGACGTTCCTCCGCGAAATCCGTGCAGCCGGCGACGGTACGCCCGTTCTCGCCCTCACTTCGGATTCGCTTACCGTCGACAAAGTAGAAACCCTCGACGCCGGAGCCGACGACTACCTTACCAAACCGTTCGAACCGGACGAGCTCGTCGCCCGGGTTCGGGCCATAGCCCGCCGTAGGGAAAAGGCTATCGAATCGAAATCCGACGTCGCCGGTTACGAAGTCGACTTCGATAAGATGAAGATATCGAAGAACGGCGTTTCGTACGACCTGCCAGCAAAAGAATGGGGGGTGTTCGAATTCCTCGCGAAAAACCGAGGAATTCCCAAGAACAAATCCGAAATCCTCGAGGCGGTCTGGGGGGAGACCGAAGAATCCCTCGGGTTCGACTCGGTCACTCTGGAAGCGCACGTTTCGTCGCTTCGGAAAAAGCTTTGAAAAGACCTCATCCGTACTATTCGGAACGTAGGGTACGTAATCGAATAACATGAACATCAGAGAAACTTTCCACCGCCCCGAATACCTTCTCGCTTCGCGCATCACCGTCTCGGTGCTCTTGGCGCTTTTGGGAGTCATGGCGGTTGCCGCTTCTTTCGGTTGGATCGTAGACGGCAAACGCGTGGAGGACTTTTTCGAGAAGCGGGTCGAAATGCTCGCCAACCGTAAAGCCGATCTGCCGCAGGCGATTTCGAAGGCCGAACGCCCGGAACTCGAGTTCGCGAAATCCCAAGAACGGGGATTCGGTCAGCGTTGACCGCTCCGAAACTTCGCCGTCGTTTATCGTGACGGGTCGTTTTCCGTCGTCGGTTCCCTTGAATCCGAGGACGTCCAGAAGGACGCTTTCAAGGATTTGTCAGTCGGACGCGCGGAGGTTCGTACGCTTGGTGACGACCGCTACGTCGTCTATGCCGTCCGATTGAACGAACAGCGCACGCTCGTTCTCTACGAACCCGAAGACGTGCTCGTAGGGCCGCGTTTCGCCATCCTCTCTTCGCTGCTCCTCGGAGTTCTCGCGTTGTCAGTCGTACTGTTCTTCATCTCGCACTCATTCGCTCGAAAAGTAATTCGACCCATCGAAGAAC
>JASDUA010000070.1:0-3415 GCA_041891375.1 Patescibacteria group bacterium
CCTGTACCGTCCGGGGCCGATGGCGTTCATCCCGGTCTACATCCGGCGCAAAGCGGGGATCGAAAAGGTTTCCTACATGATGGAAGAACTCGAGCAGACGCTCATGAAACGCTACGGGCGCGACACGGTGAAAGAAGAATCCGCCAAGCTCCAGCGCGACCTCGGGCCGTACCTGGACGTCTCGTACGGTATCGCGGTCTACCAGGAACAGCTCATGCAGCTTTCGCAGTCGATGGGCGGTTTCTCGCTCGGCGAAGCGGACGTGTTGCGTCGTTGAGTCGGTAAGAAAATCCGCGAGGTCGTCGAAAAGATCAAGATCGACTTCGTCAAAAAGGCGGCCGAAACCAACGGCTATAAACCCGAAACCTCGGAGTTCATCTACGAAAAGATGGTCATGCCGGCGGCGGACTACTCGTTCAACAAGTCGCACGCGGCGTGTTATTCGATGATTTCGTACCAGACGGCGTTCCTCAAGGCGTACTACCCCACCGAATTCATGACGGCGCTCATGGTATCCGACGAGGAAGACACCGAGCGCATCACCATGGAAATCGAAGAGTGTAAGGCGAAGGGCATCACGGTG
Source organism: Patescibacteria group bacterium (assembly GCA_041891375.1). Classification (GTDB taxonomy): domain Bacteria; phylum Patescibacteriota; class Gracilibacteria; order BD1-5; family UBA2023; genus JANJWP01. Next base: position 584 of record JASDUA010000070.1, read on the forward strand.
CTTCCGCCGGACATCAACGAGTCCATGAAGCACTTCACCTACATCGACAAGAAGAATATCCGTTTCGGACTCAAGGCGATCAAGGGTCTCGGCGACGCTCCGATCGACGCCATCCGCAAAGGACGCGAGAATAAGCCGTACGAGACCATCCTCGACTTCCTCACCGAAGCCGGATCGGACGTGGTAAACCGAAAGACGCTCGAAGCGCTGACGCTCTCGGGAGCGCTGGACCGCTTCGGCGAACGCGCGAGCCTCTTGGCTTCCATCCCCAAGATGACGGCCTACGCGAAAGAGCACGAACATAAGAACGAGACCGCGCAAATCGGACTCTTCGACATGGGCCACGCCGAACTCGAACACCTCCGCTTCAATCTCGAACCGGCCAAGCCGATGACCTACGAGGAGAAGATCAAGGGCGAAAAGATCTCCATCGGGTACTCGGTCTCCGGCCACGCGCTCGACGGTCTCAAGGCGTACATCGACAAGCGCACCATCGGCGCCGAACACGTGAAGGAATTCAAGAAGAAGCTCGCGGAACACGAATCGTTCGACGCCGACTCCGGCGAAGAAATCGGCGAAGACGGACCGGCTCGCGCCGCCGTAGCGGAAAAGCCCAGGCCTGGCGCAGCCGCCACCGAAGACGGGCCTCCGCCGACCGACGACGACGCTCCGAAGGGCAAGGAAGCGAAAGACCCCAAGAAGAAAGAACGCGACCCGCGCGTACGCTTCCTCTGATACGTCACCGGAGTCCGCAACGTCCAGACCAAAACGGGCAAAATGATGGCTATCGCGAACTGCGACAGCTTCGACTTCCGCTTCACCATCGTCATTTTCCCGAAAGATTACGAAACCTTGGGAAAACTCCTCGAAGAAGACAAGATCGTCCTCGTCGAAGGCGGACTCAAGTGCTCGCTCGAAAACGCCGAAATCTCGGTCGTCGCCAACGCCATCCGCAATAACACCATCACCTCGGTGCGCGAACAGGCCATGGATATGAAGCTCTTCGACCCGAACGCCAAGGTTTCGTTCTACGACTTCTCTTCCGACGGAGGAGAAGAAGGCGGCGACAAGCCCCATGACGAAATTTTCGTCATCAAGATCCCGCGCGTAGCCGCCAAGGCCGACCTCGTGGATTTCAAAGAATTCCTCCTCGCGGAACCCAAAGGAACCATACGCGTAGAATTGGATCTGAACGGACAGAAGATCGATACCAAAATCTCCGTCGCCGATACCGCGCCGGTGGAGAAATGGATCGCCAACCGCTGGAAAAACTAATCCGACCCGGTCGGAACCCCCAAGATGAAACCGACCGTCCATCCGAAACCCTCGAAAATCCTCCTCGTCGGATCCATCGCCGCGACGATGTTTTTGGCGTCCGCGGCTTTCGGGGGCGTTGAGAACGGACTGCGCTCCACGCCCGGTAACGCAGCGGTCCGAACGCCTTCACAAACGGCGACCGGAGCGGTTTCGTCCATGTTCGGGAAAGAATCCTCGATTTCGGATTTTTGAAGCGGCACGTGCACGAAGACCCGCGCGGCAGTGCTGATGTTCCACTATTTCCGACCGGAGAGCGACGACGCTCCGGATTCTTCCATCCGCAGGCTGTCGATACCGCCGGAAACGCTGGACAAGCAGGTCCGCGAACTGAAAGCCATGGAAAAGGAAAACCAGATTCGCCTCGTGCCGATGTCGGCATTGGACGCCCTCACGGCCGGAAAGTGCCCGACCGACGAAAAGCCCGTCCTTACGGTGCTTACGGTCGATGACGCCTGGTCGGACGCGTACGACGTGGGGTTCAAGACCTTCAAAAAGTACGGGGTGCCGTTCTCCCTTTCGACGATTTCGCGGTTCACCGGTTCGGGTGGACTCCGCTACCAAGGTTTCGCCGACAGGAAAGAAATCGCGGAAATGGTGAAGTCCGGATACGGCCACGTGCTTTCGCACAGCCTCGACCACAAGGATTTCGGGTATCTGAGCGACTCGGGCTCCGAATCGGAAATTTGCGACTCCAGGAAAGACTTGGAGAGACAGTTCGGACAGAAGATCGACGACTTCGTTTTCCCTGCCGGACACGTGGACGGATACGCCGACGGGTGGCTGAAGAACTGCGGATATTCGCGCGCCTTCCTCACCAAACCGGGGAAAATCACCCGGAAAGACCTCTTGTCGAACCCGTATTCCCTCCCCCGCCTCCGCGTTACGTCGACGACCGACATGCGGAACCTCATCTTCTGATCGGGCGCGGTTTCGGCGGGCGCTGGCACCATGTCGGGTTCCGGGACTTTGCCAAAGCGCGAAAAACATTTGCAAGCACGGTAATTTTCCTTATGATGCCCGCGCTTCGAAATACGCGGAGCGCCAAGAATTCCCATGGCGGGATAGCTCAGTGGTAGAGCAGCGGACTGAAAATCCGTGTGTCGGTGGTTCGATCCCACTTCTCGCCACCATCTCGATACCGAAAACCCCCGGATGAAAATCCGGGGGTTTTATTGCGCGAAACGAATTCCGAACCATAATGCGCCCATGTCCTACCTCGTCTTCAAATACCTCGTCACGGCCGCCGTCATCGTCGCCGCGTCCGAGCTCGCGAAAACCTCCGACAAGATCGGCGCGCTCGTGATATCGCTTCCGCTGATGACCATCCTCACCCTCGTTTGGCTCAACGTGGACGGAGCGGGCGCAGCGAAAGTTTCCAACCACGCGTACTACACGTTTTGGTACGTTCTTCCGACGCTCCCGATGTTCCTCGCGTTTCCGAAGCTTTTGGAAAAATTCGGATTCTGGACCGCGCTCGCGATTTCCGTTATCGGAACGGCAGTGCTGTTCCTCGGG
>JASDUA010000071.1:0-3336 GCA_041891375.1 Patescibacteria group bacterium
TCTGCAGGTTATACTGCTCCACCTTCGGCTTGTCGTAGAAGCCGTCGCCGTTGTAGTCCCACTTGTATTCCGCCTTGTCGCTGATGTCGTTCTGGAGGACGTTCTTGACGATGGCGTCGAACTTCACCTTGTCTCCGGCGTTGACGTTGGTCTTGTCGGCTTTGAGGGTGATGAGCGGAGTGTTGATGTTGTCGCTCGCGAGGGTGAGCGAGTAACGTTCTTCGCGCTGGTCGTCGGAATTCACCTTTTCGCCATTGGAGTCTTCCATGGTTACGGCGAAGTAGTACTTGCCGTTGATGCGAGGAAGGACGAACGCGGTGGAATTGGTACGGGTGATGCGGAAATCCTGCGGTTCCGGATCGGAATCGGTGTAGTAGTACCAGAGGTACGACGTAATGACGCCGTCTTCGTCGATCGCGTTGTTCGCGACGACCTTGACGACTACCGGATCGGAATCGGCCTTGTCGGTGGTGACGGAAAGCGAAGAGAACGTCGGGAGAACGTTTTCGACCTTCACGTACGATTCCATCGTGTGGGTCTTTCCGGTTTTCTGGGAGCGTACGGTGAGGGTTACCGGGAAGCAGCCGAGCTCGTCGAACTTGTAGCTGAAATCGCGCTGGGTCGAAGTCTTTCCGGCGTACTTCCAAGCGTACGAGAGCCCCTGGTTGCTGCCGTCGACGTTCACCGATTCTTCGGCGGTAAAGCTGATCGGCTTTACGCGGGTGATGACGAAGGCTTCCTTATCGCCGCAAGCTCCGGGGGTGGTCTGGACGCTGTTGGAGTCGATCTTAAGGCCGATGAGCGCGAACGGCGCGTTGGCTTCGGTGACGTATACCTTGCGGGAAATGGTGTTCTGTCCTCCGGCGTTGGCACCGCGGACCACGAGGGTCACGTCGAAGGTTCCGGACTTCTTATAGGTGTGCGAAACGCGGCCGTTCGAAGAGATTTCCACGGATCCGCCGTCGCCGAAATTCCATTCGAAGACGTTGGCTTCCTGGGATTCGGCAACGAAGTTGACCGGAGAACCCATCGCGGCGATCTTCGGAGTGGTGGAAAGCTTTACCGAAAGGAGCGAAGAGATGTCGATGTCCTTCGTGAGAGTGGAGGACTTTCCCTGTTCGTTAGTGATTTCGAGGGCGACCTTGTGGGTGCCGAGGGTCGAAAAGGTGTAGCGGCCGATAGCGCCGTTGCGCTGCGAATTGTCGAGTTCGATGCGTTCGCCGTCGATGTTCCAAGAAAACGTGAGCTTGGAAGCTTCGAGAGAATCCGGATCGTAGCTCTTGGTCGCGTCGAACTGGATGGTGTTCGGGCTTTCCTGTCCGGTGGTACGGGTATCGAAAAGCGCTACCGGATCTTTGGAGTTGATGTTGATGGAAAGGGTGTCGACGTCCTGCTTGCCGCTCGGGGTCATGGTTTTGAGACGCACGACGTAGCGGCCCATGCGCGGAAACTTGTAGTTCGCGGTAGCGACCTTGGAAGTGTAAAGGAGCTTGCCACCGTCGGCTTCGAGGATGTTCCATTCGTAGGTGAGCGGAGTGCCGCCAAGGTTCGGGTTTGCCTGGAACTTGAATTCTTCGTTCGCGAAACCTTCCACCTTGTCGGCCTTGATGGTCGCCATCGGATCCATGACCTGGAGGTCGATCTCCTTGGTGACGGTCTGCTTTTCGTTGGTGGTGAGGCGGAGCTTGATGCGGTAGACGCCTTCGACGTAGGTCTGGCGTTCGATGCGGGGCGCGCCGTTATATCCCGCTACGACTCCGTTTCCGAAATCCCAGTCGGTGTGCACGATGGTCGCGCCGCCGTTCGCCTGGGAAGCGGTGGCGTCGATTACGAGACCCGCACGTCCGGTTGCCGGAGTGATCTTGTGCTTTTCGGAATTCGAAACGTTTTGTCCGTTCAAAAAAAGGAGCACGTTTCCGAGCTTGGGGAGCACCGATACGTTTACGCTGGACTGGAGCGGAAGAACGTCGGTCTTCCCTTGGGAATTGCGGGAGGCGGAAATGACGTCGAGAAAGACGGTGTAGTTGCGTTCTTCGCGGAAGGTGTACGCGATGGACGGACCGGTACCGATGACGGTACGTCCGGCGGGGGTCTTGATCCACCAAACGTAGTTGCGGGACGGAATTACGACGCCGGAAGGATCGCGGACTTCGTCGGCACGGAGACTGACGGTGAGCGGAGCGTTTCCGGATTCCGGAGTGGCCGAAGCCTTGCCGGTGACGGCGTCGATCTTCGCGGCCTTGAGGTAGTTCGCGAGCGTAGTGGCGAGGTCGCCGATTTTGGCGTCGCTACCGGAATCCTTGCGGACGACTTCGATGGAAGTCACGACGCTCTGCGCCATTACGGCGTTGGAGGAAGCGTACTTATCGGCGAAGGTTTCCATCGAGCCCACGATGAGGGCCTTGAGACGGAGAAGGGTCGCGTCGCTGACCTTGCCGTCCACTTTGTACTGGCGGTCGAAGTCGATGGCGACGTCGTTGATACTGCGCTTGAATTCGAGAAAGGTCCCCTGGGTGGCGACGTCTTCCGGCGCGACGGATGCCGCGACGGCGGTCTGGAATACGGACGGGAATTCGAAGGTGGTCTTCGCCGGAGGAGCGTTGAGCACGCGGACGATGAAAGTGACGATCGCGTAGGCGAGGAAGATGAGCAGAAGACCGCCGGCAACGTACTTGACGGTGCCCTTCGCTTTCTTCACCTTGTCTTCTTCTCACGAAGACGTCATGATGGTGAAGCCCGCGAAAAGGAGGTACGCCACCCCTACGAGAGCGAGGAAGCTGAGAAGGTACGTGGTGACGTCCTGAACGTACTGGGAGAACTTGCGTTCCTTGTTGATGTTCTGGATGTTGTCGCCGACGACGGCGGTACCCTGGTCGATGGAGCAGTACTTCGAGCTCGCGGGGTCGTTGGAGTTGCAGTAGTTGACCTTGGAGTAGTCGCCGCAATCCTCGGGATTGAGGATGTTGCAGCTCGCGAAAGCCTCCGGAACGGAGGACGGAAGCGAAACGGGAAGCAACGCCACGGTTGCGGCGATGGCGAGAAGAAGGCTGGAAACGCTCCTTTTGAAACGGTTCATCGTATCGTTTGTGAGAGATTATCCCGGGGTTTTATCCCCATTCGTAGGGAATGTTACCATATTCCCGAATTTGCCGCAAATCCCTGGGGGATGTTTTCGAAAAAACTCCGAAGGAAGAAAAAAGGCCCAACTAGTACGTCGGGCAAGCTTCTTCGAAATTCGCTCATTCGATGAGGTGCCTCCTTTGGCATTTCAGGACCGAAGAAAGGTCGGAAAGAATGGTTTTGGTGTCTTTCTGGGTATCGAGGGCGGTCTTGAAG
>JASDUA010000072.1:0-3329 GCA_041891375.1 Patescibacteria group bacterium
CCCCTTGGCGGCCATCGTCGCACCGCGGAAGATGTTGCCTCAACCGATGACGATGACGACCTCTTTGCCGCTGTTCGAAAGCGAAACGACCTTTTCCGCCAAGGTGTGGAGGAATTCGACGTCGATTCCGTACCCTGCCGAACCCTGGAGGGCTTCGCCGGAAAGCTTGAGGAGAAAACGTTTCGCGTTCTGAATCCGCATGGTTTGGAAAGGTTTCAAAATAAAATCCCGCGAACGGGATTAAATGGTGGCGAACCACATGCCGAGGAACCCCAAAAGGAGGATGGCGAGGGCGAAAGCGAGGATGGCGGTGATGTTCTTTTCGCTTTCGAGGCGCTTGGTAACGGCTTCGACTTCTTTCATGGCGTTAGCCTTTTCTTCGTCGCCCTTCGTCTTGGCGGCCTCGAGAAGGTACGAAGTCTTCTTGAATTCGATCATCGAGACCGAGTTCTTCAATTCTGCTTCGGCCTGGCCAACGCGGTAGGAGAGTTCGCGGATGACGCGGTCTTTCTCGTCAATGCGCTTCTGGGCGTCCTCAAAAAGGTCTTGGTAGTCTACCAATACCGGTTTGCGGCGGAATCCGGTATCTTTCTTCACGTCGTCGAAGAAGACGATTTCGCCGTCTTCCGCCTTGGGGGAAACGAATTCGACGTCTTCCTGGCGGGCGGAGTCGTCCACTTCCCTACCGAGTTCGTTCCTCAGGATTTCCAAATCGCCGTCGTGTACGAAAACCTTCTTTCCCACCTTCTTGGAGCGGAGTTTTCCCGCTTTTACGTAACGGTCCAAAGTCCTCGTCGAGATGGCGAGGTTTTCGGCTGCGGCGTAACGGTCGAGAGTGAAGGGCATATTAGATATCGAGATTCGTTACGTGCTTCGCGCGGGAAAGGATGAAGCGCTTGCGCGGCATGACTTCTTCGCCCATGAGGACGCGGAAAGTTTCGTTAGCGCGTTCTGCGTCGTGGATGGAAACCTTGCTCATCTTGCGGACGGACGGGTCCATGGTGGTTTCCCAGAGCTGTTCCGGGTTCATTTCACCGAGACCTTTGTAACGCTGTACTCCTTCGGAGGAAACCCCGTGTTCGGCAATGAGTTTAAGCTTCTCTTCGTCATTGAAGACGTACCAGACCTGTTTGCCCTTCTGGAGCTTGTAGAGCGGCGGTTGCGCGATGAACACGTGGCCGGCCTCGATAAGCGGCTTGAGGTAGCGGTAGAGGAACGTAAGGAGGAGCGTACGGATGTGAGCGCCGTCGACGTCCGCGTCCGTCATGATGACGAGGCGGTGGTAGCGGAGCTTGGAAATGTCGAACGTATCGCCGATGGAGGTTCCGAGAGCGATGATGAGGTTCTTGATTTCCTGGTTCGCGAAGATCTTGTCGATGCGGGCCTGTTCGGTGTTGAGGATCTTTCCACGGAGCGGGAGGATTGCCTGGTGTTCGCGGTCTCGCCCCTGCTTCGCGGATCCGCCTGCGGAGTCTCCTTCGACGATGTAGAGTTCCGATTTGCGCGGATCGCGGGAAGAACAGTCGGCGAGTTTGCCCGGCAAGGTCATGCCTTCGAGAGCGCCCTTACGGATGATGGTGTCGCGCGCGCTGCGTGCTGCCATGCGGGCACGGAACGCGAGGAGGCACTTGTCGATGAGGCCGCGTGCGGTCTTCGGATTTTCCTGAAGGAAATCGTAGAGGGCTTCGGCGACGACGCGGTCGACGATGCCGCGGACTTCGCGGTTTCCGAGTTTCGCCTTGGTCTGGCCTTCGAACTGCGGTTCGGCAACCTTTGCGGAGATGACGGCGGTAATGCCTTCTGACATGTCCTCGTTACCGAGGTTGGTATCCTTTTCCTTAAGGATTTCCTGTTCGCGGGCGTACTTGTTGACGATGCGGGTAAGCGCGGTGCGGAAACCTACGAGATGGGTTCCGCCTTCCGGAGTGTGGATGTTGTTGACGAAGGTGACGACCTTCTCGGTATAGTCGTCCTTCTTATACTGCATGGCCACTTCGACCTGGACTCCGTCGACGTTCTTATCGACCCAGAAGATGTCGCCGATTGCTTCGTCACGACGGTTGAGGTGGTAGACGTACGATTTGATACCCCCTTCGAAGTGGAAACGTGCGCGCTTGCCGCTGCGTTCGTCGACGAGGGTGAGGGTGATGCCGCGGGTGAGGTATGCCTGCTGGCGGAGGCGGTTCAAGACGGTATCGTAGTCGAAGACGACGGTGGTGAACATCGAATCGTCAGGCCAGAAACGGACGGTAGTACCGGTGTCGGTAGCCTTTCCGGTCTTGGCGACCTGTGCGTCCGGTACGCCGCGCTTGAAGCTCTGAACGTGGACGCCGCCGTCTTTGTGGACGGTCGCTTCGAGACGGTTGGAAAGGGCGTTAACGACCGACGCGCCTACGCCGTGGAGACCGCCGGATACCTTGTAACCGGATTCTTCGCCGCCGAACTTGCCACCGGCATGGAGGACGGTGAGGACGGTCTCGAGAGTGGATTTCCCCGTTTTCGGATGGATGTCGACCGGGATACCGCGTCCGTCGTCCTTAACGGAACAGGAATTGTCCTCGTGGATGGTGACGGTGATGTTCTTGGCGTAGCCGGCCATGGCTTCGTCGATCGAGTTGTCGACGATTTCCCAGATGAGGTGGTGGAGGCCGCGTTCATCGGTAGAACCGATGTACATACCAGGGCGCTTGCGCACCGGCTCGAGGCCTTCGAGAATCTGGATATTGCTGGAATCGTAGGAAGCTGCTCCGGACATGGGGATGGTACCTAAAAATAGTCCCGCGGATTATACGGAACTACGAACGAATGTAAAATCGAATTATGCCCGGTTTTCCGCTTGCCGAATAGGCTTAGCAGCCTTTTTGACCGCAGCGTCCACGATTGGGCGGAGCGGGTCGTGGACATTTGGGAAAGCGAGCATCACCACGGCGCGGAGTTCCGCGAGTTTCCGAAGTACCGGCATAGCGCGGTTTCCGCTCGACAAAGCGATTTCCATAGTGACTTTTTCTATCGTCGAAAGGAACGTCGACACGTCGCCTTCGCTCGGTTCGGCAATCGGTTCGGTGACGGTGGGATCGAGGAATCGGTACACGCGCATCGATGCCTCGCACTTCGAAAGCCGCCTTTCGATGACGGTGACGAGCATCGGTTTCTTGATCGAACCGTTCGGGGAATCCGGAGCGTTGCGGGAAGCCTTGTTCTGCTTTCGCTTTTCCGCACGTTTCGCCTCCTTGTCCGCGCTTGCGGCAAGACGTTCGGCCTCCTTGGCCATTTTCGCGATCTTTTGTTCCGAAAGGATCGTGACGGGCTTTCAAAGGATGGCGGAAACC
>JASDUA010000073.1:0-7666 GCA_041891375.1 Patescibacteria group bacterium
ACGAAGACCAAGCTTGCCGGCTATAAGTCCGCCGCCCGGCTTTTCGCACAGCAGAACGTCGCCGACAGCTACAAGAGCGACAAGAAGGATTTCATCGACCAGCTCAAGGACATCTACCGGAACTTCCTCATGAAGTGGATGGTATACATCGGCGAACTCTCCCGAATCAAGAGCAAATGGAACGAGAAGACACCCACCGTAAATAACTAAACGAAGCGAATGAACGTCGTCGCCGAATACGGCATCCGGGCGAAAAAGGCCTTCGGACAGAATTTCCTCGTCGACGACGCGGCGCTTTCGAACATCGCGAACGCGGTCGAAGTCACGGGTAAGGACGTCATCGAAATCGGCCCCGGATACGGCGCCCTTACGGAGCGTCTTTTGGCGATGAATCCGCGTTCGCTCACTTTGGTCGAACTCGATCCCGACATGGTCGCCATTCTCGAAGACCGCCTCGCGAAGGGGGATTTGAAGGTTCCCGAAGGCACGGCGTTCGAAATCCTGAAATTGGACGTCCTCAAGTACGAACCGAGGTTTTCGGAATACCGCGTCATCGCCAACATTCCGTACTACATCACTTCGCCCATTCTCGACCGATTCCTCTACGAATTGCCCGTCCGCCCCGAGGCGATGGTCATTCTCATGCAGAAGGAGGTCGCAGAGCGCATCGTGGCCAAAGACGGGAAAGAGTCGGGTCTTTCGTTGTTCTGTAAGAACGCGTGCGCCACGATCGAGCACGTCGCCAAGGTTCCGGCGGGATGTTTTCGGCCGGCTCCCAAGGTGGATAGCGCGGTACTCCGCTTCCTGGTGGCAGGAGAGGGGGTTGGCGATCCGTCAGTGACCGCGAACAATCCGCAGCCCATTGGGGCGAGGACGTTCGCAACGACGGGTCACCAATCCCATGAATCCGACGTACGCTTCCTTAAAACCGTGCGCGCCGGATTCTCTTCCCCCCGGAAGAAAGCCGTCTCGAACCTTGCTACGGGCCTAGGCGTCTCCAAGGATGCCGTCGCCGCGCTCTTCAATGATCTCGGACTCCGTGAAGACGAGCGTCCCGAGCGCATCCCGCTCGAAACGTGGAGAAACCTTTCAAGTCGTCTCGACTCGTAAAAAAAAACCGGCCAGGAAGGCCGGTTTTCATTTTCGAAGAATTACAACGATTCGAGATTCTCGCAGAAGGCCGTGGGATCGGGGATTTCCCATCGCACGGAGATGTACTCCCTGATTTCGCCGTTCAGCCCCAATATGGGCGTGATGGTCGTGTTCACCCAGTACGCGTCGCCGTTTTTCTTGCGATTTTTGAGCGCGCCGCGCCAGACTTGTTTTTGCCGGATGGTACGCCACAGTTCTTCGAACACCGCCTTGTCCATGTCGGGATGACGGACGATACTGTGGGGCTTTCCGATGAGCTCTTCCCGCTCGTAGCCGGAAATTTCGCAGAAGAGGTCGTTGGCGAAAGTTATGACTCCGGTGAGATCGGAAATCGAGACGATGGCCGACGCGTCCACGGCTTTGCGGTATTCCTTGCAAAGGTTTTCCGTAGCGACCGCGTGGGCGTTCAGGAGGGCGACGAGCCCTTCTTCGAAAACCCGGTGGAGCATGTGCGGTTCCGCTTGGGTTTCAAGCACTTTTTCCGCCGACCTGCGGAGGTCGTGGAAGCACTTCGCGAGCGTTCACGCGCCTACGCTCCGGAATTTCTCCCCGGCACAGGCTCAGACTTCCGATACGACGGCGGAAAGGAAATCCCTGCCGATCTCGTCCGCCGTTTCGCCGGTTGCGGCGACGACGCGTTCGGTCTGGCCGTCTTTCAGCCATTCTTGCAGGATTTCTTCGCGCCTTTCCGATATCAGAACGATAACGGGGTGAAAAAGATCCCTTTTTCCAAAGCCTTCCTCGTACATAAGGGGCAAAGTTAGGAAACTTCCGCGGATTCCCAAAATGCTACGCCTCTTTTTTCAGAAAAGCAATACCGTGCCCGTTTTCCTTGAAAACGCTCCGTATTGACGAGCGAATTAAGGGTTCGGTCGAATTCCCGCTTTACCCGAAACCGGATTTCGCGTATACTCCGCATTCGATTTTCCACGTTTTCCCATGCACCCTTTCCGTCTCGCTTCCAAATACGCGCCCACGGGCGACCAGCCGCAGGCGATCGAGGCCCTCTGCGCTTCTTTGGAGGCCGGAAACCGCCATCAGACGCTCCTTGGCGTCACCGGTTCCGGAAAAACCTTCACTATGGCCAACGTGGTGGCCAAGCTTCAGCGACCCACGCTCGTCATCGCGCATAACAAGACCCTCGCGGCGCAGCTCGCGCAGGAGTTCAAGGAATTCTTTCCCGACAACGCCGTCCACTACTTCGTTTCGTACTACGACTACTACCAGCCGGAAGCGTTCGTCGTAAAAACGGGGCAGTACATCGAGAAGGAAGCGACCATCAACGAAGAAATCGACCGCCTGCGCCACGCCGCGACCGAAAGCCTGCTTTCCCGCCGCGACGTGCTCATCGTCGCCTCGGTATCGTGCATCTACGGCATCGGTGAGAAGGAGGATTACGGTTCCGGCCGTATGAAATTCACGGTAGGGGAGAATTACCGCTTGGAATCCATCCTCGATTCGTTCGTGGCGCTCCAGTTCCGTCGCGCGACGGCGGATTTCCTTCCCGGTTCTTTCCGGGTGATGGGCGATCAGCTCGAAGTCTTTCCGGCATCGAGCGAGACGTTCTGGTCGCTCTCGTTTTTCGACGGCGAACTCGAAAGCATCGTCCGGAAAGAAGCCGTGACCAACCGGGTTCTCGAAGAAGTCGACACCGTGACGGTCTTTCCGGCGAAGCATTTCGTCACTTCTCCCGATCTCGTGGCCGAAATCGTGCCGCGCATCCGTGCCGAACTCGACGCGCGGTTGAAGGTTTTCCGTGAAAACGGGAAGCTCGTCGAAGCCGAGCGCCTCAAAATGAAGACCGAGTACGACATCGAAATGCTCACCGAAGTCGGCTACGTGAACGGCATCGAAAACTACTCGATGTACCTCTCCAAGCGCGGATTCGGCGAAACTCCGTCGACGCTCATGGACTTCTTTCCGGAAGATTCGCTCACGTTCATCGACGAGTCGCACATCACCATTCCCCAAGTCGGCGGCATGTACGCCGGCGACCGTTCCCGCAAGGAAAACCTCGTAGAATTCGGGTTCCGGTTGCCTTCGGCGATGGAGAACCGCCCGCTCAAGTTCGAAGAATTCGAAAAGAAGATCGGGCAGGCGGTTTACGTTTCCGCGACGCCTTCGGCATATGAACTCGAACATTCGTCCGTCATCGCCGAACAGATCATCCGTCCCACCGGCCTTCTCGATCCCAAGATCGAAATCGAAGACATGGAATTCATGGCCGACTCGGTCATGCGCAACCTCAAGGCGGTGCGCGCCAAGAACGAACGCGCGCTCATTACGACCCTTACGAAGAAATCTTCCGAAGAACTCGCGGAATACCTCGCGTCCAACGGAGTGAAGGTCCGCTATCTCCATTCCGAAATCGAAACCATCGAACGCCTCGAAATCCTGCGCGATTTGCGTACCGGAAAGATCGAAGTCATCGTCGGGGTCAACCTCCTTCGTGAAGGGCTCGACCTTCCGGAAGTCTCGTACATCGGCATTCTCGACGCCGAAAAGGTGGGATTCCTCCGCTCGGTGTCCTCGCTACTGCAGATCATCGGACGCGCCGCCCGCAATTCGAACGGCCGGGTCGTAATGTACTCGCACGGCAAGAAGATTTCCGCCGCCATGGAAAAGGCCATCGGCGAAACCGAACGCCGCCGCAGCGTTCAGGAAGCATATAACGAGGCTCACGGCATCACTCCCACGACCATCGTGTCGAGCATCAAGGAAATCGGGCTCAAAGGCAAGAAGCTCGCCAAGACCGACTACTCGGGCGACCCGCGTGCCGTACTGAAGCGCTTGGAGCTCGAAATGGACGTCGCCGCGTCGAACCTCGATTTCGAAATGGCAGCAGAACTCCGCGACAAGATTTCCGAACTCCGCGAAGAAATCCGCGAGAGTGAGAAGTGGTAGGCAATTTGACTTATTCATAAAAAACATACTATCGTCAATGATTCGTTTCGGGCCCGCGGAAATTCCGCGGGCTTCGTTCGAACGCTCTTTCACTTCTGCGAAAAACAAGAAAGGTAGGTCCGACATGAACTTTTTCGATCGTTTGCGCGTTCTGCAAGAACAATCCGATTCCCTTCTGTGCGTGGGGATCGACCCCGATATCGACGCCATCCGGAAATCCGGTTACCAACCGGCTTCCGACCGTTTCCTTCTGGAATGTTTCGGTTCCGACATCGTTGCCAATACGGCCGAATTCGCGCCGGTTTTCAAGCCCAACGCCGCATTCTTTTCGGCTTTGGACAATGACGCCGCGATGAAGGTCTGCATCGAGAAGGTCCACGAAGCCGGGCGTCTTGCCATTCTCGACGCCAAGCGCGGCGATATCGGCAACACCGCGGCGAAATACGCCCACGAGGCGTTCGTCCGCTACGGTGCCGATGCGGTGACGGTGAATCCGTACATGGGGCTCGACACCATCGAGCCGTTCCTCGAACATGAAGGGAAAGGGGTGTTCGTGCTTTGCCGTACGAGCAACCCGGGCGGTTCCGACTTCCAGAACCTGGTTCTGGAAAACGGGCTGCGCCTGTACGAACAGGTCGCGTACCGCATGCTCGAACTCGATGCCAAATACGGCGGCGGCCGCATCGGTCTCGTCGTCGGGGCGACGTTCCCGTCCGAGCTCGAACGCGTCCGTTCCATCGTGGGTAAGCGCGAATCCGGCATGACGCTTCTGGTTCCCGGCATCGGGGCCCAGGGCGGCGACGTCGAAGCCACCGTCAAGGCCGGCGAGACGTCCGACGGGTTCGGGATGGTCATCAACTCCTCCCGCGGTATCATCTACGCTTCCGACATGGCCAAGGCCGCCCGCGATACGCGGGACCAAATCAACCTCTACCGCAGTACCGTTTCCGCCTGAGGCGGGGAAAGGCAATCTCAAATGGTCATGGATATCGGCTCTTCCAATTCCGGTCCGGTGGACGATTCGTCCCAGTTCGTCGCCCACGCTCTCATCAAACAGCTCATCCAATCGGGGGTTCTCACTTTTGGCGAATTCACGCTGAAGTCGGGGCGCGTATCGCCCTACTTCATGAATTTGGGCAAGGTGTCCTCCGGCATGGCCTTTTCGAACCTCGGGGGTTTTTATGCTTCGCGCATGTCCCAGGTTCTCGGTGGTGGCGAGTTCGACGTAATCTTCGGACCGGCCTACAAGGGCATTCCTCTGGCGTTCGTTACGGCCGCGCGGTTCGCCGAAAACGGCCTGGACGTGGGCGTCGCCTATAACCGCAAGGAGGCGAAGGACCACGGCGAAGGCGGAAACGTCGTCGGCGCCGAGCTGGCCGGCAAGAACGTCGTCATCGTTGACGACGTCATTACCGCCGGAACGGCCTTGGGCGAAGCGGTCGAAATCATCCGCGCCGCCGGCGGAGTCCCCTTTGCCGCGTTCGTCGCCTTCGACCGCATGGAGAAGGGTGGGGGGAGCGACAAGTCGGCCGTCCAGGAAGCGAAGGAGAAATACGGTTTCCCCGTGTATTCCATCGCCAATCTCGACGACCTGCTTTCGTACCTCGAATCCGATCCGGAAGGCGCTCGCTACGCGGGCTATGTCAATTCCATCCGGGATTACCGCGCCATCTACGGCGCCGACTATTCCTGATGATCCGTTTTTCGCACGAAGCTTTAAAAAACTCCCCGCAAGGGGAGTTTTTCTTTTGTCGGAATCCCGTATTAGAACCCAATCTTCTCGGCGAGGTACAGCCCTTCTCAAACGGTAATCGTTTTATCCGGCTGGAAGTACCGTTAGTCGACATGGTCCTTCCACTTGAAAGCGTATTTCAGCCGCATGGTGGTTACGGCGTTTTTCCAGGTTCCGGTCTCATCGGTAAAGGCCTGTCCCGACGGCGTAGCGTACGTTTCGCCTTTGGATTTCAGGAGGAGGTCCGCCAATTGTCCGCGGGTGATGCGGGCGTAGTCGTCAGATTTTCCGAAATCGCGCTCGAACCGGAGAATGGCCGCTTTGATCGATTTTTTCTTTTCGAAATCGTTTCCGGCTTTGAGCCAGAGGTACCCCAAATGGCGCCGTACGAGTTCTTTCGCCTGGCTTCCGACCATCTCGCGGTCCTGAAGGAGATATCCGTCTTTCAGGGGGAAATACCCCTTTCAGAGCGCGGCGACGTCTTCGTAATAATACGCGTAGGTATTGTCGATGCCACGGGGGTTCGCGACCGCGGTATCGCGCTTGGATTTCGTTATCGAAACCGGTTTCTTCCCGTCGATCCTGACGAGTTGGAGGGAAATCGGCGCGAACGAGAAAGCCCGCATCTTCGCGCTGAGCGCACCACGGTACGTGTCGTCGAAAGTGAATTCGAGTTCGTTCGCGAAATTTTCGGCGCGGCAGGCGGTTTTCTCGTCGAGCGAGGCGTTGCAGAATTTCACGCTTCCGTGAAGCGCGGAGAGTTTGTACCGGCCTTCGAACCGCGAATCGAGAAGCGGCGTTCCGTACTTGGTTTTCATAAACACCACCACGTCCTTGTCTTCGCCCAAATACAGCGTTCCCGGAGTCCGAATTTCCGCGGTCGCCGCGGTTTTCGCTTCGGTAGGGGAGAGTACCACTACCGTCCTCCTCGCAATGACCGTCTGGCCCATTTTGAACGCCACTTCGTACGCCCCGGACTTCTTGCCGGTGATCTTGATGTCGCGCCGGCCGCCGTCGAGGGCGACGATCTTCTCGGGGAATACCGAAAGTCCCTTCGCGTCGAACGTGATGTCGAGACCGAGTTCCGGAAAATTTCCGCGGGTGGCCTTACCCTTCACGTCGCCGGAGCTTACCGTCGCGTACGCCACGCCCCCGACGGAGAGGTTCGTACCGTTGTCGGACAATCCGATCGAAATGTTGTTCTTCTTCAGGAATTCTTGAATTTCTTCCTCCTGGATCTGCGCGCGGGTCTTCATGACGGTACGGTCGACTTTTTCTACCGGACGCGCCTTCACGGCTTCGATGACGGCCTTGGTCGCCTGGCCCGGAATCGCGACTTTGCCGCTCTCGAGGAACGCGATGGGGTCGATGGTGTTCTGCGTGAGGAAATCGCGGCAGAGCCCTTTGTTTACGACCGTCATCGGATCGAGACCGCGGGCGCAGGAGACGAAATAGTACGGGTGCGATTGGTTGGTGGTGTCGATCTGGAAGTGCAGGTGGTTTCCGTACGAATTTCCGGTATTGCCGACTTCACCCACGTTTTCTGCCGCCAAAACGACCTGTCCCGATTTGACGTTGATCTTGGAGAGGTGGGCGTAGTTGGAATAGATGACGGTCTTATCAGTGAGCGTATGTTTTACGGAAACGACGTTTCCCCATCCGTTCGACCAACCGGCGAAAACGACCGTTCCGTCACCGATGGAACGTACCGGAGTGCCCGCGGAAGTGGCGATGTCCACGCCTTCGTGGCTGCCGAGACCGACGTCCCAACCGTAGTCGTAGGTCGCGCCCCAAAGAACCGTGTAGATGCGGCGGTATTGTTGGTTCTTCTCGAATTCGGAGTATTTCGCCCCCGTGATTTTCGGCAGGTCGATCTTG
>JASDUA010000073.1:7676-10271 GCA_041891375.1 Patescibacteria group bacterium
ACGCGTTCCACTTACAGGAGGTGGCGGAGACTTTGTCGAACGGATAGACGAAACCCCCCGCGGATGCGGCGGACGGAATGGCGACGGCGGCGAATCCGAGGAGGGCGGAGATAAGTTTTCGCATGGAATCTGAAAAGTTCGGAACTGGGGCGGAGTATACCGTTTTTTCCGACCTCCAAAAATCGGGAATCGGGATTTTTCGAGGAGATTGGCGAATGCTCCATGCAAGAAAAAACTCCGGATTTCCGGAGTTTTCGTTTTGCTTAGCGGTAGCGGGCGCGGAACGCTTCGAGATTGCGGATGCGGCCTTCTTCGCGTTCGCGGCGGGCGGTTTCGGTGTGGAAGGTGAACCCTCCGTCGAGGAGTTTCTCGGTGAAGTTGAGGAACCCGTTCTCGTCGAAACCGTTCGGCGAATAGGTCTGGAGTTCTCGACGGTACGCGTCGGTGCGAAGGTGGCAGTCGCGGCGTCAGAGGTTGTCGAGGTCGGCGTCCTGGATGATCTTTTCGAGAATGTCCGAAGGGCGGGTGAATACGATGGTTGCCAGAATGATGCGGCGGACGCGGTTGATGCGCTCTTCGGGGTGTCAGTGTTCGCGAAGGAAGGCCTCAGCCAAATCGGCGCCAACGACTTCGTTCTGGGGATATTTGGTGGCGAATCCGGTATCGTGGAAAGCGGCGGCGATGAGAAGGTCGGTCTTTTCTTCTTCGGAGACGCCTTCGACGTCGGCCAAATACGAAGCGCGTGCGTACACTTCGATAGTGTGGCCGACGTTGTGGTAGGTGTAATGGTCGACCTTTTCAACGATTCCGAGCGCGTACGCCCGGGCTTTCGCGAGAATTTCTCTTTCCGTCATCTTGAGCGCTTTCGTGCGGGTAAAATCGACTGCGTTATTCGACATTCTACCGCACGGGGATGCTTGCGCAACCTTTTTTTGACAAGGGGCGTTTTTTTACTACCATTATCCCGATTTGTCCCATCTTTAAGCCAAAAAATGACCATTCCGAATGTGAATGACGAATTTAGCGTTCGTCTCGCCCGTCTTGAAAAAATCCGAAGCCTCGGAATTTCCGCATATCCTGAAAAATTCGAAAAAACCCATTCTGCCGGGTCGATTCTCGCCGATGCCGAAGGAAAGGAATTCCGTTCCGCCGAAGAGGTAGTGGTTTCTTCCGGAACCAACGTTTCCCTCGCCGGTCGCGTCGTGCTTTTCCGTTCGTTCGGAAAGATCGCCTTCGCGCATCTCCAGGACGATACCGGCCGCGTTCAGGTCATGTTCTCCCGCGACAACTGCAAGATCCGCGTAAACGGCGAAGCGCTTTCTTCCGTAGGGGAGGGCGAAACCGCGGTCACCGCGTTCAAATTCGCCGAAAAGCTCGTGGACTTGGGCGATTTCGTCGGCATCAAGGGCGAAGTTTTCCGTACCCACAAGGGCGAAGTCACCGTTTTCGCTACCGAATTCGAATTCCTCGGCAAGGCGTTCCGCCCGCTTCCGGAAAAGTTCCACGGCCTCGGGGACGAAGAAGCCAAGTACCGCCAGCGCTACCTCGACCTCATTTCCGACGATTCGGTCATGAAGCGTTTCCGCTTCCGCAGCGACTTCATCCGCGCGCTGCGCGAGTTCTATTGGAAGGAAGGTTTCACCGAAATCGAAGGCCAGGTTCTTACCAACGCCGCTACCGGCGCCGCTTCGAAGCCCTACGTAACGCACCAGGAGGCCCTCGACATCGACGTTTTCCTCCGCATCTCGCACGAAATCCCGCTCAAGCTTCTCAACATCGCGGGCATGGAGAAGATCTTCGAACTCGGTAAGGCGTTCCGTAACGAAGGACAGGATCCTTCGCACCTTCCGGAACACCTCCACCTCGAACACAACTGTTCGTACTGGACCTTCCGCGACAACATGGCGTTCACCGAAAAGATGTTCGACTACCTCTTCGACACCCTCGGGCTCGAACGCAAGCGCAAGATCCTCAACAAGCAGAACGAACTCGTCGACGTCGACTTCACCACTCCCTGGAAGCGCGAAGACTATATCGAGCTCGTGAAGCGCGACACCGGAATCGACGTTTCCACCTACGACGACGTCGAAAAGCTCCGCGCCGACATCGCGGCAAAGGGCATCGTCATCGAAGGCGCCGACAAGATGGGTCTTACCACCCTCATTGACTACCTCTACAAGAAGATGTCGCGTCCGAAGATCGTCAATCCGACCTTCCTCTACAACTACCCGGTCCAGCTTAAGCCGTTCGCGCGCCGCAACGACCACAATCCGCAGCACGCCGACGCGTTCCAGCTCCTCATCAACGGATGGGAACTCGTGAACTCGTACTCCGAACTCGTCGATCCGATCGACCAGGCGGAACGCTTCGCGGCAGGGGAGAAGGCCCTTTCCGAAGGCGACGAAGAAGCCATGACCGGAGACGCGGAATTCGTCCGCGCCATGGAATACGGCATGCCGCCGATTTCCGGTTGGGGAATGGGGGTCGACCGCATCATCGCGCTCCTTACCGAACAGAACAACCTCCGCGACGTCGTGCTCTTCCCGCTCATGCGTCCGAAGGCGCTCGAAGAATAGTACGCCTTACGGCCGAGAA
>JASDUA010000073.1:10281-21550 GCA_041891375.1 Patescibacteria group bacterium
CCCCAGGGGATACTCTCTTCCCGCTTTGCGGGAATTCCCCTCATCCTCGGGGGTGCGTCGGACGGGCGAGGCCGTAGCGACTGTAGGACTCTAGGAGCTTAGGCCCGTCCGTTCGCCGCACCCCGCTGCGGATTGTTTTCTTTGGAAGTCGTTCCGGGTTTCCGGCACGGCCCCCAGTTAATCGCATCAAACGCATGAACGCCCAGCGTTACAAGAATCCGGAAGGCCCGATCGTCGTGAAGGTCGGTTCCGAATCCGCCGATTTCGATTCCGCACAGGGGCGCGAAAAACTTTCGCGTCTCGCTTTCGAAATCTCCTTCCTCATGTCCAAGACCAACCGTCGGGTCGTCTTGGTGACTTCCGGCGCGGTCGCGCACGGACGAAAAGTCCTCGGCATTTCCAAAGACCGCGCCCTCGGCGTCGAAGAGCGTCGCGCGCTCGCGTCCATCGGGCAGCACCGCCTCATCGCCC
Organism: Patescibacteria group bacterium; assembly: GCA_041891375.1. Lineage (GTDB taxonomy): Bacteria > Patescibacteriota > Gracilibacteria > BD1-5 > UBA2023 > JANJWP01. Next base: position 10,753 of record JASDUA010000073.1, read on the forward strand.
ACTGGGAGGCGTTTTTCGCGTCCGTCGATTCGTCCGTCCGCATTCCCGCGGTAGGACAGGGGCTCGTCACCCATGCGGAAATCGAAGCGGACATTTCGCATTCCAACGGACTCATGTCCGGTCTCGAGGGGCTCTGGAACCTCGGCGCGCTCCCGATTCTCAACGAGAACGACTTCGCGACGCCGGAAGAAATCGTCGCGCTCGGCAAGGGGGCCGACAACGATAAGAATTCGCTCCTCATCGCGCGGATGGTCCGTGCCGAGCATTTGGCCATCATGACCAATACCAACGGCGTCTACCGAAAAGCGACCGATCCGGAGAGCCGCGTTCCGGTTTTCCACGCTTCCCGTTTGTCTGACGACGATATCGCCCGTATCTGCGCGAAGGAAAAATCCCAAGCCTGAACCGGCGGAATGGCTTCCAAGCTCGCGGTCGCCCGCGACGCCGCAGACGAAGGCATGAAAGCCCATATCTTCAACGGCACCGATTCCTCGCTTCTCGAACACGTCGAGGATTCGCACGAACGCCATGGCGGAACCGTCATCGTTCCGTAGTTTCCGAATTTGACAATGCGCCCGCGTTACGTACTCTCCGTGACACGGGCTTTTTCGAAAAGAAAGGGAGGACGACATGCTCGCGAAAATTTTCAAAATCTGCGCAAAACTGGGGTTCTTTCCGTCGCTCGTCCTGTTTTCCCTCGCCACTATGGCGATCGGGGATTCGTTCGTTCAGATGCTCGGTGCCCCGTATCGGATCGGGCTTTCGGTTCTGGCTTGCGCCCTTGCGGCGATTGCCATCGACTACCCGAAACGCACGAAAGACGCGATGCTCGCGGTATTCGCCGCGATTTCGCTCGAAACCATGCTCCAGCTCCCGTTCGTTTCCAATGAAACGGCGTTCAGGCTGACCGCTTCGGTCGTGTGGTTTTCGTTCGCCGCGGCGTTGGCGGTTTACGCCATCGCGCCGTTCATCCGGCATTTGCAAAACAAATATCCGCTCGGAGCGGCGTACGCGACCATGCGTATCGAACGTTCCAAACGCCAACTATGACCCCCTGGGGAGGCCGCCCTCCCCGCGTTCTTTCCGCCCCATTCGTGGGGCGGTTTTTTTACGTAAAAAAAATCCCCCTCGAGAGGGGGATTCGAAAGACTGCGGAAAAGGTTTTGCCGTCACGTTTTGAACCGGCTTACCGAAGAAACGAGTCCTTCGGAAGTTCCGTTCAGCGCTTCCGACACTTGGAAAACGGTTTCCGCTTCCGCACTCGCTTGTTCCGAGGCTTGGGCGATCCGTTCCAATTGTGCCGAGACGGTTTCTATGGCGCGCACCTGCTCCAATACTGCCGAAGAGATGTCGGACGCCCTCAATGCCGCTTGTTCGCCGCTTTCGCGGGCCGAGGCGAGGATCGAGATGGCCTGTTCGCCGGTCGCTTCGCCGTGTTCGATCGTCGCCACGCTTTCGCGCATCGACTTTCGGATGGTCTCGGTAAGGGCGCACACGTTCGCAATTTGCTCCGCGGCGGCCTTCGTGGCCTTTTCGGTGCTTTCCGAAAGTTTGCGGACCTCGTCGGCAACCACGGAGAATCCCCGGCCCGCTTCACCCGCCCTCGCCGCTTCGATGGCGGCGTTGAGCGCGAGGAGGTTGGTCTGTTTCGCTATCTCGCTGATCGTGCCGGCGAGCTTCGCGATATCATCGACCGCGACCGCCAATTGCGCCACTTCGTCGTTCGACTTGTGGATGCTCTCGGATGCCGTGCGCATCTCGCCCACGGCACGGTTGACGGATTCCGAACCTTCCGCGATGAGCGCCCGGGTCTTATCCCGGACGAGCGACGCGGCCGATTCGGCATTCGTTCCCACTTCCGAAATGCTGACCGAAAGTTCTTCCGTCGATGCCGCGATTTGCGATACCGAATCGGAAAGGTTGGCATTGTCGGAGCGGATTTCCCCTGCCGAATGGCGAATGCCCCCGGCGCCTTGGCCCACTTCCGCGGCGAGGTGCTTGATATCCGCGACCATTTCCCGGATGGTTTTCATCAGATTGGCGAATTTTCCCGAAATTTCGGAAATTTCGTCACCTCCGGGTATCATGAGATTCGCCGAGAGGTCCTTATCGGTTTCGGTTTTGGAAATCGATTCGGAAAGACGGGCTATCCGGTTTTTGATCGAAAGGGCGATGAGGAGGCCGAATCCGATACCGAAGACGGCGGAAAGCGCGACGCCGGCGACCGTGACCGGCAAACGCCAGTTATAGTCGGTGCGAAGCCCTTCGATGCCGTCTTTGGTACGGGAGTTCAGCAGCGAGGAGAGTTCTTCCGCCGCAGTTTTGGCTTCGGTGAATTTCGAACTCACGCCCGCGTACGCCGCCGCCGCTTTCATCCACTGGCCTTCGGAAATCGCTGATTTGGCTTTTTCCAATTCCTTCGCGTACGCCTCCCGGCGCTCGACGAATTTGGCGAACGCCGTTTTTTCCGCCTCGCTTTGCGGGTGGTCGGCATAGGTTTTGATCAGCGCCCCCACCTCTTTGGCGTTCTTTTCGACCGCTTCGAGGTGTTTGGTTGCCGGATGGTCGTGGAGTTTCGATTCTTCGTGAACGGGATTGTGTTGCAAAGCCGCGAGGATTTCCGCCTTGTTTTCGGCAAGAAGGGTAGTAATGCGCCCCAAGATTTCCACCGAAACCGTTCCTTCGACGTAGCCGGTTTCAGCCTGATTGAAGTATGATCTTACGGCGTAAATGCCGAGAACGCCCTGTGCCGCGATGGTGCAATTGAGGATGGCGACGAGGAAGAAAATTTTCGTCCGTATCGGGATCCTGTTGAATATGCCTTCCATGGAAAGCTCCTTTTCCGTAGTCGTTAATGAACGCGCGAATCGTGTTTTTCCGATCGCTCAAAATGGTTTTTACTGAACGGAAAGAAAAACGCAAGCCCGTTATTCGCCGGACGTCGTTTCCAAAACTACCACCCCCGTCTTTTTTCCATAAACGCCCGACATCCGTTCAAGAATTTCCACTAAGGGATAGGTTCGGCGGTTCTTGGTATCGGGGTTCGGATCCAGAATGCTCACCGTTCCCGTTTTCGGGTCGAAACCGGTGACGAGGGAATCGTGCACGTAGGTTTTCGGAGATCATTTTTCTCCTACCGCGTATTCGATCCAGACGTCGTTTCCGGCTTCCAGATTATCGGTGAGGAATTCTGGAAACCCTATGGCGAAAGTCGCGTCCGCCACGTGGGCGGTCGCACGGAGGGGAATGCCTTCTTCGAAGAAAAACGCATTGATCGCGCTGGCGCTTTCGACCGTGCTGATGCCTTCGTCGCGATTCAATGACGTAAGTACGTCAAGCGCGTATTCGAACCAATCCAGGCTTTTTTGGTCGACCTTTACTCAGAACCGCTTTCAGAGCGCTTCCTGATCGTAGATTTTACCGGTATGCCGATAGAGCGCCATCTGCAGGCACGCCATGGCGCAATGGTAGGGTTTTTGGTAGAAGAGGGGATAGGTCATCGTTCTCGGTTCAGAGTTTTGCCAGCATGCTATCCAAGTACCCCGAATCTCCAACCTTCGCCGTTTTTCATTTCCGGTTTTTCCATAGGCGGATAGGATGTTCGAAATTCGATTATCCATAAAATATGGAATACGTCACGCACATACGCATGTGAGCCCCCATGAGCGTTCCCCTGAATGAAGACCTTGCGGCGAAACACGTTTCTGACAAGGCGAAAAGGGGGTACTACCGCGTAGTCGACTCTTTGAGCGGGGGAGTCGGAGTGGACATGAGGGGGAAAACCGCGCACGACACCCATTCGTACTACATGAGGGGCGTCATCCACCATCTCGATACGAAAAGTTACCAAGTACTGCAAAGGTACTTCGCAAAAAGGAGGTTCCTTACGGTGCTGGCCAAGAACCTCATAGAAGCCGGAGAATACGTCGAGCTCGCCCGGGAGTACGACGTGACGACCGAAGGGTTCGCCCAAGGCGGACGTCCGCAAAAAGCGGATTCCGAACTCGCTGCGGCGCTCGCGTCGATGGCATAATCGAAATGAAAACCCCCTCCGCTTACGGAGGGGGTAATGTCGATTTTTCTTCAACGCTTCCCTCTACGGAACGAGCGAATGCGTCGACGGACGTTTCGATAAACGGCGTCACCGTAATACCAAGTGGTCAAAATGGAAACGACGAGGGCTATGCTTATGGCCGCCAGTCCGAAGAAGCTGCCTTTGTGGTACGAGTTTTCCCCATCGTTGATCAGCACGAGCCCCATGAATGACATCATCACCAAGGACAGCCCAAGGGCTTTGATGTCTTCCCAGAGATTGCGTTCAACCGGTGGTTCGTACTTCTCGGCCCCCGGTTCCGACGATGCGGAAGGGGGTGGGTAGTTCGATTCTTCGGAAGTCGGCATCGATGCTCCGACGCCGTTCGCGTAATTGTTGAGAAAGATACGTCCGGCCCTTTCTTTCCGTTCTTTCGCTGCTCGCCGGTCTTGGTCGTCGAACCATTTGTCGCTCCTGATTACCCCGACCCTTTCGGATCGTACGGTCACCCTGCCTTTAAAATCGACGTCTCGCCGATCTTCGAAGGTTTCCACTCTTCCGTTTCCGTGTTCCACTACCCGCCGAGTTACGCCCGAGCGGGAGCCTTGGGAAAACGTCGTGCTTCTTTTTCCGCTCATGACGAGCCTCCTATTGGTATGTTTCGTTGTACGGAATTGGTTTTTGCATTGCGAGCCATGACGGCCTGCTGCCGATTATGAGTGCAGAATGAAAAAAAGCAACCCGCGGATCCGCGGGTTGCTTTTTTTGAGATGGACTATTCTTCGTCTTCTTCGAACTTCACGCCGCGTTCTGCGCGGATCTTTTCCGTGATGTTGGACGGAACCGGATCGTAGTGCGAGAACTCCATGGTGTAGGTGGCGCGTCCCTGGGAAGAGGAACGGAGGTCGGTGGAGTAGCCGAACATTTCGGAGAGCGGTACGTATGCGCGAACGATCTTGGCCATTCCGCGTTCGGTCATTTCGGTGATCTGACCGCGCTTGGAGTTGAGGTTGCCGAGAACTTCACCCATGTATTCTTCCGGAGTGTTGACTTCGACGAGCATAACCGGTTCGAGGAGGATCGGCTTCGCCTTCTTGGCAGCTTCGCGGAAACACTTGGAAGCGGCGAGCTTGAAGGAGAGTTCGTTGGAGTCGACGTCGTGGTAGCTACCGAAGGTGAGGGTAGCGCGAACGTCTACTACCGGGTAGCCGGCGATCATACCACGGGACCAAGCGGCACGGAGGCCCTTTTCGATACCCGGGATGTATTCCTTCGGAACGACGCCGCCGACGACCTTGTTCAAGAAGACGTTTTCTTCCTTGAATTCCGGATCAGCCTTGCGTTCTTCCGCGGAGATCGGTTCGAAGGAGATGACGACGTGGCCGTACTGACCGCGACCACCGGTCTGCTTGGAGTGCTTGGTGTCCTGATCGGCAACCGGCATGGTGATGGTTTCGCGGTATGCGACCTGCGGAGCGCCGACGTTGGATTCGACCTTGAATTCGCGCTTCATGCGGTCGACGATGATTTCGAGGTGGAGTTCTCCCATTCCCCAGATGATCGTCTGGCCGGTTTCGGCGTTGGAGGTAACGCGGAAGGACGGGTCTTCTTCTGCGAGCTTGTTGAGAGCCATGCCCATCTTTTCCTGGTCCGCCTTGGTCTTCGGTTCTACCGCGATGGAGATTACCGGTTCCGGGAATTCCATACGTTCGAGGATGACCGGCTTTTCGTTTTCGCAGAGGGTGTCTCCGGTCTTGGTGTCCTTGAGACCGATGACTGCGCCGATGTTACCTGCCGGGATTTCTTCGATTTCCTGACGGGTGTTGGCGTGCATCTGGAGAAGGCGTCCGATACGTTCCTTCTGACCGGAAACCGGGTTGAAGACGTAGGAACCGGACTTGAGGGTGCCCGAGTAAACGCGGACGAAGGTGATGCGTCCGACGAACGGGTCGGTAGCGATCTTGAACGCGAGAGCGGTAAGCGGTTCCTTCGGATCCTGCTTGAAGGTGATCTTCTTTTCCACGTCGTCGACGTCGGTACCGCTGATGGTGCCTTCGTTAACGTCGAGCGGGGACGGGAGGTAGTCGACGACCGCGTCGAGAACGAGCTGGACGCCCTTGTTCATGAGCGAGGATCCGCACATGAGCGGGTAGACGGAGTTGGAGATGACGCCCAAGCGGAGACCCTTCTTGATTTCTTCGATCGAGAGGGTGCCGTTTTCGAGGTAGGCGTTCATGAGTTCTTCGGTCTGTTCCGCAGCCTTTTCGATTACCTGCTCGCGCATTGCCTCGGCTTCGGCCTTGTAGTTTTCCGGAACTTCGAATTCGACGACCTGTTCGCCCATCTTCCCTTCGAACTTGTAGGCCTTCATCTTGATGAGGTCGATGATGCCCGAGAAGTCGCCTTCTTCTCCGATCGGGAGCTGGATTGCCACGACCTTGTTGCCGGCGAGGCGGGTCTTGATGGAATCGAGGGTCATCTTGAAGGACGCGCCGGTCTTATCCATCTTGTTCGCGAAAGCGATGCGCGGAACGACGTACTTGTCGGCCTGCTTCCAAACGGTTTCGGACTGCGGTTCTACGCCCTGCGAGGAGTCGAAAACGGCAACTGCGCCGTCGAGAACGCGCATCGAGCGTTCTACTTCGATGGTGAAGTCGACGTGTCCGGGGGTGTCGATGAGGTTGAGCTGGATGCCCTTCCATTCGGTGGTGGTCGCAGCGGAAGTGATGGTGATACCACGTTCCTGTTCCTGTTCCATCCAGTCCATGGTGGCTCCACCGTCGTGGACTTCACCGATTTTGTGGGTCTTTCCGGAGTAGAAAAGAATGCGTTCGGAAGTAGTGGTTTTGCCGGCGTCGATGTGCGCGGCGATACCGAAGTTACGGATGTTCTTCAGATCCGTGGAGATAGCCATACGGAAGGAAATCGGGAATAAAAAAAGAGGGCGTTACGATGAACGGGGAGATTGTAGGGTAAAAGCGCTCGCGGTCAAATGTTTGTGCGCCCGCTATTTCAGGGCGGAACCGTAGAACGGAGCCGGGACGAGGCGTGCCGACGGTCAGGATCATTCCAGGGGTACCAGATAGGTGGGGATTCCGCCGGTGGTTCATGAAATTTGGTAAAACAGCGACGCTTGCGAAGGGTTCGAAATCCTGACCGCGTAATCGTAATTTTCCGCGTCGAAAAAGTAGGGCGCGCCTCATGAGTCCACGTTTCCTTCCGCGGTCAGCAGGCCGTCCGCGACGACCGCCTTGCCCGTTTTCTTGTCGAGCACCGCCGTTTCCCCTTTGTTGTCGTACCGGGTTTTGTCGAGCTTGAAGACCGTTACCGATCAGGTCGCCGAAGAAAGCCGTACCCGCAGTCAGAAATTCCCCGCTTTCGGAGTCGCCCTTTCGGTAGGTGAGGCGTTATCGGCACGCAGCGCGATCGAGGTCGCGAATTTCGTGTTCATTTCGAAGGCTATCGCGGTTTCTCCGGGTCCGACGAAACCGATTTTTACCAAACGCGCCGCATCGTCGTCGTCCCAAGGGACGGAATCGGGAGACAACGCGCCTCCTGCCGAACCGCTCGCGTAATACGGGGTGCCGTCGTCGTTGTCGCAACCGTCGGCGATGCCGTCGGAAACGGCGACCCATTGGTTCGAAGAACAGGACGCTCCGCTCGCCGAACAGAGCACCACTCCGCCGGAACAGCTGAGTTGGTCTTTCGGATTCCCGTCGGAATTCACCGCGGCGTCGAGTCAGGCCGCGGCGTTCCCGTCGTTTTTCACCGCCACGTCGTATTTTACCGATTCGGATACGTAGTCGTTCGCCACGCCCATCTGGGCCAAAAGCGAGATGATGCCGTAAAACATGAGTCCGAACGCGAACGTGATGGCGATCACGTAGACCATGATGAATCAGCGGCCGTTTCCGCGGTATGCGTTTTCCATGCTGTCCATGTGCTTGAAATGTTTATTGGGCATAGCACATCCAGTGCACCCCGCCGCCGTTTCCGCAGTTTCAACACGTACTGTATGCGCTGCATCCGCCTCAGGTCAGGTTCGTGTCGGTGTACCAAATCGTGTTGTTGGCGTCGTTGTTGCACAGGCACTTGTAGGCAAACTTGTTGACCGAACACGTCGCGCTTACGTTTCCTCCGTTCACTCCTCAGCAGGTCCACGTCCACGGCCCCGTGCCGCTTACGTACGACGCGGTTCATATCGCGCAGAGGTTGGCGGTCGGCGCAACGGAGGCGGATGTCCCGTTCGCGCTGCCGCAAACTCCGTCCTGCCGCAAGAGTCCGCTGCATCAGGCGTTGCTTCCCGCATAGGTTCATAGGCAGGTCCACGTCCACGGCCCCGTGCCGGTAACTGCAGACGGGGTTCTGATCGAACAGAGCCCAGCGGATGGCTGCGCGTAGGTAGCTTGTCATGACGCCGCTCAGCAAAGCCCGTTCTGTGTCACTCAGCACGCCGTTCCGTCCCATCCGTATCATCAGGCGCACGCGTACCTGCACGAGGTGGAACTCGCCACGGCATCATACGTCGTCGGGGTATCGGCGGGCAGCCAACTCGAAACGCTTCCGCTCCAAGTTTGCGAATAGCTCGAAACGCTGTTCCAATCCGTTCATACGGCCGGCTTCGGAGGACATGCGTACGTTCGCGAATTCGCCACGCAGGCGGGCGAGGCCCAGTTGCCGTTGAAAGTGAAATTCGTTCCGCACGTTCCGTTTCCGTTCGCGGCCGAAATTCGAGTGACCGCCCCGTCGTCGCACGCGTAGGCGAACGAAGCGAGGAGGCTTCCGTCAAGCGGGGGCGTTCAGAAGAAGCCGTATCAGGCCCGAACGTCGGTCTGTCAGTGGGGGATTTTGGTAAGGGTTCAAATCGCGTACGTTCTTGAGTTGTACGTGTCCGAAGCCGGAACGTCGCAATTCATCCCGCAGGTCGTTCCGTTCCAGGAATACCCGGGATCGCACACGAACCGGCATTCGCTCGAACTCGCTTCGGCGTTGTAGCTTCACGTCGCGGAAGGGATCCAATCCGCCCCGTCCCAGGCTTGCCCGATGGAGAGGGCCGTGTTCCAATGCGCGTGTGCGGGCAGTCATGAACAATCCGCGTTTCTTGAGGAATTCACGGCGCACGAGGCTCCGTTCCAGACGAAATTCTGGTCGCAAGACGAGCTTGCCACGACTTCCGCGCCTTCGGGGGATGAAACGCCGTCCTTGCAGACGAACGATTGCCGGTACGTCACGCTCCCGTTCGGTATCGACGTACGGGATTCGACGCCCGCCGTGGCGAGGTTGGCCATGAGCGGTACGGCGTAAGGGCGTCCGTTGACGGTCTGGGTGTTCGAAAAACATCCTCGCGGGTCCCAAGAAGACCGCGATTCCGCGGGACTGCGGAACGTTGCGGAATTCGCATCGTAACCGGCCTCCGATTTCGCGAGCGCGAAACTCTTTCAAACGAGCCCTTCGTCGTATTTCGAAAGGTAGGACAGATCTATCCTCACTCCTCAGTTCCCGGAATCCGTCGCCAACAGGCGGGAAAGCTGGATGTCCGGATACGATATCCCTTTCGAAACGTCCAAACCGGCGAGGAACGTCGAAAATCCCGACGTTCGGATCGCGGCGATGTCCGAGGGGGTCAACGGAAAGATGACGGGTCGGTATTTTGCGTACGGCAACCGGTCTCAAACCACGAAGCCGGTTCCGGAATCGCTCGCCGCGCCGATGATGAAGCCCGCGTTTCCGGTCGGGTTCGTGAAGGCTTGGGCCTCGAACCCGAACTCCGCGATATCCATTACCGAACCGCTCGTTCAGAGCGGAAGAGGATACGCCCGGACGTCATTCGAAAAATCTTCCCGGAGCCGCTCGACTTTTTGCAGTTGGGTGTGGAACCCCCTGGTGAATTCGAGTCCTTGGGAAAACTTTCAAAACATCATCGCCATGCCCGCCATGAGTCCGATTCCTATGAGGATCGTGACCATGAGTTCGGGGAGGGTGAATCCGTTATTTCGTCAGGAAGACGGTCCGGGTCGCATCGTTGTAGGTGGCCGTTATCCGGTAATGGTAAAACGTTTTTCCGTACGCGCTTCCCGTTCAGGAGAGGGATATCTCGTGAGAAAGCGTTCCCGCTTTAAGTCAGGGGAGGAACCCCGTTTCCGAGTTTTTCCCCGCGGGATTTTGCGTGTACGAGACCGTTCATCAGGGCGAAACCGCGAGATAGAACGGGGTATTCGGCATGAGGCTTCCGGTTCATGGCGGCGAAGAATCCACGAGCTCCTGCAGATATCGGGAGAAATTTTCGGCACGGACCTTCGTTTTCACGCTTTCGGAATTCTTTTCGAATCCGAGGTAGGAATTGATCGCTCAGTACAGCACGAGGGCCAGAATCATGACCGAGACCACGGATTCCGCGAGGGTGAATCAGTTTTTTCGAAGAGAGCCGTTCATTCTGTCTGGATTATTGGGAGCCTTCCCGTGCCGGAGGCGGTCAGTCGGCGATCGACGCGTTTCCTTTCGCGGAACCGACGATCATCGGCTGCGGGGCGGTGACTGCCGTACCGGAGGCCGGTCAGAGGTTCTTTTCTATCTTTACCGAATATTTCAAATCTTCGCCCGCCAGCCAGTGCGTCGACTTCTGCTCCGCGGAAACCGTTTTGTCGCCGATGCTGACGATCTTGACCTTCATTCCGGGCATGATTTCGTATTCGCTTCCTTCTTTCAGTTTTTCCAAATCCTTTCCGAATGCCGATTTTACGTACTCGACGGTAATGTATTTCGGAC
>JASDUA010000074.1:0-18760 GCA_041891375.1 Patescibacteria group bacterium
CTACCGCTGACGATATCCTACGGCTTCGGCGACGTGTTCGGCTTCCACGGTATCGGATCCGGCCAAATCCGCGATGGTACGGGCGACCTTCCGGATGCGGTCGTGCGCCCTGCCGGAGAGGGCGAGCCGGTCGACGGATTCGAGCGCGAGTGAGGTCGCCGCGCTGGAAAAGCCGCACGAATCCAGGTCTTTCGCCGTCATGGCGGCGTTGGTTTTTGTGGGATTCCCGAAACGCGCCGCCTGCCGCTTCCGTGCGGCGACGGTCCGTTCGAGGATTTCGGAACTCGCCGCCCCGCGCGATTTCGAACCGATCTCCGCGGAAGTCAGCCGGGGGACCCCGGCGAAAAGGTCGATTCGGTCGAGAACGGGTCAGGAAATCCGGTTGCGGTATTTTTCGAGCGACGCCGGAGCGCAGACGCAGGGTTTCTCACGATCGCCCGCATATCCGCACGGACAAGGGTTCGATGCCGCGAGCAATTGGAACCTCGCGGGATACGTATGGCTTCAAAGGGCTCGCGAAACGCGGATTTCGCCGTCTTCGAGCGGTTGGCGGAGCGCGTCGAGCAGGTAGGGTGGAAACTCGCGGAGTTCGTCCAAAAACAGCGTGCCGAGATTGGCGATAGTGATTTCTCCGGGGCGCGCGTTTGGACCGCCGCCAAGCAGGCTGGCGACGCTCGCTCACGGATGGACCGCGACGAACGGGCGCACGTTCGAAAACGGATCCTCGCCCGTTTTGCCCGCGATTGACCGGATTTTTGCGAGCGTGAGGATTTCCGCGTCCGTCGCGGGAGGGAGGATTCCGGCGAAGGCACGGCAGAGAAGGGTTTTTCCAGATCCGGGAGCGCCTTCGAGCAGGACGTTGTGTCATCCGGCCGCCGCGATCTCGAGAACCCGCTTCGCCCGTTCTTGCCCGGCTATTTCAGAGAAATCGGGAACGTTTTCCGTTTTCGTCGGCGCTCCGTCCGGAGTGGCGGACGTTTCGTTTTCGAACGGTACGGCGCGTCATTTCCGCCGGTTTTTCAATATTTCGACCGCGTCGGAAAGACTTTTCGCCCCGAATGCCCGGATTCCGGGAATCCTCGCGGCCTCGCGGGCGTCTTCGATCGGCAACAGGATGTCGGTTTTTCCGCGTTCGGCGAGTGACGCCGCATGCGCGACGATTCCTCAGACTTTCCGCAAACTCCCGTCGAGGGCGAGTTCGCCCAATACGGTTACGCCTTCCAATTCGCGATCTCAGAGGCCGCATTCTTCGGCGACGATTCCCAATGCGATGGCGAGATCGAACGCCGGTCAGGTTTTCCGGACTTCGGCGGGAGCGAGATTCACCGTGACCCGCTTCTGGGGAAAAGAGAATCACGAGTTGCGTATCGCAGAACGCACGCGTTCGCGGCTCTCCTGTACGGCGGCGTCCCCAAGCCCCACGATCGAGAACGAAGGAAGTCCGGCGGCGACGTCGGTTTCGACGGATACCGGGTATCACGACAGTCCGCGGACGGACGACGAAAGTACGGTTTTGACCATAAAAAAAGCGCGGAAAATGGATATTTTCGCGCTACCGAAATCGATAATACCGGAAAGAGGGCATTCGTAAAGGCGGAAAAGGTCCGGCTTTTTTGCCCGGGCAGGCGGAATGTGGTACTCTTTTCTCAAATCCGTAATTTCAAAGGAGCGGTATGTCCGAAATCTTCGCGTCCCTGTTGGGATACATTCTTCCCGTAGCCAACGCAGCCTGAATCGCCTGAGCGGGGAAGGGCGGCGTATCTTCGCCTACAAAGACCGCTTCGTCGCAGGCCGAGAGCGGATCTTTCACGGACATGCTCCAGACCGCGTGAGCGTTCGTTTGGAACTTCGTGCTCCTCGTGGTGCTGTTCTTCCTCCTCGTGAAGATCGTCCGCGTCATGTACGAAATCTACTGCGCCCGCCGTCTCGTCTACATGCGCGTCACGCTTCCCCGTGCCGACTCGAAGCTCGACAAGGAACGCGAGACGAAGAAGGACTTCAAGGAAAAGGTGGGCATCATGTCCGTCTTCTTCAAGTCCGTCCATAAGATCGGCGACATCACGTTCAAGGACTGGATTCTCGACACGGCGTTCGACCACATGAAGGTTTCCCTCGAACTCGTCTACGACGAAGGGCAGATTTCGTTCTACGTCGTCGCTTACGCCAACGTGGCGAACTTCATAGCCCAGCAGGTCACGTCGAACTACCCGGACGCCGAAGTGAAGGTCATCAAGCCCGAAGAATATCCCAACATCAAGCCGGCGGGATATACCGTACGCGCGGCGAGCGTCTCCAAGGTCAACGACGACGTCTATCCGATCAAGGCCTTCAAGAACTTCGAAGACGATCCGCTTTCGACTTTCACCAACGCGTTCGGTACCCTGAAGCGCACCGACAAGGCGGTCATGCAGTTCATCGCCAAGCCGCGCTCTTCATGGTGGAACAAGAAGGCCAAGAAGGCCGCGAACCTCGTCGCCAAGGGCAAATACAAGAGCAAGGGGAAGGCCGGTTTTTTCCTGACCCTCATCCAGTCGATCCTTTCGCCGCTGTACTGGCTCGTCAATACGCTCATCAATAACGAACGCACTGCCGATTCCATGGCTCCGGGCGCGTCTTCGGGCGACTCGTATACCATTTTCAACCAGGCAGAACAGGAAGGGCACAAGGCGATGGGCGAATCCGCCGGTCAGCCGGGCTTCCTCACATCCATCCGCATCCTCGTAGGTTCCGATACTCCGCAGAGCGCCGAAATCGGATTGCAAACGGTCGTTGGCGGCACCAACATCTTCACCGACGAATACAACAATAAGCTCGACAATCCGCAGTACGAAGACCTCTTCTCGATCATCTTCGTCCCGATCCGCTACTTCGCGTTCCGTTTCCGCCTCCTCGGTTTCCTCCAGGGCACTTCGACGTTCTCTACCGACGAACTCTCGACGCTCTTCCACTTCCCGGACATCAACTACAACCGCTCGCCGATCATCCGCTGGCTGGAATACAAGATGCTCTCCCCGCCGCACAACCTCAAGCAGCCCACGCAGCCGACCATCCTTTCGGACTACAAGCGCGACGCCAAGGGCAACGTCTTTACCGAAGACGGCTCGCTCCTCGCGGTCGACAAGAACCTCAACTTCAAGCGCGACGAGAACAAGAACTTCTTCCTCGTCGACGGAACGCTCGTTCCGGTGGCTACCGAGGGGGACAACAAGGGCAAACCTGCCGACCCGGGAAAAACCCCGGTCGCGATGGAGCAGCACCGCACGCTCGCCGGATTCCCGCTCTATAAGGACGGCGTCCTCATGGGCTGGAACGAATACCGCAACGTGAAGAAACCGATCTATTTCATGCGTAAGGACCGCGGCCGCCACCACTATATCATCGGTAAGTCCGGTGGAGGTAAATCCGTATTCGTCGGCTACCTCGCCCGCCAGGACCTTTGGAACGGCGACGGACTCTGCGTCATCGACCCGCACGGCGACCTCGTCGAAGACATCATCTCCTTCACGCCGAAAGAGCGCGCCAAGGACATGATCGTGTTCGACCCGGCCGACTACGAGCGTCCGATGGGGCTCAACATGCTCGAAGTCATCTCCACTGACCCTGCCGCGCGCGCCGTAGAAAAGGACCGCGCCGCGCTCGACGCGACCTCGATCTTCATCAAGATCTTCAACGAGGAAGTCTTCGGTCCGCGCATCCAGCACTACTTCCGCAACGGCTGTCTCACGCTCATGGATGACGAAGACGAGGGAGGAACCCTTATCGACGTTCCGCGCCTCTTCGTCGACGACGCGTTCATGAAGTACAAGGTATCCAAGGTTAAGAACCCGGTCGTAAAGGCCTTCTGGGACCATGAATACGCTTCCACCGGCGATCGTGAAAAGCAGGAAATGATCCCGTACTTCTCCTCGAAGTTCGGCCCGTTCATTACGAACACCACCATCCGCAACATCATCGGCCAGCCGAAATCGGCGTTCAACCTGCGCCGCGTCATGGATGACCAGAAGGTCCTCATGGTCAACCTTTCCAAGGGTATGATCGGAGACCTCAACGCCCAGCTCCTCGGTCTCATCTTCGTCTCGAAGATCAACATGGCGGCAATGAGCCGCGCCGATACCCCGGAAGATCTCCGCAAGGACTTCTACCTCTACGTCGACGAATTCCAGAACTTCGCCACCGACACGTTCGGCGAAATCCTCTCGGAAGCCCGCAAATACCACCTGGCGCTCATCATGGCGCACCAGTTCATCGCGCAGATCGGAGGATCCAAATCCAAGGACGGAAAACCGTCCATCAAGGACGCGGTCTTCGGTAACGCGGGTACCATCATGTCGTTCAAGGTCGGCGCGGAAGACGCGGAATACCTCGAAAAGGAATACGCGCCGCTCCTCTCGCAGCAGGACATCATCGGTATCGCGAACTTCACCACGTACTGCAAGCTCAACATCGACAACGCGACTACCCGTCCGTTCGACCTGAAAACCATTTGGGACAACACGTACAAAGACGCCGAACGCGCGAAGATCATTAAGGAATACTCGCGCAAGATGTACGGACGCAAGAAAGAATACGTCGATATGGAAATCGAAGCCCGTCTCGGCATCATGCAAGGATAGCTGTTTCCCAAAATCCCGCCCCGTTCTCCGGTGCGGGATTTTTCGTGCGGTTCCGGAGGGTTTCCTAACGGATTGGAAATCCGAAGACGACTCGATATAATGCGCCAAACGCCCATTTTCTCAACGTTTCGAAATGTCCGCCGCTTCCAAAGCCTTCTCGAAATTCGCCGTATTCCTGGCGACCGCCCTCTCGTTCTCGTCGTTCCTTCCGGTCGCGAGCGCGTTCGAACTCTCCGACATCATCAAGGTGGGCTCGTCGTCGAGCGAACTCGACGCCCGCGCTACGCCGAAATCCGGCAACAACAAGAACGCGTATCTCGACGAATTCGCTTCGCCGTTCTCGGGCTACTTCTTCACGGCGTCCAACACCGGCGAACGCGGTGCGTACAACGGACTCATCTCCATCGCCCGCGACGTGAAGAATCTCTTCATGGCCATCGCGATCATCTATTTGGTGATTTCGGTTCTCCGTCTCCTTTTTTCGAAAGGCGGTGAAGACGACGCGAAAAAGTGGAAATCCTCCATTTTCGGCACGACCATCGGCATCGTCGTCATGCAGAGCGCGTTCGTGTTCGTTACCACGCTCTACGACAAGAACATTACCGGACGTACGGCGGACGTCTTCCTGGACCGCATAGTGTACCCGTTCGTCACGCTCATGGAGCTCCTCGCGAGTTTCGCGTTCCTCTTCATCGCCTTCCTCGCGTTCTTCAAGCTCGTCACTGCCGGTGGCGACGAGGATAAGGCCAAGCAGGCGAAAAGGTCGATCCTCACCGGTATCGCCGGCTTCATGCTCATCAAGCTCCCGAAAGCCATCGTCACGAGCATCTACGGAAGCGTAAAGTGCGAAAACACGCTCATATTCGGCGTGTGCAAGCTTGAGGATCCCAACCTGAGCGGCGCGATTACGATCATGACGAAAATCGTGAATTACATCAACGGCTTCCTCTGAATCGTTACGGTACTCCTCATCATCTACGCGGGTTGGCTCGTTCTGACCTCCGGAGGCGATGATGAAAAACTGAAGAAAGCCAAGGGGACCATCAAGTACATCTTCATCGGCCTCCTGCTCATCGTCGCGAGCTATTCGCTCTTCAATTTCTTCTTGTTGAAGTCGTAGTCTTTCGGTTACGGGCGGAAACTTTCCGTCAACCGCGCTCCCGTTTTGGCACAAAGAAAGCCCCGTCGTTTCGGACGGGGCTTTCTTTGTGGATTATTTCTTGATGGAAGCGGTCTTCTGCTGGCGAGCGTAGAACTTGTCGACCGAGGAGGTCTTGAGAATGCGCTTTTCACCGGTGTAGAACGGGTGGCACTTGTTGCAGGTTTCTACCTTGATTTCGTCGCGAAGTGCGCTCTTGGTAGCGAAGGAGTTACCGCAGGAGCAGGTAACGGTGACGTCGTTGAACGCCGGGTGGATGTTCTGCTTCATATGAAGGGAGTGGGGTAAGAATATGCGCCCGCTTCATACGGTGCGCGCTCCGCAGGGGCATTCGCCCGATACGTACTGTGATTGATTGGTGCCGGAAGAGGGACTTGAACCCTCACGCCCGAAGGCAACGGCTTCTAAGACCGTCGTGTCTACCATTCCACCATCCCGGCGGACGGCAGCGGCTGCTCGTTGTTGATTTTGAAAATGGTGGGCCGGGTAGGATTCGAACCTACGAAGTCGTAGACAAAGGATTTACAGTCCTCCCCATTTGACCGCTCTGGAACCGACCCAAAGGCAAAAACAACTTAGCTGGAGCCACTTGTCGGATTCGAACCGACGACCTACGGATTACAAGGCCGTTGCTCTACCAGCTGAGCTAAAGTGGCGCGTGCGCCTCTTTTAAAAGATCGTGCTCGGAGAAATCGAGCCGTGGTATGGTATGGAAAGGGGTGGATTTGTCAAAGGAAATCAGTATGTTTTGGGAAACTGGACGGAATTCGGAGCCGTCGGCGAAGCAAACAATCCAGGAGGCACGGAACGGGGTTGCCGCACGCAAACGTCCTCGACCGGCGCGAAGATCGTTCGCGAACGGAGGGCGATCGCGCCGGTCTGCGGATTGTTTGCCAGTGCCGGCAACCGCCGATTCCGTCCGAGGACGTTTGCCGCGACGGACTCCGTTCCGGCCGGAAGTTTCCCAAAACATACTGATTTCCATGTACAGAATCATCGCCGTGACGGATTCGTTCGGACACTTCGCCCAGGCGGTGGAGGAATACCGCAAACGGATGGGCAAGACCCTTGAAATCGTTACGATCAAGCCCGAAAAATCCGAGGACGCGAAACTGGTCGTCCGCAAGGAGACCGAACGGATAGCCAAATATCTCGCGGATAAGAACCTGACGCCGCTCTACCTCGACATCGGCGCCAAAATGATGTCCACCGAGGCTTTCGCCGCCGAAATCGAACGCCGCCTGTCGCGCTCCGAGGGTGCGGATTTCCTTATCGGCGGGGCTTACGGGGTCGACCTCAAGGCTCTTTCCGACCGCATTTCGGGAACGTTCTCCCTTTCGCCCATGACGTTCCCGCATTCGCTCGCGCTTCTCATCCTCTGTGAACAGGCGTACCGCGCGTCGCAAATCAAAAAGGGCACCGGCTACCACCACGGATAATCGAGCCGGTATTGATTCCGGCGCGGAATTCCCGTACCATCCCTCCATCAGCACTTAACGAGCAACATGCAAGAAGTCCTCTCCGACCGCATTTTCCCCAATCCCCACGATACCGAACCCGGATACCGTTTCCGTATCGCGCAATACGTCGACCGCCCCCTTTTCGTGCGGACGCACGATGTTTCGGGCATGTCTGCCGCGGAAGAGTCCGAATTCGTCGGAAAGGTGATTTCCGAAGCCGATACGGACCGTCCGGTCCACGTTTGGGGAATCCGCGGCGCCGAATCCGTCGCCAAGATCCGCGCGTACTATGACTCGCTTTGATTCTACGACGCCAAGCGCAACCGGTACGATTACGACTGCCGCGACGTCGCCGTAACGTTCGGGTGCGACATTTCCGCGCTCGGATACGGCCCGGGCGTTCCCCCTCTCGGCAGTGCGGCCACTAAGGCGGTACGCGGGGCGCTCAACCTCGAAATCCTCAAGGGGCTCCGCTTGGCCGACGCGCCGGGGACTCCGGGACGAAGAAAAAAGACCTCCTGGGAGGTCTTGTCCGAATTGCTCGATTCCGGAATGGTTTCGCCGTTCCGCATGGGTCGCGCGCTGTATTTCGACATGCTCGACCGCCGACTCGTAGACGGTTTCTCCGAATGGGTCTTCAAAATTTCGCCTACTGGCTGAGATTCGCGTTCGTAAGCGAGCGCTTCATTTCTTCTTCGAGTTCGGTCTGGATGTCCTTCATGAGAAGGAGATTTTTGATGGTCTTCTTCTTTTCGAGCTTTTCGTGCTCTTTCTGGCGGTATACCGAAAAGCCGTAGAAATACGGGCCGGTGAGGATGCCGGC
Organism: Patescibacteria group bacterium; assembly: GCA_041891375.1. Lineage (GTDB taxonomy): Bacteria > Patescibacteriota > Gracilibacteria > BD1-5 > UBA2023 > JANJWP01. The sequence continues at coordinate 8,056 of JASDUA010000074.1, forward strand.
GGCCGCGGCGAGTATGAGGAATACGCACACCGCGATGCCCGCGGCGTCGAACGACGAGAGGGCGGTCACGTTGGAGAACTGGTATGCGTAGACGGCGGAAGAGAGGTCCATAGTCTGGAAAATCCTAAGAATTATTTCACCGGGGTCACTTCTTTGAGTTCCGCGAACACGATCATGCGCTTGAGGGTGGTTCCCACCGGCCAGCAGGTCATGAGTGAGAGTTCCTTCTTATCGGCGTTGTCGCGCTGGAGGACCTTTACGTCGCCCGGCTTCACGATTTCTTTCTGATTGATGACGTAGACGTACTTCTTCTGGTTGTAGTAGACGATGATTTCGTCGCCGAAGACGAGCTGGTCGAGAAGGGCGAAGACCTGGTTGTAGGAACCCGGCATCCACGGGAAGTTCGACGAGTGCCCGAAGATGAACGCGTTGCCGTTTTCGCCCGGACGCGCGGTTCCCGGATAGCGGATGACGCCCTTTTCGAGTTCCTTCATGAAGATGTTCTCCATGTGGTCGAAGTCGACGTTGTTGCCCTGTTCGACGTCGACGAGCGGAACGTTCTTTCCGATCTTCGGAACGACGATGCGGTTCTCGTACGGAACGATGTCGAAGTCCACCGCGATTTGCGGCTTGGCCGGAACGAGCTTCTTGGGGGAGAGGATGTTCTCCTTGATCGCGACGTTGGATTCTTCGAGCTTCTTCTTGAGGTCGTCGGCTTCTTCGATGGCGGCCGCGTCGGCACCGGATTCGCTTTCGCTCGCGTAGGCGGTGATCTTCGACTTGAGGATGCCTTCTACCACGGCGTCGGAGGATGCCTTGACGGAAGACGGCGAAATCCAGTTCCAGGCGATGGTCGAGTAAGCGGAGTAGTTCGCGGTGAGGAGGAGGACGGCGAAAACGGCGGTCGAAACGGCGACATAACGAACGAGGAAGGCGAAGGAATCGCGGATGGCGGAAGTCTTCGGAGCGGCTACGGGAGCGATTTCCGCGATGGATTCGACGTTCGAAAGCGGATCGACGTCGTTGCCGTTGCCTACGGAGAAAAGTATGGCGGCTTCCGGTTCGGAAACTTCGGAGACTGCCGGAGCGACGCCTTCTTCCGTGGCTTCGACGAAAGCGAGCGGATCGAATTCCGGAGCGGTTACGGGAAGGTTGGCGTTTTGGAGTTCCATTTTTGTCTGGGTTTTTCTATGTGTCCCAAGAAGTTTACCATTTGATTTCGCGATGTTCAAAAATACCTCTGGACTTTTATGGATTTTACTGTCCTAAAAGTGACGGAGAGGAATCTTTTCCCATAAGGCCCAAGCGCGTGAAGGCGTTGGAAAAATGAGGTTCCCGAACATGGTACGGTATTTTCCGGTACGAAAAAAGCCCCCTAGGGGGCTTTTTTCGAAAACTGACCGAAACTAGAAAGCTTCGCGCTTGTTGACCTTGCGGTACATGTCGCGAACGATTGCCTTTTCGCGGATCTTGCGAACGGAAGGCTTGCGTTCTGCGTACTTTTCCGTGCGGAGCTTGTTGGCAGTGCGAGTCTGGAAGAACATCTTCTTATAGCGAAGAATGAGCTTTTCGTTGGACTCGGAAGCGTTTTTGAGAGCGTATACGATCATGCTTTTCTATCCCCTTCGGTGGGAATGAGGTTTTAAAGTGGGGCGATTGTATCGGGAAGGGAGCGGAAGTCAAATAAGACTCCGATTACGCTTCGGCCGGCACGAAACCCGCGGTGCCGTCTCCTTTGAGAAAAGCGGCGTATTCGAGGTCTTCCTCGCCGATGTGGCCGACGATCCACTGCGTCATCGTGGCCATGATCTCCTCGGTAATTTCGCCTCCGTCGAGGATTTTCGAAGTGAGGTCGGCCACGCGGGCCCGTATCGCGGCGTGCTCTTCCACGTGTTTCGGGAGGTTCGGATAGCCGTTTTCCTCGAGGAACCGTTCCTCGAACTGGAAATGCTTGTCGACGTAGTCGTTCAGGTACGAGATGGCGCTGAAAACCGCGGCGATTTCCGACGGGGTCCCTATCCAGGACGACAGTTTTTGCAGACTTTCGAGGAGTTCGCCATGTTGGCGGTCGATTTCCCGAATGCCCGTTTCGGGGAGCGAGAGCGGGACGATCGGCGATTCTGGGGCGTTCATGCGTTCGAGGATTAAAAATCCGTTGAATTATCAGACCGAGAGTAGCGCGATTTTTTTGAAAATCAAACCGCTGACGAGTTCAAAAGAATCCCCCGGTGACCCGGGGGATTCTTTCGTCTCGGCGATTAGCCCTTCGTGTTCTTCTTGCGTTCGTTTTCGGTGAGGTACTTCTTGCGGAGACGGAGGGAAACCGGAGTGACTTCCACGTATTCGTCGTCGGCGATGTAGTCGAGACAGTCTTCGAGGGTCATGCGGCGGATCGGAGTGAGGCGGATCGCTTCGTCGGCACCGGAAGCGCGCATGTTGGTGAGCTGCTTGTTCTTGGTGGGGTTGACGACGAGGTCGCCGCCCTTGAGGTGTTCGCCGATGATCATGCCTTCGTAGACTTCGGTCGCCGGTTCGACGAGGATCGGTCCGCGTTCTTCGAGCTTCCAGAGGGAGTACGCCATGGTCGTGCCTCCGAAACCGGAAATCATCGAACCGATGTCGCGCTTCTCGATGGCGCCCTTGTATTCTTCGTAGTGCGAGAAGGACGAGTACATGATGCCTTCGCCCTTGGTTTCGATCGTGAAGATCGAGCGGAAACCGAGGAGACCGCGGGTCGGAACTTCGAATTCGAGGTTCGTGATGCCGTTTTCGGTGGACATGTTCTTGATGATGCCCTTGCGCTTTCCGAGCTTTTCGATGATGGTTCCCGAGTTCTCTTCCGGAACGAACACGACGACGTTTTCGATCGGTTCCATCTTCTTGCCGTTTTCCATGTGGAAGATGACCTTCGGCGAGCCTACCTGGAGTTCGAAACCTTCGCGGCGCATCGATTCGATGAGGACGGAGAGGTGGAGTTCTCCGCGGCCGGCGACGGTATAGGAGTTGCCGTCGGAACCTTCGAAGTCGATCTTGAGGCCGACGTTGGCTTCGGTTTCGCGTTCGAGGCGTTCGCGGATGTTGCGCGAAGTAACGAATTTGCCTTCCTTTCCGGCGAACGGGGAATCGTTGACGAGGAACTGCATTTCGAGGGTCGGCTCGTCGATGTGGATTGCCGGCATCGGTTCCGCGTCGGCGACGGTCGAAACGGTTTCGCCTACGTAGATGTCCGGGATTCCGGCGATGGTGATGATGTCGCCGGCTTCTCCTTCCGGTACTTCGACGCGCTTGAGGCCCATCGAGGTGAAGATCTTGGAGATCTTTCCGGTACGGCGGACGCCGTCGTTGCCGATGATGGTGACGTTGGCCCCGACCTTGGCGACGCCTTCGTAGACGCGGCCTACGCCGAGACGTCCGAGGTAGTTGTCGTAGGCGAGGTTCGCGATCTGCATGCGGAACGGCTTAGCGGTGTCGTTCGGCGCTTCGGCGACCTTTTCGAGGATGGTTTCGAAGAGCGGGGAGATGTCCTTCTTTTCGTCCTTGAGGGACTTGAGGGCGATGCCTTCGCGGGCGATGGCGTAGACGACGGTGAAGTCGAGCTGTTCGTCGGTCGCTCCGAGCTGGACGAAGAGGTCGAAGACCATGTCGACGACGGCGTCCGGCTGGGCGGTCGGCTTGTCGATCTTGTTGATGATGACGATCGGCTTGAGTCCGAGTTCGAGGGACTTCTTGAGAACGAACTTGGTCTGCGGCATCGGTCCTTCGTAGGCGTCGACGACGAGCGCTACGGAGTCGACCATGCGGAGTACGCGTTCGACTTCGGAACCGAAGTCCGCGTGGCCCGGGGTGTCGACGATGTTGATCTTGGTGCCGTTGTAGGAAACGGCGGTGTTCTTGGCGTAGATGGTGATCCCGCGTTCTTTTTCCTGATCGTTGGAGTCCATGACGCAGGTGTCGACGGCTTCGTTTTCACGGAAAGTCCCGGTTTGCTTGAGGAGTGCGTCGACGAGGGTGGTCTTTCCGTGGTCGACGTGCGCGATGATCGCGATGTTTCGGTATGCCATGGGGCAGGGTTAGGATGATGTGCCGCGCTGTCGCGAGGCTAAAAGTACCAAAAAAGGGACCGATGAGGTTCGGTTCCTTCGATAAGTCGCGCGCATTATACGCGAAACGCGGGAATGTAAAGCCGGAAACGCGCCCTTCGGTGCCGCTCCTTCGGCCACGCCCCCGTTTTTTGACGCTCCCGAAAAAGTGCGGTAGCATGGAAAGGACTACTCGTAACGTCCCGAAGACGATGGCGAAACTCGACTTCTCTTCCTTGAAAACCGCCGACCTCCGATCGGTCGCGCCGGTTGACGAAAGCGCTATTCCGCGCGCCCAGTCGGCTTCCGAAACCGAAAGCCCCGTTTCGGCGAGCGCCCCGGAAGCGTCCGTTCCGGTTTTCGCCGCTCCGGCCCAAGCGACTCCGGAAGCGTCCGCTCCCTCCCCGGCGGCGTCCGCGGCGAAGCCCGCCTCCCCGGCCGTCCACGCCGCGAAGAAGATTTCGCTCACCGGACTCAAATCCGGCAAGTCTTCCGCGGTTTCTTCTCCCGCCCCCGTTCAGGCCGTCCAAGAAGAGGTTTCCGCCCCGGCGGCGTCCGCGGCGAAGCCCGCCTCCCCGGCCGTCCACGCCGCAAAGAAGATCTCGCTCGGCAGCAAGCCGGCCATTTCTCTCGGCACCAAGAAGGCCGAAACTTCCCCGGCTCCCGTAGAGGCCGCCGCTTCGACGGAAGCGGCGGAAGCCCCGTCTGCCGAAGCCCAAGAATCCGAACGTCCGCTCGTCGAAGGCGTCGACATCATCGAGGCCGCCAAGGTTATCGGTACCGAAGGCGAAGCGAAGGCCAACGAAATCCTCACCGAATCCCTCAAGGATCCCGAAGCCGCCAAAAAGGAGGCGGAAGAAAAGGCCGTAGCGGCCGTGGTCATCCCCGAATCGGAGAAGGAATTCTTCCCGAACCTCGAAATGGACGACGATTTCTTCAAAGACCCCCTGTTCGAGGGCATCGTCCCGCCGAAGCCGGAAAAGAAACCCGAAGTCCGCCAGCCTTTGGAAATGAAGAAGGAAGAATCCGAAACCCCGGCCGCCGCGGAAGCGGTAACGGAAGAAGCTCCAGCCGAAGCCGCCGCGGAAGCGATTTCCGCCGTCGAAGAAATTCCGGCGGAGGCGGTCGTGGCGGAATCCCGAGAAGCTCCGCTTTCGGAATCCGAAACCCCGGTAGAAACCGTGATTACGGAATCGTCCGCCGTCCAGGAGGCCGTCGCCGAAACCGTCGCCGAGATCCCTTCCGAAACCCCGGCAGAAACCCCCGCGTCCGAAGCGGCTTACGTCGAAACCGTCGCCAAGGACCTTTCCGCCGAACGCAAGGGCGGCCTCGCTAAGCTCTTTTGAGAACGCAAGGTCCTCGTTCGCGCCATGGCCGGATTCTTCGCGCTCGCCGTCGTCGGCGTCGGAGCGTTCTCGTTCGTTTCGCCCTCCATCAAAACCAGCGGTCCGGAAGCCGTTCCTACGGCAACCGGATCGGAAGTCCGGACTCCGGATCTGAAAAACGTTCCGGAAGGCGGAGCGAAAGTCCTCGGCGAAGGCATCCGCGTTTTCACCGTCCGCCGTCCTAACGCGCCCCGCCACAAGAACCTCGTCCCCGCAACCGGCTCGTGAATGCCCGCTGCCGTCGGGCCCCAGTCGGAGGCCATGTCCGGTTCCGTAATGGTTTCCGGCGATCAGGCCGCCCAATCGCTCACCGGAAGCGTAGTCCAATCCGCCGGTTCCGGAGCGGCCACCGAGGCTGCGACGCATTCCGGAACCGAATCCGCATCCGGAGCCGCTCGGGCCCCCGGCGCCCCCGCGTCCCCCGTGCAGCCTTCCGACCCGGAAGTTCGGCCAGCGGAGGTACCGACCGCCGTTCCTCAGCCGCCGGTTCCCCAAACCAAATAATCCGAGAGCGCCCCGCGAGGGGCGTTTTTCTTTTGCCCGCAAGGCCTTTTTCCGTATCGTAGGCGACGAAATCGACTATGCGCCATCCGGTACTCAAAAAGCTCGCGTCCGCAACCGCCGCCATCCTGAACGGCCTTTTCATAGCCATTACGTTCGGGCTGCTTTTCATCGTCCTCTTCAAGAAGGATTGGATCGCGCAGTTCCTCGCCTACATGGAAGTCCTCGTGAATTCCTGGGGGAACTGGAACTACCTCGTCGCCTTCGTTTTTAGCATCATCGAATCGTTCCCGGTCATCGGGGTACTGGTTCCCGGAATGCAGGTCATGCTCATCGTCGGGGGATTCTTCGGCCGCGACCATCTTCCCGAGACCATCGCCGTGTGCGCTGTCGGGGCGATTATCGGCAATTTCGTCGGCTACGCGCTCGGAAAGCGCTATTGAAAGGCGTTCTTCAAGGAATACGGCGACGCATTCGGGCTGGGTCGAACCGAACTCAAATATCTCGAGCGCCAAATCGCCAAAAACGGTCCGCTCTTCGTCATCCTCGGAAAGTTCCACAACCTCGCCCGCGCGTTCGTTCCGTTCATCGCCGGTTCTGCCTGAATGGTTCCCGGACGGTTCTGGATCTACAACATCGTCGGATCTATCGTTTGGGCCGCGACCATCATCACGCTTTCCGTCGCTTTCGCGTCGTACTACCAGGTCGTCCTCGATTACGTGGGATACTTCTTCCTCGCGCTCATCCTCGCCTTCTCCGCCTACGTCTGGTTCTTCCGCCGCGACGCCTTCATGAGGTATTGGGAGGAGAAGAAACTCGAAATCGAAGAAAAATCGAAATAGCCCCAGTCCACCATGGAAACCCTCGCGCAATTCTTCCGCTTTCCCTCGGTAACCGCCATCGTCACGATCGCGCTCTTGTCTTCGTTGACCTCGTTCGCCATCTTTCGCGGCGTGCTCCGGTATTTTCCGAAATTCGGATTGCTCGACAATCCGGCCCCCTACGGGCATAAGCGCGCTCCGGTGCCCTTCGGTGTCGGCATCGCCTTCTTCGCCAACTTCGCGCTCTTCGCGCTGCTCCTGGTTCCGGTCATGCCGGAGTCGATGCACGAGAAGCTCTACGTCCTCCTCGCGCTCTGAACCCTCGTTTCGGCCGTGAGTTTCTTGGACGATCTCGACACCATCTACAAGTTCGACCGCGACGAGAAGGTGGGCATCGTGAAAAAGACCGCCGAGGAACTCCAGGGGCACGCCCGGAAGACCCGCTTCGCCGTTCCCGCCAAGGTCCGCCTCGCGCTCCAGATCTTCGTAGGGGCCGTGGTCGGCATCACGAGCATCAAGATCGGATACGTTTCCGGATTGTTCGGCGGCGTCGTCGATTTGGGCGATTACTACGCCGTGCTCGGGGATTTCAAGGTCTACCTCATCCCGCTCCTCTTCACCGTGGTCTGGTACGTGCTCGTGTTCAATTCGATCAACTGGTCGGACGGCGTACCGGGCCTCACTTCCGGCCTCGTGGTGATTTCGCTCATCGTCATCGCCGTTTCCACCGTCCGGTTCTACTTGGCCGACAGCACTCCGCAGCTCCGCGAAAACTCCATCTTCGTCCTCTCGATCCTCGCCGTCGTCCTCCCCACCGCCGCGGTCGCGTGGTACTACAACCTCGCCCCCAAGGTGCTCTTGGGCGAATCCGGAAGCATGTTCGCGAGCTTCCTCATCGCCTCGCTCGCCATCCTCGTAGGCGGGAAGGTCGCCACCGTCGCCACCGTCTTGGGCGTGTACCTCGTCGACGCGTTCTACGTCATCGCGGCCCGTATCTACAACGGCAAGAGCCCGCTCAAGGGCGACCGCATCCACCATCTCCACTACCGGTTGCTGAACCTCGGCATGTCCGAATCGTTCATCCGCAAGTTCGTCTATTCGATTTCGTTCCTCTTCGGCATGGCGGCGGTCTTCCTCGACCGCGTTGGGAAAATGATCCTTTTCGTTATTCTCGTAGTCGTGGTATTCTTCGTCACGAAGATCCTTTCCCTGAAGAAATAGCATGCTTTCCCGAAAAGCCTTCACGCTCGCAGAATTCATGATCGTGACCGTGGTTCTCGCGATCTTGTCGTCGATGACGGTTTTCACGGTCTCCAAGATTTCCGACCGCGCAATCGCGGATTCCGTTTCCGCGAAAACGCTTTCGACCTTGGCGAACCTCGATCGGGCCGTCCGCGACGGAACGCTCTGATCCTACGAAATGACGTTCTCCTCGTGAGCGCTCGGTACCGTCACGGTCACCGATTCGTCGGGATTGTCGGCCTCGTGAGCACTCGTTTCGTTCGATTGGGTATCGGCTTCCGGTTCCTTCAGAATCGCCTCCCCGTCCGTCTGACCGTGGGCTATCCGCCTCGCGCAGGACGGGAAGATCGTCGAAACCGTTTCCGTTCCGACGGCCTCGTCCGTCGTGCCGTTCAAATTCGAAACTGGCCGCCGCGACGAATATTCGGCTTCCTTCTTCTACGCTTCGGAGCCCGCGAACCGCATCGTCATGGCGTATTTCGACCGGGATTCCCCGCTCGTCGAAGATTCTGCCCGGCTGAAATTCCTCGCGGTCGTCTCCGGAACGAACGAATATCCGACCCTCTCCGTCCGTAACGTCCTCGGAAAGAAAGAATTCCTCGCCGGAGGGGCTTCCGTAGGGCAGGCCACCCTCAAACTCGCGCGAGGCGGACGCGAATACCTTATCGAACTGAGAAAATAGCGATGAAAGTCTGATTCTTCTGAACTCCGTCCTTCGCGGCGGACGTGCTCCGCGACCTTTTGGCCGCGGACGGCATCGAAGTGGTTTTCGCCGTCACCAATCCCGACGTGGCCGTGGGACGTTCTTCGGAACTCAAGCCGAGCGCCGTGAAAGCGGTAGCGACCGAAGCGGGAATCCCCGTCTTCACTCCCGCCAAAGTCCGTGGAAACGCGGAGTTCCTCGCCGAAGCCAAAGCCTTCGGGGCCGACTATTTCGTCGTCGCCGCATACGGGAAAATCCTCCCGAACGAAATCCTCGAAGCTCCCGCAAGGCTTTGCGTCAACGTCCATGGAAGCGTGTTGCCCAAGTACCGCGGCGCTTCCCCGGTGCAGAGCGTGCTGCTCGAAGGAGAGCATGAAACCGGAGTCACCATCATGGCCATGAGCGAAGGAATGGACGAAGGCGACGCGCTTGCCGTTCTGTCCATCGCCATCGGTCGCCGCGACACCGCCGCGACGCTTTTCGCGAAATTTTCCGAGGTTTCCGGAAAATTTTTGGTACAAACGCTCCGCGAACATTTCGCAGGAAACGTCGTTCCGGTCCCGCAAGACCATTCCAAAGCCACGTACTGTAAGAAGATCTCCAAAGAAGACGCGCGCGCCGATTGGTCGCTCCCTGCGGAGACGCTCTTCAACCGGTTCCGCGGTTACTCGCCGTGGCCGGGGCTCCATACGTATTTCCAGGATAAGAAGCTCTCGGTGGAATCGTGCGAAGTCCTTCCCGAATCCGAATGTCCGGACGTTCCGACCGGAACGGTTTTTGCCGGACCGCAAGGCCTTCCGGTCGTCCGCACGGCGGAAGGGGGCTTGATTTTGGAAGTCGTGAAATTAGAATGAAAGAAATCGGCTACCGGGGCCGACTTCTCGAACGGATACCGGAATTTCATTGGTTCTCTTCTGCAATAATGCTCAACATCGCCCTCAACACCTTCCGGGAGCTCGTCCGCAGCCGCCTTCTGGCGCTCATCATGTTCTTCTCGGTGGCCACCATCCTCTTCTCGGTCGTCCTCGCCTCGCTCTCGCTCGGCCAGACCGAACGCATGGTGCTCGACTTCGGGCTCTCGATGATCGAAATCTCCGGACTCATCGCCGTCGTGTTCGTCGGCGGACAGATGCTCGCCCGCGAAATCGAAGGCCGAACCATCTACCTCATCCTCTCCAAGCCGATTTCCCGCCACGCGTTCGTTCTCGGCAAGTTCCTCGGATTCGCGATGGTGCTCGCGGTCATCTATTTGGCCGAAACCGCCGTGCTCGCGGGCCTTCTCGTCTATGAAGACCTCATGCCGGGCAAACTCTTCTTCTTCGCCGCGTTCTTCTCGTACCTGAAGCTCCTCGTCACCTTCGCTGTCGTTCTCTTCTTCTCGACGTTCGCCGCCCCGATGCTCTCGATCCTCTTTTCGCTCGGCGTGTTCGTTTCGAGCCATTCCGCCAACGCGGTGGCCGATATGGCCGTAAAGACGAAGAGCGCCGCGCTCATGTGGTTCTCCCAAGGTCTTGCCGTAGCGTTGCCGAATTTCGAAGCCCTTTCGTATCCCAAGAAGCTCATCGCGACCGACGTTCCTCTTCCGGATTCGGCCCTCGCGCTCGCGGCCGGACAATCGGCGCTCTACCTCTGCCTCATCCTCCTCTTCGCTTCGCTCGTATTCTCCAAGAAGAATTTCGAAAATGCCTAGTCCTTCGGAAGACATCGCAAACGGCTCCTTCGCGGGGGCCGTTTTGCCTGACGGGAGGCCGTACGCGTACCTGACCGGAAAGACCGAGTTCTTCTATTTGCCCTTCAAGTCCGACGAACGCGCCCTCGTACCCCGTCTCGAGACCGAATCGCTCGTTCGGGAAGTCTTGGCGCAGACGAAATCCTGAGAATTTTCCCACCTGGTCGACGTAGGTACCGGCTCGGGAATCATCGCGGTTTCGATCGCGAAAAACCGTCCTGAAATCCGCGTGTCCGCCCTCGATC
>JASDUA010000074.1:18770-21276 GCA_041891375.1 Patescibacteria group bacterium
ATCTCTCGGAAGACGCCCTCTCGCTCGCGAAAGAAAACGCCCGCACCAACGGAGTGGAAATCGAATTCGTCCGCTCAGACCTTTTGGAATCGCTCCCCGAAGCCGTCGGAACCGAAGGGAACGTCTTTTTCGTGGCGAACCTCCCGTATATCCGCGAAGGGGCGACGGACATGTCTCCCGATACCGCGTTCGAGCCCGCCATGGCGCTGTACGGCGGCGAATCCACCGGATTCGAACTGACCGAGAAATTCCTCCGCCAGGTAGAAGATTTCCACGTGCTGCGTCCGAACGCGGGCATCGCCGTCGCCTGCGAAGTGGGCGACGACCACGAGGATCAGATTCGCGCGATAGCCGCCGATCTCGGCCGCGACGTCCGCACTTTCGCCGACCTCACCGGCACCCACCGCTTCTTCACCTATCGCATATGGCCTTCGTAGGGAATACGGATTTCTCCTCCGCGCTTTCCAAGCCGGCGGCGGTTTCGGCATTGCTCCTTTCCACGCTGAAACGCGTACTCGCCGAAGAAGGCGCCGCCGAACTCGCCGAAGACGTCGTTTCGATTTCCGAAAAGGATAACGCGATTTCCGTCCGTACCAAGGGGCCGCTCGTAGCGAGCGCTTTGAAACTCCGTTCCGGCAAGATCGAAACCGCTTTCGCGGAAGCGCTCGCCAGATTCGGGCGCAAGGGCACCGTGACCGTCCGTATCCGCTAATCTCGGAACATGAGGGGCAGGATTTCCGTAACCGCTTGGAAGAAACGTTTGGCGAATCTCGTCGTCATCGCCCTTTTCGTCTTCGCGTTCGAAAAGGCGCCGTGGATGAACGAGTTCTTCGCCCATCGCGATGCGGTGCTCTCGGATTCGGGCGTTTCTTTCAGCGGATTTTCCGTACCGGAGGCGTCGCAAGACGGAAAAACGTCCTTTTCGGGCACGCTCGTCGCCGATTCGTCGGCGGAATCGAATGAGACCGTGTTGACCGGGCCGAATCCCGAAATCCGCGAACGGCTCGTATCGCTCATTCGCAATTCCAAGAAAGAACTCCTCCTCAACGTCTACCTCCTGACCGAAACCTCCGTCACCGACGCGCTCGTCGAAGCGAAGAAACGGGGAGTGGACGTGAAGGTCATCCTCGAAAAAGACCCCTACAAACTCCCGGGAGCCAACCGGAAATCTCGCGACCGCCTCTTGAATGCCGGAATCGACACGTTTTCCAGCCGCGACGCGTTCGCGTTCGTCCATGCTAAATACGCGGTCGCTGACGGTGCCGATTACGTCTTCGCGACGGGGAATTTCACGAAAAGCACGTTCGAAAAGAACCGCGAATTTTTCGTATTCTGAAACGATCCTTCTTCGGCGGGGTTCCTCCGTTCGGTTTTCCTCGCGGATTTCCGTGGGTCGCCCTTTGTTTGACCCGTCCCCGACAGGTTCTACCTCGCTCCGCTCGACGCTCGGAAAAAGACTGTGGAATTCGTCCGTTCCGCGAAAAAATCCGTCACCGTCCTCGCGCCTTCGGTTTCGGACGACGAATTCGTAAAAGCCCTGAACGATGCCGCGGAAGCCGGATTGAAGGTGAGAGTCTGCGTTTTGAAAGACGCCTCCGAGGCCGATCTCGCCAGATTCTCCGACAAGGTTTCCGCGGTGCGGACTTCGCGGGCCCAACTGCATGCGAAAACCGTTCTCGTCGACGCTTCGGCGCTTCTCATAGGCAGCGCGAACTTCACGCAGAATTCCCTCGATCGCAACCGCGAAACCGGTGCCGTTTTCGCGACTCCGCGCACGCTCCGGAATTACGAAAACACGGTCTTTCAGGATTGCAAGTGGTAAGGACTTGTGAAGCGCGGGCCAAAAGGGTATACTCTCCGCGCTATTAACCGGATTTCCGACCGAATGAAACGCGTATTATTCGTCCTTGCCGTCCTCGGGTTTTCGGGACTCCTGTCGTATTTTTCCCTTTTCCGCGAACCGGAGGCTCCGGCGCTCCGTTCCGATTCGCTCGGCGTGGACCTTGGGGAAGGGGTCCGTTACGTGAAGTTCTCGACCGGTTCCGTCGACGGAGCCGATAAATCGTTCAGCGGAAAGTCCGTTCCCAAAGAAGGGTACCTCCGCCTTTCGCCTATCTCATGAGTCTCGTACTCCCAAGGCGACGTTCCTCAAATTGCCGACAAGAAGGTTTCCATCGGAAAGGGGCTCTACTTCTTTTCGCTCGGGGACATCTTCCAGGACGTGACCGTCGAGAATCCCGATTTCAAGATCAAGACCCTCGGCCGGGGAAACTTCTACGTGGATTCCCGAAACCCGGCATCCGTAAAATTCTTCTCGGTATCGGCCCTCCTTACCGTCGATCTCGTTTCGAACGGCAAATCGGTTACGACTGCCCACGTGTTTCCGTCGACCTACTTCGGCTACGTCCCTTCATACAATTCCGAACTGAAAAACGCCGACATCCTCCGTATTTCGACGATCAATACCATCCGGTACGTCGACTTGAAAAACCCCACCGGAGAAGAT
>JASDUA010000075.1:0-3176 GCA_041891375.1 Patescibacteria group bacterium
TAAAGAATAATGTAACATTGGTCGATACCCGCTGGCCGTTTTTCAATCCGGAAACTATTCCACTTTTTCGCCTTCCGTCACCCGGTCTTTTCCGTCGGTGACGATTTTCATGCCGGCGGGCAAACCTTCGACGAGAACTTTCCCGTCGCTCCTCTGGACGACTTTCACGGTTTTGGAAACGGCCTTTCCGTTTTCGACGACGAACACCGAAGGCACGAGATACCGGGTGACGATAGCGCTTTCCGGTACGGTCACGCCTTCGCGTCACGCTCCGGAAACCTTGATTCGGATACGGTCGCCGATGGCGGCGGCGTTTTTGGGAACCGATACTTCCGCTTTCCGCTTCGAGGTTTCGAAAGAGTCCGATTCGGCGAGGACGAGGACCGTTCCGGTAAAAGCTTCTCCGGTTTTGACCGATTCGAGGGGTACCGCCGATCCAACCGAAAGCGCCGAAACCGAGGAATCGAACGAGAATTCGACCTTGGGATTTTCGGTATCGGAAACCTGGAGTACCGGCATTCCCGATGCGACCGTAGCTCCCACGTCGGCGTATTTTTCGGTGACGACACCTGCGAACGGGGCGCGGATTTCGGAATATCCCGCGCGTTCCGAAGAGAGCGCGAGCCCCGTTTCGGCTTCGCGCTTTTTCGCGCGGGCTTCGCTCGCCTGGGCTTCGGATTCTTTCACTTTGGCATCCATTTCCCGTTGGGCGGCTTCGGCTCACGCGAGGGCCTTTTGGTAGTTCTGTTCGGCGATGGCGACGCCGTCTTCCTTTACCCGCACGGCGATTTCGAGCGCGTCGAGGTTGCGTTTGTCGTCGCCTCCCGAGACGGTTTTCCCGCTCTTCGCCAATTCGAGGGACGTTTCGGCGAGTTTCACCGCGTCGCGAAGCGAGGAAAGCTGGAGTTCGCGGTTCTTTTCGAACGAGGCGATCGCGGATTTCACGCCGTCCACGCCTCCGCCGTTCGGGGAAAGGATAGAAGCTTCGAGATTCGAGAGCAGCGAATCGGTTTTCTGTTCGTACGTCGAAATGGCGGAAGCGTCGAGATAGGTGGATTCGACCGTCTTTTCGAGGACGCTCTTGAGCGCGTGGAGCGCTTCGCGTTCGAGTACGAGGGTCTTGTCCGCCCGCGAGAGGGCTTCTTTGGCGACGTCGAAGGACACGTCGGTTTTTCCGGCGACGTTGGCGTAGTACCAGGCGTAAGTCTCTTCGTAGCTGCCGTTGAAAGCGCGGAACGCCGTATCGGCGCGGGACATGGTCGACGAATCCTTCGCGCCGAGGTAGTTTTCGAACGCGTCGTTCTTATGCCGGTTCTCTTCCGTGACGCCGATGATGCTGTCCGCGAAATCGCGTCCGGAGCGGGCGGTGACGAACGCTCCCGCGAGCGACGCGAGGGTCGAAGACCGGAGCGAAGATTCCTGTTCCGAAAGGAGCGAGGTCGTATTGTCGAGCTGCGTCTTGGCGAGTGAGAGCGATTGTTCGGCCGCCGTGACCCGTTCGGCGGCGGAGAGTGCGCTTCCCGAGAGCGTGAGCCGCGAATTCTCAAGGTTCTTTTTGGCAAGTTCGAGATCCCGGGCCGCGAGAGTTTTGCCGGTTTCCGCGGTTTTCACGTCGGCCGCCGAAACTTGCGCGCGGCTTTCGGCGAGGGCGCGGGTAGAGTCGCCGATGGCGAGTACGGCCGCGGTTACGGCATCGAGGTCTCCGGCACTTCCGGCGTATCCCGCCGCCGAGATTTCCGCCTCGCGGTTGTCGACGGTCGCGAGAAGCTGGCCCTTTTCGATGCGGTCGCCGACGTTTACCGGTAGAGATGAAACTCGACCGGGCGCTTTGAACGAGAGGTCGGCGACGTTTTTTCCGCGCACGACCGCGACCGTTCCTTCCGAAGAAGCGACCGATCCGGTTTCGGAAGTCGCGAAAGAGAGGCGTTTTTTAGGGGTTTCGGCTTCTTTTCCGCAGGATGCGAGAACGGTGGCCGCGAGCGCCGCGGCGATGAGGAATTTCGTTTTCATAAGGAAAGCGGGGGTTTTGAAGAGCGGATTCTTGGGGGGGGCGGTACGCTACCGGAAGAAAAGGGAGACGGTTTCGTCCACGATTTCCGTGGGGAGCGGATCGGAACACCCGCTTCCGCAACGCTTCTGCGCGAGCGAATCCGTGAGGGAGAGGAAGAGTTCGGCCTTCGCCCATGACCATCCGAACCGTCCGGCGAGCGAAGCGGCGCATTCGGACGCGAGGGAGGACTTGAGTTCGGCGATCTTTTCCTTGATCGAGTCGACCCGGCAGTAACCCTTTTGGGACGCTACCGAAAAGAGGTTGCGGTTCTCGGAGGAAGATTCGACGAACGACCTGACCAACACGGCCGGTTCGAGCGTGAGGCTTTCGAGGGCGGTTTTCCGGTAGCGTTCGAACGAGTCCGAAAGGATTTCGGTGAACATCGCTTCCTTGGAAGGGAAGTGGTAGTAGAGCGAAGCCTTCTTCATGGCGAGCGCTTCGGCGATTTCGTCCATCGAAAGGTCCGAAAACGACTTGCGGTAGAAGAGGTCTTCGATCTTGCGGAGGATTTCGGTCTTGGAGGACATAAGGGTGTGGATAATTACGGTGGAAGCCGAGGATGGGGAACCGTCCCCGGCACCTTCTAATCAATTTCTTCGCGTCCTCCTAAGCCGAAACTTCCGCATCCGAAACCTCTTTCTCCCGAAGTTTCAGGTCGTAGAAGAAGACGGGTACGAGGAAGAGCGTGAGGAGCGCGCTTGCGGAGAGGCCGAACGCGATGGACCATGCGAGACCGCTCCAGACCGGGTCGGCCGCGATGACGATGGAACCGAGCACGGCCGCGAGGCTCGTGAGGAGTACCGGGACGAAGCGCTTTTTCGAGCCTTCCACTACGGCGTCTTCCCATGACGAGCCCGACTCGCGGAGCTGCGTCACGTATTCGAGCATGATGATGGCGTTCCCTACGACGATGCCTCAGAGGGCGATGGCGCCGATCATGGCGGTAGCCGTGAAGTAGATTCCCGAAATGAGGTTCAATACCGAGAATCCCGGGAAGATCCCGAAGAACGAGAAGAGGAAGGTCATCATGACGATTCCGCCGACGCGGAAGCTTTTGAATTCGCCTACGACGAGGAAGTAGATGGCGAGAAGCGAGAGGATCATCGCGAGTCCCATGTCGCGGAAC
>JASDUA010000076.1:0-3129 GCA_041891375.1 Patescibacteria group bacterium
CCCTTGAGGTCGCTGTGGGGAATCCAGTTGTATCCCGACGGGCAGTTGTTCGTGGTCGATTTCGTCGTAATGAACGAGACGTGGGCGGCGTCGTGCGACGAATTGAACGTTTTGGTGCAAATGACCGAAGGTCAGTTGGTCGGCGCGAAATACCAATAGCTGTACGGTCCGCCGTAATCCCAGCTCGATTCCGCCGAAACGGCGAAACCGTCCTTGTTTACGCGCAAGTAGACGTTCCCGTTGTTATTGAATTGGGAAAGGTTGGACAGCTGTTCGTAACCGGCCGGACAATAGGTCGACCCGCGAAGCACGAGCGTCATGGTGAACTTGTTGCGGTTGAGCACGGTGTTCGCGTCGACGTACGATTTCGTGGAGAGGGTCGTGGAAGCGTCCGAAGTGGCCGTCGCCGCGGACTGTCCCTTTCCGGAAACCGAGAAATTGCCGCCCGCGTCGGCCTTCACCGCCTGGTTTACGCGGTAAACGAGGCTGTTCCACATGTCGGCCGTGAGGTCCTGTCCGACGGCGAGGTTCTGCGGCATCGCCGTGAACGTGAGGTCGGGGGCCGCCACCGCGAGCCCGAGGACTCCGAGGAGCCCGGCGCCGAAGAACGCTCCTTGCGCCAGCCCCTTGGTCGCCATTTTTTTGATGAAATCCATACCGGCCGTTATTTAAGGGAACAATTGAAAACGTTCGAGACTCAGGATCCGCCCAGCCTACAGCCCGGAAGGACGATACCCTGCCGGATTCCCGTAAGGGGTTTCGCTGCGTTGCCGTTGAAATTCCAGATCCCGTTCGAGGGTTCCTCGTTTTTAATGAGCAGGTATCAGACGGTACCGAGCGAGTCGGGCCAAGAATGGTCGCCCCGTCCGTAAACGAGGACGAAACAACTGGAATTTCCGGCGACGGCGTAGGTGTTTCCGTTAATGGAGGTGCAACCGTTTCCGGCCGTCCAATAGAGATTGTTGATTCCGTCGCCGTTCGTATCGAACGCCTGTGCGGAATCGGGATTCGTCGTGCTCGGCTTTACCGTGGTCGAATTGGCTCAGCTTCCGAAGTTCACGGAGAATTTCAGCGTTCCCATCGAATTGTTCCGTATCCGGTACGAAAGGACTTTCCTGTTGCCGAATTGGGCTCCGGAATAGGCTTCGTCGCTCGTGCCGAAACTGTCGGGGAAATCCTGGCAGTCGCCGTAGGTCGAAGAGTCTACGGTATTCGAACATCCTACATAGGCCACGGTAGCGTCGTCGACGCGGCAAGTGACTCAGGAGGGGCAGGGGTCCGCGGCGGTCCCCACGACCGTTCATCCGGTTCCCGAACCTCAGGAGGATCAGGAAGAACCTCAGACGTTGGCGATGGTGAAACTCCACGGAGCGCTTTCCTTGCACGCGGAATAGGCGTCGCACGTTTTAACCTTCCAGTAGTAGGTCGTTCCTGCCGAAAGGCTCGAATACGAGGTCGAAAGGCTCGGTCAGCTGTACATTTGCGACATCGAAGCGGTGGAAGTCCCCATGTAGACGACGTACGTGCCGTTGGATCCCGCGACGGGGTTCCATGCCAAGGTGCCGTCCGCAGGCAATCCGAACGCGCCGTTCTGTGGGTAGGACAGCATCGGGGGAAGGAGGTCGGCCCTACATGCCGGCGCTCATGAAGCGGGGGATTGCACGGGAGAGTAGCCGGTTTGGCATCCGAGCCACTTGCAAGTCGAATCGAAAGTCGCGCCCGGCACGTTCGCGCAGGAATATTTCGACGCGCCCATGGTTCCGGTATTGCCGTCGCACGTGCGGTACTGCCAGCCTATCTGCGCGTTGACCGAAGTTCCCGCCATGTACGGGAGGATTTCGTTTTCTCACGCCTGGTAGACGGAAGTGGGGGAATATACGCCCGTACACGAAAGGAACGCCGTTCACATTCAAGCGTCTACGACCGTCGTCGTGCTCAAAAGGTCGCTGAGCAGGTACGAACCGTCTCATCCGGCATACATGTTTCCCGATTTGTCGTACGCGAGGTTCACGCTTTGTCCGTGGAGGACGGCCTTCGCCAAGTTCGTCGGAACGGCGATGTCGAAGGTCGGAGGGGTGGCCGGCTTGAAAGCCGTTCCCGGCGATATCGCGTAAATGAGTCCGGGCAGGACGTTCTTATTCGCCGGAACGTAATCGCCCGCGACGTATGCCACGTATCCTCCGGGATCCTTCGTCGAAGCCGCGTACGCCGTATCGACCGAATACGCCAAAGAGGAACCGTTCTCCATGCTGGCGGAAATCTGGTACGACCTGCGGTCCTGTCGGGTCGAATACACGTAAAAAGCCCCGGTTTTCGGGTCTTTGGGAACGTTCGCTATCCCGAGCGCTCAGGCGACTCCCGCGTCGAACTGGTATTGGTACGCGGCTATCGTCGATCCGGATTGGATCTGGGTTCCCGTTTGCGCCTGCGGGTAGAGTCCGGCGTGTTCGCGCCGGTAGGTCGAGAGGCCTCATTGGATGAGCGCCATGTCTCAGAGCCTTTTGAAGTCGTTTCCGCTCGAAAGATAGTTGAAATATCCGACGAACCCCAATGCCGACAATATCGCCACGATGGCGATGACGACGATGAGTTCTGCAAGGGTAAACCCCTTTTTTGCTCAATGGGAAACCATCCTCGAGGGAAAAGGCGATAAAATCGAACGCGCGATTTTTTCTTTTTTTCCGCGTAGGCTATCGCTTTTCCCCTTTCAGTCAAGGCTTCTTGCCTTTACAAAGGGATTTCTAGGGGCAAATCGTATTTTGCACGCTTCCGTCGGAAGCCAAGACTTGGTACTCTCCGGGTCAAACGTAGGCTCACCCTTCGGTAATCTCGGAACAGCTCCGGTATCTCGACGTGCCGGTGGTCACGACGCCCGATTGGGTGAGTACTTCGGCGAACGTCCGGTCGGAATTGGCCACCGGTTCGCCGTTTTTGTCGTACGGAAGGTTGAACGTGCCGCCGCTCAGGACGAATTTCTTACGGTTGTCCGATCCTACGGACCCTCCGGTAACGATCCCGTCGCCGATTTCCACGAACGATCCTTCCGATCCCGACATCGCGACGACGATGGACGGGAGAACGGATTTCGCGACGGTTTTGTAATCGCCGTCCACGTACGCTTTCCAGGGG
>JASDUA010000077.1:0-276 GCA_041891375.1 Patescibacteria group bacterium
CGTCGGATCGGACCTGGTGGTAACGGAACCGTCTCCGAAATCCCAACGGTAGGAATACGGTCACTTACCCCCGGAAACCTCAGAGGAAAAAATTACCGGAACTCCGGCCGGAACGGAGAGCGGATCCGCGGAAACCGTAACGGAAAGCGCCTTGTCGGCGTACGACACTTCGGAATACGAGACGGACGTTTTTCCGTCGGGAGAAGTCACGACGAGACGCGCGATCCACCTTCCGGAAGCGAGGGTCTCCTTGGGAACGCACTGGCCTTCGGCGGT
>JASDUA010000077.1:286-3112 GCA_041891375.1 Patescibacteria group bacterium
GGTTACGGTCGATCAGGAAGCGTCAGCCGGAACGAATTGCCATGAATACGTAGCGCCCTCAACCGTGGGGAGTCCATAGAAATTATACGAAGAAGCGCCTGAAGGAACGGCGTCTTTCGCGGAAACCGAACACGTGGCGGCGGAATCGAGAATGCGGATTTGGGAAGCCATCGAATCCCCCGAATCGGAAATCGAAGAACTGAGTCCGCTCGTGCCCATGCCCTTGGCATCGCACATGTTGAGCGAATAGATGATTGCCGCCATTTTTACGAATTCGCGCTTGGTAACGTATTCGTTCGGACGGAGCGTGCCGTCGGCATCGGGAGTGAGAATGCCGATGTCAGTGCCTTTCTGAGCGTATCCGTACCAGTACGGATCTACGTCCTTGAAGGTACGTTTATGGGTGAACGACGTCGAATTGATGGCGTCGTCCCAAAGCCCCGCTTGACGGAGGAGCATGGCGGCGGCTTCTATGCGGCTGGTGCGGTTCTTGGCACAGAACGGAACTCCGTTCCAGGATTGGTTGTCCTGACAGGTATAGGAAGTCGCTCCGGGGATGGAATACCCGAAAACGATTTCCCGTTCCTTCGCGTAGGAAACGCAGTAAAAATACGGACTTTTCTTTTCGAAGTCGAGAAACGGGATTTCGCGGTATTTGAGAACGTCCGGAACCGTGGGGGTAAGACATTTTCGGCAGCCGACTCAGACGGCGATGGATACGAACTCGTCGCGGTCCATGAGGGAATCCGGGTGAAACTTCCCGTCGGATGGCGCGTCAACGACTCCCCTTTCGTACAGCTTCTGGAGGTCGTTACGGATGGGATCGGAAACCTGAACGTCGGAAAACGGGAAATCGGCGGCGAAAGTCTGCGAAAACGCCGAAAAAAGCAGTCCGGCGAGGACGGCGATGGATGCTCTCTTCAGATTCTGGCCCATTGGGAACGGTTTCTATCTACGGCAACGATCGAAGTATACCGCATTCGGACGGATAATTCAAAGAAAAAAGGCGCCCCGTCTAAGGGCGCCTTTGGCGTTATTTCGCCTTGTAGCGTACCACGGTACCGACCCCTACTTCGTTCGAGTCGGCGGAAAGCACGCGGGAGAACGGAATCTCCTCGTATTCGTCGATTTCCGGAGCGCGGATTTCGCGGCGGACGATGACGGTCTTGTCGAGGACGTCCATGACGTAACCAGTGAACTCTTTTCCGCGGGAAGCCTTGTCGAGTTCGTCGTATACCGCGGCGGCGGCGTCTCAAAGGACGTCTACGCGTTCGCGGGCGACCGATTCGTCGACCTTGCCCGGAAGTTTGCTCGAAGCGGCGAGCGGCTCGTCGTGATACTGGAAGAGCCCGACGCTCTCGAAGCGATGGCGCTTCACGAAGTCGAGAAGATCGGCGAATTCGGCCTCGCCTTCGCCCGGAAAGCCGACGATGAAGCTCGTGCGGATGAACGAATCCTTGAATTTCGAGCGAATCGCTTCGAGCATCTTTTCGATATGTTCGCGGTCGTAGAATCGCCCCATCTTCTTGAGGATGTCCGGGTGCGAGTGCTGGAACGGGATGTCGAAGTACGGAAGGAAACGCTTGAACTTCGAAAGGCGGTCGAGGTGCGAAAGGGTGAGTACGTCAGGGTAGAGGTAGAACACGCGGAAGGTGAAATCCCCCGGAAGGCGGTCGATGGCTTCGAGCATTTCCATGAGCATCGGTTCGCCGCCGGAAAGGTCGGTACCGTAGCGGGTAGTATCCTGGGAGATGATTTCGATTTCGCGGATGCCGGACGCGACCATGGTTTCGACCTCCTTCACGATATCGGCGATCGGACGGGATTTCTGCTTCCCGCGGATCTTCGGGATGATGCAGAAGGTGCAGCTGTTGTCGCAGCCTTCGGCGACCTTGAGGTACTCGTAACGGAACGGAGCATGCATGTAAGCGCGGACTTCGTCGCCCTTCCAGACGAACGCGGACTTCCCTGCCGAAGCGGCGGAAGCGACCTTGTCGAGATATTCGGAAAGCTTGCCCTCCTTGGCTTGGGCGAGAGCGTTCTTAAGCTTGGCGACGCCCGGCTTCCCGAGAATCGGGGAATCGCCGAAAAGCATCTTCTCGATATTGCCGTAGTCGACGAACGAGAGGATGGCGTGGAGGTTTTTGAGCGACGAAAGGAACGCGTCGTCCTTTACGGAAACGTAGCACCCCATGAGGATGACCTTCTTGCCGAGATCGTCGTAGTGGCGGAGCGTACCTTCGGATTCTTCACGGGCGGAAGAGAGGAATCCGCAGGTGTTCACGAGGACGTAGTCGGCTTTGGGGTCTTCGGGATCGTCGAAGTATTCCATCGGGATGCGGTCGGAAAACTTGAGGATTTCGCCGATGGCGAATTCGAGGTCGACCAAGTTCTTAGAACAGCCGAGGTTAACGGAAGAAAAGCGGAAGGAAGCGGACATGGGAAAGCGTAAAATGACTCCTGCCGGAAACGGTTTTCAAAACCTCCCGGAAAAACCTGCGGAGTATAGCGTTTTCGTCTTTTTCGGCAATGAAAAAACCCCGCCGTAGCGGGGTTTTACGCTCCTCCTTTCCAGAAGCGTCAGCGCGTGCGCGCGTGAAGGTTGATTTTGTCGACCAAATCCTGCGGATTGCCCTTGTCGGCCGTATCGGTCGCCCCGTATTCGAGGACTTCCTTGATACGGTGCTCGTCGAGCATGCCGCTGTACACCAGAATGGGCAAAGATGAGAAGCGCGCATCGGAGCGGATGCTCTTGATCAGCCCTTCGCCGCCCATTCCCCGGTCCATTTCCAGATCGGTAACGACGATGCCCACGGTGTCCGGACC
>JASDUA010000078.1:0-3069 GCA_041891375.1 Patescibacteria group bacterium
CGGATTGGCTGCATGCCGGAGCGGTCCAACTCGAATTCCACGAGTAGTTCGTTTGGCAATTCCCCGTTCCGTTCGTCGGCGTGGCGGTTACCGTTCCGTTCGAACAGCTGACGGTGAAGCTCGCGGAAAGCGTTCCGTTCGCGGGAGGGGTTCAGAAAGCGTACGTTCCGCCCCTCGTTTCCGTTTCTCCGTGCCCGAGCGTTCCGGTCGAAGCGAGCGCGTAAACGAGGCTGTTGTTCGTCGCCGTCGAAGGTACGGTACAAGGTACCGGCGCTCAGGTCGCCACGCCGTCGACTAAAGCTCAAGTGAGCGAAACGGCCGCAGGATCATGAACGAGCCCCAATACGCTTCCGGTCGAATTCGATACGGGAAAATTCCCCGTTACGCTGGGGATTTTCGTGGAAAGCGTTCCGACCACCTGTACGTACGATTTCGTTCGGGCCTTTCATCCGGAGGGCGTTTCCGTCGCGTCCATCGCTCCTACGAGCAGGTACGTGGGATCCGCAGGCGCGGCGAAGGCGTCGGCGAAACCGCGTCGGAAGCCGTCCCGCGCGGAAGCCGTTTTGAATTTTTCCTTATTGAGCTTGAGTTTCGCGTAGTCGGGGTTGCCTGCGGAATAGTTCGTTCCCGGAACGTTCCAATCTCCACCGGTAAGCGCTTCGGGATTTCCGTCGAAAGCCACGATGCCGCCGGTAATCGCGTATGCCGGATCGTGGACGATGTAGTACCGCGGCGAATATCCCGCGGAAGTGCTTTCCGCCATGATGGCGGAATATACCGATCGCACGTTGGTCTTCACTGCCGAATCCTTGGCGTCCTGCGTGTAGCCGGACAGCGCTAAAAACCCGATGGCGGCGAGAATGGCCAAGACCGTAACGACGACGACGAGTTCGGCGAGAGTGAAGCCGCCGAGCGTCCGTTTTTGGTGCGTTTTTCGCTTGCGCATACGAAAAATGCGGAGAATGGTTAAAATCTTGAAAATTCTAACATTCTCCGCAAATGAGTCAACACGGCGCTATTGCATTACGCCGTAGGCGGAAAGGACGAATTCCTTCGGAGTGCCGCCACGTGCGACGCGCTCGAAATGGAACGCGTATTTCTTCTGCACGAGGTCGTGATTGAGGAAGTCGTTGCCGAGGACGGTCCACAACCGGTAACCTTTTCCAGCATCGAGCTTATGGAGGAAATTCGAGTAGAGCTCCTGCGTGCCTTCGAAGAAGTCCTCGAGGTCGTTGCCCCAATAGTCTTCGTCGAACCGGACGTTTCCCGTAACTTCGCCCTCGAGAGCGAACCCGATCTTCGAAAAACTCCATACGAACGATTTCGCGACGTATTTCTCCGCGGTTCCGAACCGGACGATTACGCGGTACGTACGGTCGGGATTCTGGAGAACGAGGTTCTTGAGGTTGTCGTCAGGATCGGCGAGTTTCGTCGGAAGGAATCGGCCGTTCAGGAGTCCGAGAACGAGTTTCTCCTGGCGTACCACGTCGCGCTCCTCGTTACGGACGGGCTTGAACGGGCGTTTCACGGCCGGAAGTTCCCATGCCTCCTTGGACGGTACGGCAAGCTTCATGACGGTTACGCCCGGTACGTTTCCTGCGCGTTCGGTACGCCCCTTGGAGAGTTTGTACGACACTCATGCCTCCAGGATATCCTGCGGGAAATCGCGGTCGTATTTCTTCGCGAGGGACTTTTCGATTTCCAAAATCTTGGAAAGCGGCAAGAGGTTGACTCCGGCGAGGTCGGCGCTGATTTCGGAAGGATAACGGAGCCCTTGTCCGGTAAAGAGTCGGCAGAATCCCTGAACGCGGGTGAAGTCTTCGAAACCGAGGTCGTATTCGTCGAACATCGCGTACTGCCATTCCATCCATTCGGTACGGTCTTCCACGTACTGCTTGGCGAATTTTTTCCGCTCGTTGGGTACCGAAATATCGTGGATTTTCAGGTTGCCCTCGAGCTCGTTTCGAGTCGCCACGTAGCAGACGGTCTTATAGTTCTTGGTCGTAAGGAAATTCTGGAGCTTTTCGCGTTCTTCCGGAATTTCGGGCGGCAACGTGTCAACTTCGAGATAGACGCAGTCGGTTCCGTCTTCGACCTTCAGGGTCATGACGTCCTCTTCGTTCCCGACGGTGTCGTTTTCGAAAACGAGCCCGGTGACTTTGACGCCCGGACGTACCGAGTACGGTTCGAGATTGCGGAGGATGGCGATCCGAACGTTCGTGAGGTACGCTGAGAAAACCGGTACGAGGTATTCGAGCGTTTCCGGAAGAAGGAGTTCGTAATCGTATTTCGACGCGAGTTCCGAAAGGAAATACGGGTCGAGGTGGTCGGCGTGCGAGTGGCTGATGAATACCGAGTCGATTTTAGGGAATTTGGCCCAGTCGATTTCGATCGGAGGGTTGCGTTCCATGAAATCGGCGATGCCGTAGCGGGTGAGCCAAGAGTCGGACAAGAGTCGGTACGGAGCGCCGTTCGCGTCGACGGTTTCGATAATCGCTTCGGAGTGTCAGAGGGAATGGATGAACATGTCTCGCTTATCTGTTGTTGAGTATTTTGCTTATTTCGCTTTCTTGCTGCTGGGGGAGTCAGAGAAGTCCGCCGAGTCCTCCGTTGCCGGAGAGTCCGCCCTTCATCAGTCCGCTGAACATGAAGTAGGTCTGTACGAGCGAGACGAAAATGAGTACGCGGATGATCCATTTCCAGACGTTGTTCGCGATTTCCTGACGCTCCTGCGCCCGCATGCGGCGGTAGATGTAGTCGATCTTTTCCGCGTCGGTGGAGTCGTCGAATTCGAATTTGCTGGCCATTCGCGTGAACGAAAAACGGATACCGGGGGATGGTATCCGTTTCGCGTCTTTATGCAAAAGCTAGAGGTCGGCTTTGGATTTCATTTCGAGCTTGAGGTATCGGGGGAGGTACGATCCTACCAGCATGCCCACCGCCGAGAGGACGAAACCGGCGAGTTGTGGGGCTACAATCCCTTCCGGATTGGTGATTTCGAGGGATATCCACGTCACGATTCCGAAAACCATCGACAGCAGGTCTCAGACGGCGTTGGATTTTTTCCAG
>JASDUA010000079.1:0-3062 GCA_041891375.1 Patescibacteria group bacterium
GAGGCAGGAAGTACCACGACCAGGAATTCTGGAAAGGGCTTTGGTCGACCGTTCTTGCCGGAAAGGTCTGGAGCTGAGTCATACAGAATCCCGTTCCGAAATCGGACGATGACGAAAGCTACTACACGTACACCACCATCACCCCTTTGCAGAACGCGAAGGGGGAATGCGACCGGTTCATCGCCATCAAATTCGACATCACCCGCTTGAAAGAAGTGGAATCGGCGCTCAGGCGGGCGAATTCGCGTTTTGAAAAGATCCTCGATTCGACTTCGCAGGGCTTCTGGTCCATCGACGCGGATTTGAACATCAAAGAGGTCAACGCGTCGTTCTGTTCGCTTCTCGGATACGAACAGCACGAGATTATCGGAAAGAACGTCCGCGATTTTCTCGATGCCGAAAACATCGCGATCCTTGAAAGCAAATCGTCCACCATGATGACGACCGACCATCGGTCATACGATATTTCGTTCCTGACGAAAGACCGGATACGCGTTCCGGTATCCCTTCTTGCCACTACCATACGCGATGAGAACGGGGATTTTCAGGAAGCCATCGCCTACATCAGCGACGCTACCGAAACCAAAGCCATTCAGAAGCGTTTGTACCTCGCATCGATTACCGACGAATTGACCGGCGTCTTCAATCGCAGGCACTTCAACGACTCCCTCGAACGCGCGTACTCGGAATTGCAATCCGGAAGCCTCCAGATTTTGTCTCTCGCCGTTTGCGACATCGACCACTTCAAGACTATTAACGACAAACACGGACATCCGGGGTGAGACCAGGTGCTCCGGCATCTCGGACAGCGCCTTCGCGAACTCTCCGGACGCGGAATCACCGCCTACCGGTACGGAGGGGAAGAGTTCGTCATCATGGGGGAGGGGGTGCCCCTTCGCCGCATGCGGGACATCCTCGAGAAACTCCGGGCCGAATTTCAAGATGAGCCGATACCTACGGGAATCGGAGGATCGGTCAACGCCACGCTGAGCGCGGGCGTCGCTTCGTTCGACAGGGAATCCGCCACCGGAAAGACCTGTAACGACCTTCTGCTTTCCACCGACGCGCTTCTGTATCTCGCCAAGAACAGCGGACGCAACAACGTGAAGTGCCAAGGCGACATGTAGCGAAAAACCTCCGGCATGGCCGGAGGTTTTTTTGACGGTTCTTCGCCTTCCTTACGGCGCGGCCGTTTGTCCGGTAATTTTCGCGTACATGTCGCGCGCCATTTTTACGAGCGCGTCCTGGTACCGTTTTTCCATTTCTTCGTCCTTCGCTTTCTCCACGTCTTCGGATTCGAGCGAGGTGAGGTAGCGGTTGACCGCATCGGCTTCGCCGCCGTCCAGGAACACTCCCGTACAGGACGTGCAGCGGTCGATATGGATTTTCGAGCCGAGGTATTCGGTTTCTTCCATTTTCGATCCGCATGCCGGACAATCGAGGGCCGCGGTCCTGTTGGAACGTCCGTCTCCGAGGGCGATTTCATGAAAAACGCCTTCCGCGGGATCGGAGAGCACGGCTTTCATTTCGTCGTATTCGAAAAACATGCCCTCGCACTTTTCGCAAATTTCGATCGTTCCGGCATCGATGGGAATCTCCATGAACGGGATTTCGCAGAGGGGGCAGAGTCTTTGGTCGGACATGTTTTTGAAGTGAGGATTTCGGATAGGATACCGGATTTTCCCCATAATAAAACCCCCCGATGCGAATCGGAGGGGGTCGGCTATTTCCTACGTATCTTGAGAGAACGTTTGATTACGGCCATCCGCGAAGATTGGGCCTTCGCTTCGATCTTGGGCGGCAGCAGTTTGTTTACGAGGCGCTGGGTGCCGGTGAGCAGGGCCTCTTCGGCGCGAAGGCGCATTTCGTCCTGCACTTCCTGGATTCCGGAATCGAGTTCCACGCCTTTGCCGTCGATTTCCAGTTCGTAGCGGTTCATCCATTCCAGCGGCGACGCGGATTCGTCGAGTTCGTTTGCCGGAAAATACACCGAATACCTTCCGTAATGGGCATGGACGTATCCGTCTTCGGTTATTTCGGTATAGGATACGGCCTGTCCTTTTTGCAGGTGTCCGCAAAACCGGCAGAGGTTGGCGATATGGGAAGCCAGGGTCTTTCCGTACTTCGCGGCGAACCATTCGCCGCGTTCCTTATATCCGGAAGGAATGCTTTCCGATCGCTGCGCGGCGTTTTCCAAAGCGTTGCCCATGGGAAAATGAAAGAGGGTACCGTTCCCGTATATCCACGAAACGGCCGCATGTCAACATTATGCGTCGAAGGCGATCGTTCCGTCGGCGAATTTCCCGGTTTTCAGATAGTCGGACGCTTGTTTGATGACCTCGGCGAACACGCGCGAATCCTTCTTTCCGAACACCGATTTGAACGGATGGTCGACGCCCACGTACCGGAGCGATGATTTTTCTTCGGCTCCCGTGGCGGCGGCATAGAGGTCGACGAAGGCTTCTTGCGAGAACGTGTCGTCTTCCGTTCCGTACTGCATGAGGAATTTCCCCTTAAAAGCGGCGAATTTTTCTCGGACTTCTTCCGCGGGCGGGAAAGTATTGAGGATCGGTACGTCGGTAGGCGCGAGACGGAGGCCGGTTCCCACGGTGGCGATGGCTTTTACTTGGGGAAATTCGGAAGCGAGGTAGAACGCGATGATGCCGCCAAGCGAATTGCCGTGGAGGGTGATTTCGAGTTCGTCGGACGGCATGCCGAAATCCCGCTCGGAATTCGCGACGAGATCGGCGACGACGGTGCGGGCGTCGGCGAGTTCGTCTTCGAAGGTCTTGCCGCGGAAGGTTTCCATGCGCGATTCGTACGAACCGTCGGATTCGGCGGCCATTTTCCAATCACGGGAAGTCGAATACACTACCGTGTTCGCAAGATGTTCTTCGGCGATGCGGCGGGCGAGTTCGCCGTATTTTCAAGAATTCCCGTGCATGATTCCGTACGTTCCGTGGAGGTTCACGAAAACCTTGTTCGAAACGTCGGTGACGATGCGTTCGACCTGGACGGGGTTTTCCCGGTAGGAACCGGGAAGTTCGTATCGGACGGGGGAG
>JASDUA010000080.1:0-2555 GCA_041891375.1 Patescibacteria group bacterium
GCGAGAGGCGGATGCGGTCCGATACGGCGTATCCTGCTTCCTTGCGGGAATCCTGGATGACGCGCACGAGGTCGCGGGCCACGCCTTCGATGCGGAGTTCGTCGGTCACCACGGTATCGAGGGCGACGACGGTTCCGTATCCGCCTTCCACGGCGAGTCCGGAGACGTCGAGCGGTTCGTAGGCGACTTCGAATTCGCCCGGTTCGAGGACGAATTCCCCTACCCCGATACGTCCGCCTTCGAGCTCTTCGAAGATGCCGGATTTCGCGGCGAGGATGACCGCCTGCACGTCCTTACCGAACTTGGGTCCGATGAGGCGCGCGTTGGGCTTCACGACCTTGCGGGCGATCTTGGACATGTCTTCGACCACCACTTCCTTCACGTTGAGTTCTTCCTTGAGGATGTCGAGGTAGTACGGTTCGAGGTTTTCGCCGATGATGAGGCGGGAAAGCGGCTGACGGACGCGAATCTTCGCCTTGGAACGTACGGCGAGGCCGAGGGCGACCAAGTCCTTCGCCTTCTTCATGTCGGCGAGGAGGTGCTGCGAAACCATGCAGCGTTCGAAATTGGGGAACATTTCGAGGTGGACGGATTCCTTCCCCGTAAGGGTTTTGAAGACGTGTTCGCTCACGAACGGGGCGAACGGCGCGAGAACTTTGGAAACGTCTACCAGGACGCGGAAAAGGGTGTCGTACGCGTTCTTCTTGTCGTCGGTCATGCCGTTGTCCCAGAAACGGCGGCGGGAACGGCGGACGTACCAGTTGGTAAGGTCATCGAGGAAGTCGACGATGGCGCGCGTGCCCTTCTGGAGGTCGTAGCTTTCGAACGCGTCGGAAACCTTGGCCACGAGGGTCTGGAGTTCGCCCAAGATGAACTTGTCGAGCGGGTTGGAAAGAACGCGTACCGGGAGTTCGGCGATTTCGCAGTTGTGCAGCCCGCGGACGCCGCGGAACGCCTCTTCGTGGTTGAGGGCGCGGAGGTAGCGGTTGAGGGCGCGGAAGTTGCCGCCGTGCGCGACGACGAGAATCTTTTTTCCAGCGTAGCGCTCGACGAGGTCGGCGTGCCAGCGTTCGAGACGAGCGCAGAATTCGGCTTCGGTTTCGGCGGATTCGTCGTTCGCCCAGATTTTGGACGAGTGGCGGACCTCGATGCGTTCGCCGGTGCGCTGGAAGTGTTCTTCGACGATGTCGACGTGCTTCATGCCGGTGTATTTTCCGCTCTTGCGCTCGACGATGGCATCGTCGTAGACGATTTCTTCGTGCGGGTAGCCGACTTCTTCTGCGATAATCGACGCGGTCTGCGCGGCGCGTTCGAGCGGAGAAGCGACGATGACGTCGAATTCGGCTCCGCGGGCGCGGAGTTCTTCGCCCGCGCGGATCGCCTGGCCGAGACCGTTGGCGTTGAGCGGCGAGTTTTCGAAACCGTCGGAAAGGCGGCCGCCCGCGTTGGCGTCGGTTTCGCCGTGGCGGACGTAGGTAATTTCGGTGGTATCCGGAACGTAGCCGTCGATGTTCGCGTAGGTCGTGAAGAACGAGAGCGAGTTCCAAAGCGGAAGGATGACCTTCTTCACGGTCTCTTCGACGCCCGCTTCCGAGAAACGGAGCTCTTCGGCACGGACGGCCGGGGAATTCATGAGGAAGAAGCGGACAGCGTCGGCGCCGTGCTTTTCCAAGAGAAGCATCGGATCCGGGTAGTTCGAAAGCGATTTCGACATTTTCTTCCCGTCTTCGGCGAGGATGATGCCGTTGACGATGACGTTCTTGAACGGTTCGTGGCCGTAGAGCGCCGCCGAGAGGACGACGAGGGTGTAGAACCATCCGCGGGTCTGGTCGAGGCCTTCGCAAATGAAGTCCGCCGGGAAGGCGCTTTCGAACCTCTCCTTGTTTTCGAACGGGTAGTGCTTCTGCGCGTACGGCATCGAACCCGATTCGAACCAGCAGTCGAGGACTTCCGGGATGCGGGTGAAGGTTTTTCCGTCCTTCTTGATGGTAATTTTGTCAACGAAATGCTTGTGCAGATCGACCGTCTTTCCGGTGTCGGCGAAAACGTAGTCGCCGTCCTTTTCAAGGATTTGGCCTTCGGAGAGGTCGGCAAGCTCCTTTACGGAACCTACGACGACGACCTCGCCGTCTTCGCTCTTCCAAACCGGAAGCGCGGAACCCCAATAGCGGTTGCGCGAGATGTTCCAGTCGCGGGCGCCTTCGAGCCATTTTCCGAAACGCCCTTCCTTGATGTGTTCGGGAGTCCAGTTGATGGATTCATTGGAAGAAAGCATGTCTTCCTTGATCTTTTCCACCGAAACGTACCAAGCCGAGACGGCGCGGTAGATGAGCGGGGTCTTGCAGCGGTAGCAGTGCGGGTAGGAGTGGTCGATCGATCCGATGTGGACGAGCGCTTTAGTGTCTTTGAGGTACTTGATGACGGTCTCGTTGAAATCGAAGACGTATTCCCCTTCGCCGAAACCGAGGCCTTCGACGTTACCGGTGGCGTTGATGTGCGAGAAGAACCCGAGGCCTTCTTTCTGTCCGATCTGGAAGTCGTCTTCGCCGTACGCC
>JASDUA010000080.1:2565-2973 GCA_041891375.1 Patescibacteria group bacterium
AGCGATGTGGACGACGCCGGTACCGGATTCGGTGGTGACGTGGTGGCCGGAGACGACCTTGTAGACGTTACGTCCGAGTTCCTGCCCCTTGGGGAGTTCGCCGAGTTCGGACTTGTGGGTGGGTTCGTTGAAAAGCGGTTCGTATTCGAGACCGACGATGCAAGAGCCCGGATATTCGCGAACGAGGACGTAATCCTCAGGATTCTTGTAGTAGGTGGCGACGCGGTCCTTGGCGAGCACATAGGTATCGCCCGAGGCGTTGTCGCGGATTTCGGCGTAGACGATGTCGGTGCCGACGGCGAGGCCGAGGTTCGCCGGAAGGGTCCACGGAGTGGTCGTCCACGCGAGGACGTACTTGGAAGCGGAATCCTTTACCTTGAACTTTACGGTGACGGCCTTGTCCTGCTT
>JASDUA010000081.1:0-2963 GCA_041891375.1 Patescibacteria group bacterium
CTTGTAGAGCGTAACGAAAACCGGGTCTTTCGAGCGGGCGTATTCGCTTTCGCCGATGCCGATTTCGCTCAAAGCGGGGATGCGGCCTTCGGAAAGGTAGGTGGTGAGAACTTTGCGTGCGGCGTTCTGGAGCATGTTTCTGATGGTTTGGAAGCGGGGTCGGACTTGAGGGGCGGCTTATTCGAAGCGTACGAGTTCCTTTTCGGCACGGGCGAGGATTTCGTTTTCGTCGCGTTCGATCCTCGCGTAGATGTCTCAGAGCGGATCGAGGCCGGTAAGCTTGTAGAACTTGTAGTAAGCGAGTTCGGTAAGCAAGCGGAAGAACGTCATGAGGACGTTGACGACGACGATGACGCCCACGAGCGAGTAGATCATCGAATCGGATTCGCTGAAATTCATGAAGAACACCACGGATGCCGCGGTGGCCATGAAGAATCCCGCGAAGCCCGAGTAGACGGCAAGCACCGCGTAGCGGTAATTGGAAAGGATTTCCGAAATGAGCAGTACGCCGAGCGAATTCAAGAGCACGTGCAATACGAAGACGAAGATGATGCGGTCGATGTTGACCGAATTCATGTACACGTAGAGCGGAACGACGAGAACGAACAGGAGGATGGAAAACGCGAACGTCTGTCCGAAGGTGGCGAGGCCTTCCTTGTACTTATTGGGGAAGACCAGCGAATTCATGAAGAGCGACAGATAGGTCGAAATCATGATGGCGAAGAATCCTACGAGCGCGAGCACGTATGGAAAAATGCCCGGAGAGGCGATCTTCGCGGCACGGAGGAAAAGGAGGGTGGCAATGAAGATGATGAGGCCGCCCACGAATCCTGAGACGAGGTTGCCGATGGTCGAAAGCCCTACCGAGAGGAAGTCGATTTTCGGCGGACCGAGGAGCTCTTCGGAAGTGAGTTCGTCTTCGTTGTGGACGACGCCCTGGGCGGCGCTATTTTCGAATTCCGGATTTGCGTTCATGGAAGAAATGGAAAGCCACGAGAAACGCGGCGGATACGGTGATAATGATATCGGCTACGTTGAAATTCGCAAAATATTTCAGGTCTATGAAATCCGTGACTTTTCCCATCCAGATACGGTCGATGCCGTTTCCAACCGCTCAGGCGAGAAAGGCAGCGTACGCGGCATCAATCATCGCGTTTCACCGGTTCTGTTCTTCCTTCAGGTAGAAATACGCGACGTAGGCGATGAGCGAAACGGTGAGGAGTTTCAGGGGCAAGCCCGTAACCGGTGCGGAAAACGCGATTCACGCATTGGATTGGTGTCGCAATACGAGAAAATCCCCAAGAATCCGAACCTGATTCGTCGTGAACTCCGCCTCCGCGTAGCGCTTTGAAACGAAGTCAGCGAAAAGCCCCAACGAAAACGTGGAAACGAAAACGGTGGGGCTTTTATGCTTCATGCTAGCGGTTCTTGATGATCTTGTCGATGAGGCCGTACTCGAGGGCTTCTTCCGGCGACATGAAGTTGTCGCGGTCGCAGTCGATTTCCACTTGGGCGACCGGTTTGCCGGTGTGCTTGGCGAGGATTTCGTAGAGGGTGCTTCCGGTCTTGATGATGTTTTCCGCGGCGATCTTGATGTCTTTCGCCTGTCCTTCGGCACCGCCCAAAGGCTGGTGGATCATGATTTCGGAGTGGGGAAGCGAGTAACGCTTACCCTTGGCTCCTCCGGCGAGGATGACGGCGCCCATCGAAGCGGCGAGGCCGACGCATACGGTCGAGACTTCCGGTTTGATGTGCTGCATGGTGTCGTAGATGGCGAGACCCGCGGTAACGTGTCCTCCCGGGGAGTTGACGTACATGGTGATCGGTGCCTTCGGGTCGACCTTTTCCAAGAAGAGGAGCTGCGCGACGACGGTGTTCGCTACCATCGAGTCGATGGCGTCCCCAAGGAAGATGATGCGGTCTTCGAGGAGGCGGGAATAGATGTCGTATACGCGTTCTCCCGACGGGGTCTTGTCGATGACGGTGGGGATGAGGGTGGCGCGTTTGGTTTTCTTCGGCGAGAAGCCAGTTACCGGGTCGTAAGTCATTGGTCGGTTCTTAGGGTGGGAATTAGAACGAAATCGGGTACGCCTTCGCGACGTCGCCGTCGACGAGGCCACCGCTGCCGGTTACGCCTCCGGGTCCGATGAGGGACGACGGGCAGGTAACACAGTTGTTGAACTTGGAATCGAAGTTGCCGGTAACCTTGGCGATTTCGCCCTTCTGGTCGTCGACGACGGTTGCGGCGAGGTTGTACGCTTGTCCCTTCTTGGAAGCGGAAGTCCAGTCGGTGTTGTTCTTGGCGTAGACGCCGTAGACGTAGTGGCCGATTCCGAAATCCTTCATGGTCTTGGTATCGCCTACCTTCACGTCTTTGACCGCCGGGTCGAAGAGATCTTGCGAAAGGTACTGTTTGCCCAAGACGTCCTGGCTCATTACGCCCTTCGCGCCGATCTGGGTGCTCGCGTCGCCGGAAATGACTTTTCCTCCGCCCGCTCCCGCGGTGACGTTGGTGATGGCGTCGCCGTTCATCGTCACGGACACGGTGTTCGTGAGCGCCGCGTTGGTCGAATTGTCGTACCCCCAGAATTCGGTCGCGCTTTTGGCCGCCGGCATCGGGTAGTAGGATTTTTCTTGGTAGAAGAGCCCGAGCGCGCCGTCGATGGACGCGAGCTGCTGGAGCTTGGTGGAATTTTTCGCCTTGTCGGTCGCTCCGCCGAAGCTGGTGTACGCGACTACGGAAATGATGGCGAGAATGGTGATTACGACGAGGAGCTCGACGAGCGTGAAGCCCTTGTTGTTCGAGACGTTGAGCATTCTGCGGATAGGAAATGCGAATAAAGGCGTAACGTGTCAAAGAGTACGGGAATTCCTGAAAAATTCAATGCGAATACGAACGAATCTTTAACATGAAAACCCCTCCGGAGAGGGGTTTTCGATTTTCGTCGGAATGACGATTACTT
>JASDUA010000082.1:0-2936 GCA_041891375.1 Patescibacteria group bacterium
GCATAAACGCCAAGGCTTCGGGTACGGTCTCCGGCGGGACTAATCGGCTGGCAGGCGTAACCTCCGCCGGCGGCGTTGGATGCGGTGAGATAGTACGCGCTATTGCAGTTCGTACCGTTGGAGTTGGCAATCGCCTGGGTATTTCCTCCGCAAGCGGTCTGGCGATTGGTATAGACGACGTTGTTGTTTTCGAACTCCCACCGGGAATTCCTCCAATACGCGAAGACCGACGGGGTGCGGGTGTTTCCGCAAGCGGCGTTCTTGGCGCACTGTCCCGGGTTGTAGACGGTCTGGTTGTTGGTGGCGTCCCAGCAAGCGTACGATCCGTCGGCGTTTTCGACACAGGTCGAACAGTCGATTCCAACGGTAATGGACGTGCGTTTTTCGAGCGCGCCCTGCGTACAACAGAACATTGCGGAGTCGTCGACGCACTCGGCGCCTTCCTTGTGGTATCCGTCCGCACACTTCCAACGGCAGTCGGTAGCCTGGGGAAGGTACGAAGAAATGACCGGGTTGAAGTTCGCCTGGAAAATTCCCGAGAATTGGTCGAGAGCGTATCCGGCAGCGGAAGGTTCGTACCATACGACCTTCGAGGCCTTGCTCGCGTCGCCGTTACCGTTCGACCCCTTGTTGGAGCTTCCCGCGTCGGTCATGGTCCAATTGGAGTCGTAACGCCAGATCGAAGAAGGCATGGTCGTGTTGTCGCAAACGTTGGCGGCACGAGGAGAATAGCAGAGTCCGTCCGCCCCCTTCGTAAATCCGTTTTCGCAGACGTACGAACAACTGGAAAGGTTCGGAGTGAATTCGCTTCCGTTCGCGGAGTCGCACTTCTGGGTGGCGGAGGTTTCGCATATTCCGCTGAATTGTCCGGTGATGGGATCCACGATGCCCGGTCCGGACCAGCGGGAATTCGCCGGCTTTCCGGTACAGGTGAAATCGCGGGAAACGGTGTTCTTTCCGGCATAGGTGTCGACCATCGCGAACTCGACGTTCGGACGTCCGGCGCGCCAATCGTAAGTAGTATCGCTTACGGCGACCTGGTACACCGGCTTGGAACGGTCGATCCTGACCGAGAAGTAGTAAGTCTGTTCGTTTCCTCCTCCGATATTGGTTCCGTCCCAGCCGTTGTAAGAAGCCTTGTCGCGGTAAGTTACGGCGACGTTGTAGGTACCTTCTTTGTCGAAAGTAAGGGAGTTGGTTCCGAGGGTGAGCGGAACGAATTCGCTTCCGTTCACGTACGCCCAGCCGGCGGAAAGGCCGGCGCCGACGTCGCTCGGGGTGAACGTGAGGGTGACGTCGAGTTTGGACCAAGTGCCGTTCACGTACGCGGTTCCGTCGGACTTCGTCATGGAAGAGACGATCGTCGGGGCCGAGTCGTCGTTACGGTAACACGTCGCGGTTCCTTCGCGGTCGATACCGCGGTTCCGGTGCATGCCGATGAGGATGTAGCCGGCGGGACACGAGGAGTTCGCACCCGTAAGGCAGACGTTGTTGGAGTCTTCGGAATAGACCTTCGATCCCGGAACGTACTGGTACGCACCGGAGGTACAACCCGGACGGGACGTTTCGGTATACGAAGCGTACGCCGGATTGCAGAAAGAACCGAGAAGCTGGCCTCCGGTCCATCCTCCTCAACAGCTGATGCCTCCGTAACCGTCGCTCCACGGCATGGTGGAACAGACCGAAATCCAGCCTCCGTGTTTCGTATCGCAACTCGTAAGGTTGAATCCGTGCGCGGTACAACCGTTGGCGTCGCACACGTCGTAAGACTGGGGCGGACAGTACGTGCCGTACGCGTAGTTGTCCATACGGTACCCCGTCATGCAGTTCTGACGGACTGCCGGCTGGCACGAGTACGTGGTGGCATAGTAGAAATTCGGCCACCTTACGGCTTCGGGTTTGACGTCCCAACCTCTTTCCGCAGAGGCCAACGCCGGCGCGAGAAGTACCAGCGCGGCAAGAAAGAATCGGAGTTTCATATGCCTTTAGTAAGAGGAATGGTTGTTGTGGTTTCCGTGACACGACGAATGCGCGGCGCTCGCCATCGTACTCGAGTGGTTGTTGGAGTGTCCCGCGGAAGCGGATTCGGCGAGGCCAAGGCCCGTCACCAAACCGAGCGAAGCGATGAGCAGGCTCTTTTTGATGGTCTTACCGTCCTCTTCGACGATGAACGCCCGGAGGTTCTTCTTTTTCGGTGCCGGCATATGGGGAAAATTAAGGGGTCTTAGGTTCCAAGAGGGATGCGAACATGAGTCGGATGACCCCGTTTCCGCGCTTCTCGTCTCACATGAACTGCACTCATGACCAGGTTTCGTAGACTCCGCCCGCCCAGTCTTCGGAAAGCGTGACGAAGTAGGTCATTTCGAGGATTACTTTTTCGTAGAGGTCTTTCGTTTTCGGATTCGATTCGAGGCGTTTGATGCCTCCCGATCGTACGAACGCTTCGAATTTGGTAACGTTGGAGAGGTCGTCTTCGAGCTGCGGATCGGCGGCGATGAGCGCGTCGTAATCCTTCTTCAGCTGCTGCACGAGTCCTTCTTTGTCGAGCGTTCCGGTCAGCTTCTGCACGCGGGTGCGGAATATGCCGATGTTCATGCCGACGGTACCGAGGGCGTTGTTGAATTTGGTAAGTCCTTCCTTTTTTACCGCGACGGACTGTTCGAGGGTATCGAGCGGCTTTCCGAAGAACTTGTCCACGTCGGTTTTCGTCATCTCGTAGTACGGATAGTAGTACGAGAGGATTTGGTCCTTATGGTCTTCGAAGAAGAACTTATTGAATTCTTTCTCCCCTACCAGCGCCCCGGAATCGACTTTCGGGAATGACTGCGAAAGGTTCACGAGGAACGCTCCGAGGTTTTCGCGGGCGTTCGGATTCGGCCGGAGAACCCCTTCGTACTGGAGGTCGTTGATGACGGTGTCGACGTAGTCGGTACCCG
>JASDUA010000083.1:0-2936 GCA_041891375.1 Patescibacteria group bacterium
ACCCCAAGGTCTACGAGAAAATGGCCATCGTCGACGAAACGCTTGAGAAGATCGGCGCCAAACAGAAGCGGCTCTTCGTCTTTAATAAGATCGACGCCTGTCCGCCCGAACGCGTCATGGAACTCAAAATGGCGGCCGCTACGGGGTTTTCTTCCCTCGTTACGCAGGATTTCAAGTCCAAAAGGCAATCCGCTGAAAACGGCACGGAAAATACCGAATACGTTCCAAAGACCATCCAGGGGCTCCCCGATCCCGAATTCGTTTCCGCGTTCAGCGGGGAAGGGCTCGAACGTCTGAAGAAAAGGATTTTGGAAGAATTGAAAAACCCGACCGTTTAAAGTCGGGTTTTTCTTTGCTCCCTAACGGGATTACTGGTTGGGGAACGGCGCGGAAGGAAGGCTGGAACTGAAGTCGGCGGTGTATCTCGCGTATCCCTTCGTGATACGTACGTCGTCGACGTTTCCATTAAAGAAGTATCCTCCGTTGAACGCTCCGATTTGCATGCTGCCGGAATTGCCGTCGAACGAAGTGGAATTCGTCGCGGAAGCGGTAAGCACTCCGTTCAGGAATACGCGTATGGTCGTCCCCGATCTCGTTACGGCGAAATGCGTCCAAGCGTTCGCCGCGGGCATCGTGGATCCTTGGGCGATCCATACGGACGTCGTAGCTACGCCGAATCCGGTAGTTCCGTAGTATCCGATCTGCATGTATCAGGTCGAAGATTTGTTGATGTTGATCACGCACGCGCTCGACGCTTGCGCCCCGTTGGGGTATATCCATCATTCCACGGTGAAATCCCCGCTGCCCATGCTTAGCGTCGGATCGTTTGGGAGACTGAGATAATCCCCGTTTCCGTCCAAAAACAAGGAGCTTCAGAATTTCGCTGGAGACGCGGCGATGGCGGCATTGCCGGCCGCGGTGACCGTTTTTCCTTTCTGGTCGGTAAGCGAATCCATATGGAGTCCCAGAACGACTTGGCTCCAGTACGGGTCTATCGGTACAGCGGCTCACGTCGACGCGGCGGGTATCGACGTTCCGGCAACCGTTCCGTCGAGAACCGAGCCGGTAGCGCTCGGGGACGCCGGATCGCGGATGAGTCCGGATACGGCTCACGCCGCCGCTTCCGTGGCCGTGGGTTGTGGGAAATTCCCGACGACGACCGCTTTTTTCGTTACCGGATCGACCCCGCCGATTTGCGTGAACGATACGGCCCTCTTCGAGTTCGATACCGCATCGATAGCGCCCACGGAAAGAAGGCTCGAATCGTATGCCGCCCCGGCTTCCGAGAAGGGCGCGAGTGCGTAACGCAAGGTTTTTTCAACCGGAGACTGGGAGATGCGGAATTTCTCCGGATTGAGCTTCAGCCGCGCGTAATTCGGATTTCCGGCGGTATAGTTCGAATCCGTCGGAGGCTGTCATACGTCGCCTCACGTAAGAGTGGTCTTGTTTCCGTCGACGAAGACGAAGGCTCCCGACAGCGCCGCTCACGTATCGTGTACGACGTAGTACCGGGGAGAATTGTTCGTAATCGCCGATTCGGACGCGATGGCGGTCTGGAGCGAACGGACGTTCGCTTTTATCGTCGCGTCTTTCGCGTCGCTCGCATAGCCCGAGAGCGCGATGAAGCCGATCGTCGCGAGGATCGCGAGAATCGTGATGACGACGATGAGTTCGACGAGGGTGAAGCCGAAACTCACCGTTCTGGATTTTCGAATCCCTCCGTTATTCCGTTCCGCTTTTTCCATGGTAGGTGAATGAAAACGTATCGCCCGAGATTGTATGGCATTAAATTATCAAATTCCAGTTAATTTCATTTAAAAAACCCGACCGCGTAAGGTCGGGGTTTTCATTACGGTCCGATTTCCCAAACCGTGTATACCGAACAGGTCTGTCAGATTCTCGCTTGGTCGGACGAATTCGGATTGTAGACGAGGAAGGGTTTTTCCGCGGTGCCGCCGTTTTGGGCGAAGTATCTGAACGTCATGGTTTGCGGTCATGTCGTAGCGTATCCGGCAATGACGGCGGACGTCGAGTATACGCGGCTGTATGCGGACGACTCGTACATGAGCGGTTGTCATATCGCCTCCGCGGAGGTGCCGAGTTTCCACCCCTGGGTCATGTCTCCCGAATAGTTCCCCCAACCGGCGATGGATCCTTGGATAAGGAGCGTGCTCGTCGCGGATTTTTTGTCTACCGTGAACGTCGTCATCGTCATCGGGGACGCGCCCATGACGACGCGAGTGCAGTCGTTTTTAATCGTGACGTTCAGAATTTTTCCGGAAGTGGCTGAAGTTTGCACCGTGCCGTCCGGGAATTTGAAACCTCAGGACGTCGATTCCACGGTTCCCGCGACGGTGAGCGTCTGTCCCGGCGTCGCCGTTCAGATTCCAACGTTAGCTCATGCGACCGTAATGACCTGCGTAGCCTGTTTGACGGATTTGTTCACGCGGTATGCCAAATCGTTCCAGGCGGATGCCGAAATCTGCGATCCCGACGTCACGTTCGAAGGTACGTCCGAAAAATCGAGTGCGGCGAGCGCGATCGATACGAGGCCCGCGGACAAAATGGCGGAAGCCCCTATGACCGATCATTGCATGGCCCAAACTCAGGCTTTTTTCGCGATTTTCCGCATATCCGTTCGTTGGTAGCGATTAAAATAACCCCCTGAGTATACCAGGGGGTTATCCAAATGGAAGTTTCGCCTTAGATCGTTCCGGAAGCGAGTTTTACGCGGGCTTCTTCCTTCATGTATTCCTCTTCGAGGGCAATGAGCGATTCCATGTCGGTGGAGCCGGCGTCGCGGGCTTCCTTAAGGAGCCGCGCGGCTTCGTTTTTCCGCTGGGTCGCGACTTCGGAGTCGATGGAAGCGCCTTCTTCCACCATGTCCGCAAGAACCGAAACGTTCTCCCCGTCGGTTTCCAAAACGCCTCCGCCGA
>JASDUA010000084.1:0-2876 GCA_041891375.1 Patescibacteria group bacterium
CGCTAGCATGCACGTAACGGAGTGCGTGTTCTTCAAGCGTACGCCCATCGGCGACCAGGAATTCGTCTACGAACTCTGGAGCCGCGATTTCTGAAAGATCCGGGCGTTCGCGAAAGAAAAGAAGAACGAAGCCCGCGCCGATACCGGGAGTCTCATCCAGGCGAACCTCGAAACCAAGGGCGATAAGAACCGCCTCGTCTCGTTCAAGCTGAGGAAGAACGTCTCGAGCGAAAAAATGGACTACGCTTCCGCGGTGTCGTACCTCAAAGTCGTCTCCGCGCTCTCTTCCGCACTGCCGGAAGGAATCCCCAACAAGAAGCTCTACGAAGCCTATCAGGAATCCCTCCCCCACTTCGAATCCTGAGAATGCCGGAAGGCGTCCGCGATATTCCTATCGAAACTGGCGAAAACGCTCGGAACCTACGCCCTTCCGGACGACGCCTCCCCTACCTTGAAAAAGTTCGACGCCGCCGTCGCCGCCTACGACGTGGCCACGCTCCATAAGATAAGGGGACTCGAGCCGAAACTCATCGAAGAAGCGGCGATAGCCGCGGAGCTCGCCCTCGCCCGATACCACTTCTAACACGATTCATGGAAAACCTCGTCCTCGCTTACCTGTTCTTCTTCGGCGCCTGCTTGGGAAGTTTCGCTTCCGTGGTCGTCTACCGGCTCAAAAGCGGAAAGAAGGGCATCCTCTGAGGACGTAGCGAATGCGGAAGCTGTGGGAAAACCCTCGGCTGGAAGGAACT
This sequence comes from Patescibacteria group bacterium, assembly GCA_041891375.1. GTDB lineage: Bacteria > Patescibacteriota > Gracilibacteria > BD1-5 > UBA2023 > JANJWP01. The sequence continues at coordinate 750 of JASDUA010000084.1, forward strand.
TTTCCCGGTGTTTTCATGGCTCTTCCAGAAGGGCCGGTGCGCCGGATGCGGAAAGAAGATCCCCGCCATCTATCCGCTTCTCGAACTCGTCACGGGCATTCTGTTCGTCACGAGCGCGAAATACCTCTGCGACCTTCCGGCGGCCATCGCCGGCGACTGGGCGGAAATCGCCCGCGTGGCGTTCTTCCTCACGCTCGCGTTCGTTACGGTCGTGTTCGTCTTCTACGACATCCTCTACCAAGAAATACCGGACGAAATCCTCGTTCCCGCGACGCTCGGCGTAGCGGCGTTGCTCGTCTTCCTTCCCGAAGGCAACGCCCTCTTTCGCCATTACGAACCCATCCTCTGGGGCGACACGCTCTTCAAACAGGGCATGAACGCCGCGCTCGGCGCGTTCGCGATCTATACGTTCTTCTACCTCCAGTTCCTCATTCCGGTAGGAACCTACTGTTTGAGGAACAAGCGGTTCAAAGACGCCCTCGAAGTGGCATGGTACTACGTCTGGCTTCCGTTCGCCGTCGTTTGGGACACGTTCCTCCGCATCACCGGAAAAAGGAATTCGCACGCGGAACACGATCCGGAACACGAACTCCCCTCCGGCTGGATCGGCCTCTGAGACCTCCGCATCGCGATCTTCATGGGACTCGTCGCCGGAGCCCGCATGGCGGGATTGGCGCTCTTCCTTTCGTACATCGTCGGCAGCATCGTGGGAATCTACGTCCTCGCGGTAAAAAAACAGCGGAACATGGCCATCGCTTTCGGCCCGTTCCTCGCGGTCGGACTCTACCTTTCCCTCTTTTTCTACACGCCGATAATGAAGGCTGTCGTGAATCTCGGCATCGGATAAAGGAATGGTCAAGCCCCGTTTCTTGGCAAGGTTCGAAACGGATGATATAATGTTCGCGTCTACTCAAAAACAAATCGACATGGAAAACGACCAGAAGAAGATCCTCGCCGTCCGCGATCTCCTCGACGCCGCGCAGAAGTCCATCACTTCGGCACGCAAGATCCTCGCGACGATGACCGACGGCGAAACCGCCAAGCGCGAACTCGCGTACCTCGACGCCTCCAATCTCACCGCCTACAAGAGCGGTGACGAAAAGATCGTCGAAGGCGTTTTTACCGGCGAATCCATGCTCGGTTCCGACGGCAATACCTACCCGGTTCCGCAGAACTACGCTTCCAAGTCGCACCTCGTCCAGGGAAGCAAACTCAAAGCCATCATCGGCGGCGACGGAAAGATCATCTACAAGATCATCGAAGAAATGCCGTACGAAACCAAGATCGGCCTCATCGCGTCGAACCGCGACAAGTTCCAGGTCGTCTCCGACGGCAAGGCGTACAACCTCCTCATGGCGAGCGTCACCTACCTCAAAGCGGAAATCGGCGACACCGTCACTCTCCGCGTACCGAAAGGAAAAGAAGCCACCTACGCCGCTCTCGAAGCGGTCATTCCTAAGGAAGAAGCAAAATCCGAATAATGGCAAGGGGAAACCCTTCCGAGAAAACCCCGCTCCGGCGGGGTTTTCCTTTTCCCAAAGCGGAAGCGCGCTTGATTCGGAGGCGGTTTCGGATATATTTCGGCGGTCAGTACCGTAATTTTTCCATCCATGTCTCGAATGATGCGCAACGAGCGCAGCGCACGGCGTAACAGCCTCATTTCCCTCGCCGTTCCGGTAGCGGTAGCGGTAATCATTCTGGTCGTCATCGTCCGGGCCCTCTTCTCGGGTTCGTCGAGCGAATCAACGAACCGCGCAGGCAACGACAGCGTGACCGTCGTACCGAAATCGGAAAACTCCGAAGTGTACATCTACATGTCGGGCGATTCCAAGAAGCAGATCCAGGGCGAAGAAAAGATGTTCCCCACCGACAACCGCCTCGAAGTGAAGTCCGGAGACGCCGAACTCGTCATCGACGGTTCCCCGTCCAAAGTCTACGCCGACCGCCTCACCGAAGTCGCCTACCGTGGAAAGGGCGCCGACGGTACCCACTCGTTCGAACTCCAGAGCTCCTACCTTTGGGTGGAAGCCGGAGCGGACGACCTCTCGTTCAAACTCAAGAGCTTCTCCATCAAGCCGAAATCCGGAAGCGTGATCGCCCTTTCGCAAAACGCCGTCGGAAGCAACG
>JASDUA010000085.1:0-2875 GCA_041891375.1 Patescibacteria group bacterium
TCTCCCCGGTTCGTTAATAACGGAAGCCGCGCATTCGGAATCATGATCCGTCGCGCCCGTCTTGCCTTCGGGTTCGGGAACCGTTTCGACTTCGGATTCGTCCGAGCTTTTTCCTGCCTTTTCCGGCGCTTCCGCAGGGATGTCCGGCTCCCGAACCACCGAAACCGCCGTTCCGCTGGTTATCGAATTTTCCGGTTACCGGATCGAATTCGACCGTCCGCCCGCCGAAGAGGCGGTCTTAACCGTCCGAGGTTCCAAAATGACCGTTGGCGCCGCGACGCGGCACGTGGAGAAATAACTGCCACCTCCGCTTGATTTCGTCCGGCTTCGGACTACTATCCCGGCTTCTTCGCGAATTCCCGAAGAAGAACGCCCGTCAACCACGAGAAAGGACCTTCCATGAACGCCGGCGCAATACCCAGACAAACAGACCATTTCCCGGATTCGCCCCAACAGGGGCAACCGCAAACCTCCTCCGGATCGGACTTCAAGGTCCGTCAGGGGCAAGGCGGCAATTGGTCCGTCGAGCTTATCGACAAGCTCGTCGGTGCTAAAAGCGCCCATTCCATTCCGAGCGTGAACTGACCCTCCGGGGAAGCGCGCGATGGAAAAAACGGACCCTCACGCGGTCCGTTTTTCTTTTGTTTCTTCCGTTTTCCGATACGGAGGCGCGTTCGAACGGTGGACGCTTTCGCCGAAAGCGCTACAATCGGCATGATACGATTTTTAGCGGGGCACGATGGCGATCTTTCTCGAACTCTTTCTCTATTCCGGCCAATACGGGATTTTCTATCTTTTGGCGAACGTTTTCGACGTCGGATTCGTCCGCTCGATTTCCGAAGCTTCGCATGCGGTATTGGCGGTCGCGCTCCTGGTCCAATGCTCAGTGCTCGCGAAATTCGGTTCCAAACCTTCGGCCCGCTTCCTTTTGTCGCTCATCGTCCCCGTCGCGTACTTCTGATCCGAATGGTTCGAATCCCCGGACGGCATATGGAACATGGGGCACGCGTTTTTTTGGTTGTTTTCCATCATAACCGGAGCCGCGCACGCTTTCGCCCTTTCCCGAAAGACGAAAATCGCCCGGCTTTTCTCCGAGTCGGTCATATCGTTCGCTAACGTCGCGGTGTTCGTATTCACGTATTTTTATTTCGATCTCACGAACGAATACCGTGTCGACGGGGTTTTCGGCGCCGATCTCCAAAATCGGCTGAAGATCAGTGAATTTCCCGCCGGATTCGTGGAATTTTTAGAAGACCCCGTCCACGGGTTTTTCCTCGCGGGCGCTTTGGTGCTCGCGTTGTCGATGACTTTTGCCCGCGCGAGGATACTCTCCTTGCAGGAAAAGGTTACCGAACTCCTCGGAACGTACGTCGGCGGCAGCGTCAAAGACAAGCTTCTCGATTCGAGGCACCCGCGTTCGCAGAAGAAAACCGCCACCATCCTGTTTTCGGATATCCGGAGCTTCACCTCGATGTCCGAAAAATCCACTCCGGAAGAAATCGTCGCTTTTCTTAATGAATATTTCACCCTCTGGGACGAGGCCGTCGCGTCCAACGGGGGATGGATCGACAAGTTCATAGGCGATGCGGTCATGGCGGTCTTCGACGGCAGCGCGGACGAAAGCCAGAACGCCAAAGCGGCGCTCTCGTGCTCCGAACGCGTCTTCGAACTGCTTCCGCAGTTGAAAAAGGGGATATTCTCCAACGGGAACATCGGAATCGGAATCCATTCGGGCGAACTCGTGATGGGCGACGTCGGCAGCGCTTCCCGCAGGAACTTCACCGTCATCGGCGATACGGTGAACGCCGCATCCAGGCTCGAAGGGCTTTGCAAGGAATACGGCGCCACCCTCATCGTGAGCGAATCCGTGAGGAACCTCGTAGGTTCGCGCCGGGGTTTGGAATGTCTCGGCGAGGCGGAAATCCGCGGTAAATCCGAACCCATGAAGATATACGGAAAATAGCACGAAAAAACGGACCCGCACACGGTCCGTTTTCCTTTTGGCTTTTTCGCCTGCATGCCTCTTCCTTCCTTACGTCCTTCGGAGGTTAAAGCGAGAACATTTTCCCACTCTTTCGGCATGCCCGCAACGAATTGGCCTTGACGGTTGATTATTTTGTCGTTCTGAATAGTATCCTCCGAAATTTTCCAAGGAACCGCATGAAAACCCCGTCGCCATCCCCGCAAACTCCTCCGGTTCAGCCGAAGGGCGCGAAGCCGTCATTGACGGAACAGATCGCCGCATCGAAGGCGCAGGGCGGAAAGGCGCCGGTAAAGCCCGCCGCGCCCGCGTCGGCTTCGGCGAAACCCGCAAGCCAGACATCCCAAATCGAAGATCAGCCGTCCAAATCCGCCGAAGTCCGCGCAGCGCTCGTGCGGGAGTGGAAGGAGCTCTGGCAGGATCGGGCGAGCCGCATCGTCCTTCTTTGAACCGCGGGCGCCGTGGCGGCCGGAATCGCCTGAGGCGCGGTTTTCTACGCCCGAAAACCGGTAGAACCCAAAAAGAAGCCCGAGCCCGCGGCGTTGGTGCAGAAAGAGCCGGAGAAAACCGAAGATCCCATCACTCCGGAAGAACGCTACGCCATCCATAGGAGCATCATCGAAGGCACGCCGTACGAAATGCCGGCGAAGAAATCGGAAAAAACCGAAACCCCCGAGCCCGCTTCCGAACCGAAGTCGGTCGAGAAGCCCGACCAAACCACCGTGAAGCCAGAAATGGCCGATGCTCAGAAGCTCCAGGCGAAGCGGAACGAAATCGCCGAAACCGGACAACTCAAAGTATCGACGAATCCTGAAGACATGAAGGCGACCATGGAAGCCTTGAAAGAGTGGAGCCGTCAAGACGCCGAATCCGCCCGCGCCAAGGCTTCGAAGC
>JASDUA010000086.1:0-18283 GCA_041891375.1 Patescibacteria group bacterium
CGGTCGAACTCTCCATCCGCTACGTCACCGACCGCTATCTTCCGGACAAAGCCATCGACCTCATCGACGAAGCCTGCTCGGCAAAATCGATGAAGTACAATTTCGACGAGGAAGAAATCAAATCCACCAAGGAAGAAATCGAAAAGCTCCAGAAGGACATCGAAAGTTTCGTCATTTCCCAGCAGTACCACAAGGCCATCAAGGCAAAGGAAAAGCAGGCCGAACTCGAAAAGAAGATCGCCGAAAAGAAGGCCAAGCGCACCGTTCCGCGCGAAAAGCGCCTCCACATCACGGGCGAAGACGTCCGCAAGATCGTCCACCAGATCACGGGCGTTCCGGTAGAAAACCTCCGCACCGAAGAACTCGAAAAGATTACCGCGCTCGGCAAGAAGCTCAAGAACCGCATCATCGCCCAGGACGACGCCGTGGACGCCATCACGAGCGCCATCAAGCGTTCGCGTTCCGGCATTTCGGACACCGACCGTCCGATCGGCTCGTTCCTCTTCCTCGGCCCCACGGGCGTCGGTAAGACCGAACTCGTCAAAGCCCTCGCCGAAGAATTCTACGGCGACCCGAAGGCGCTCATCAAGATCGACATGAGCGAATACAACGAACGCTCTTCGGCCTCCAAACTCATCGGTACCACGGCCGGATACGTCGGGTACGAAGAAGGCGGGATGCTTACCGAAAAAGTGCGCCGCAAGCCGTATTCCATCGTGCTTTTCGACGAGATCGAAAAGGGCAATTTCGAAGTGTTCAACCTCCTCCTCCAGATTCTCGAAGACGGCGCCGTGACCGACGGCAAGGGGCGCAAGGTCAATTTCAAGAACACCGTCGTCATCATGACGTCCAACATCGGTTCCGAAGAATTCACCAACAAGGCTTCGCAGATCGGTTTCGACATCGACGAATCGGAAGAAGCGAAGATCGTCCGCGACTACGAAAAGATCCGCGACAAAATCGTGGACGGTCTCGACGAGTATTTCGCTCCGGAATTCATCAACCGCATCGATAAGACCGTGGTGTTCAATCCGCTCGACAAGAAGGCGATGGGCAAAATCATCAAGCTCCAGCTCGAAAACCTCAAAACCCGTCTCGTGTCCGTGGGAATCGACCTCGAATACGATACCAAGGCCGTGAACTTCATCGAAAAGGAAACCTACAACCCGGAATTCGGCGCCCGTCCGGTCCGCCGCTTCGTGCAGGACAAGATCGAAGACCGAATCGCCGAGTATTTGATAACGGAGAAGAAACGTGGTACCATTCGCGTAAGCGCGAAAAAAGGCGCCCTCGAATTCGATTTCCCGAAAAAATAATGAACTCCCGAAGGACGCTCAGGACGGTCCTCGCCCTCACGCAATTGACGACGGCACTCGCTGCCGGAGTCTTTTCGTGGGATGGCGGGGGCTTTTTCGAGACGGTTCCTTCGGTATCGGCCGAAGGCTTCGCAGGCGAAGACCTCGGCCTCGACCTCTACCGGAAAGTGGACGTCTGAGTCGGACAGTTGAAGAAAATGATGGCCGAAAAACGTCTTCCGCAAGCGACGAAGAAGCTGAATGCCGCTCTCGGTTCGATCTGTAAGAACGAATCCTGAGAATCGGTAAAATGCCTGAACGAAGGCAAGCCGTTCACCTTGGCGGAACTGAACTCCATAGAATCGGGACAGATCGGCATGGTTTTCCCGCACGTTTCCCCGGGCGTGAAAATGAACGCCGACCAGATGGCGATACTTTCCAAGACCATCTCGTCGTATGCGGGAGACCTGAAATCCGAAGCGTCCGGACAGACGCAGGCGCTTGGGAAAATGGCATCGACCGGCCTCTTTACCGACGGAAGCCTCGACAATTCGAGCTACGACCTCGTAAAGGACCTCGAAAACATCCACGCGGTCATTTTTTCGAAAAACGTGCCGTACGACGGCCTCGTGAACGACGGGGCGAAATCGGTCATGAGCTTCGCACAGGCGACCGGATACCCGAGCAGCGCCGTGGACGGAACCTACTACGCGTACGACGGGGCGACCATCAACGCCCCGGCGTACCTCGGAAGCTTCTCCGGAAGGCTTACGTCCTCGGGACTGGCGAACCGCGCCGAATGTGCCGACGGAACCGTCGTGAACGGACTCGACCAGGCGCTCGCTTTCGATATCGAGAACCAGCTCGCGGCCGGTTCCAACGCTTCGACCTCGGGAACGCCAGCGGATTTGGCCAGATACTCTGGGTCGAACCTCGTTCCCGTAGCGACCAACCGGGGATCGGGAAGGTCGGAAAATAAGACCGACAAATTCCCGTGCATGACGTTCTTCTGCATCCGCGTCGATTTCGTCATGTACAACATGCTCCTCCTCTGAGGCGGAAAAGCTCCCACCATCGAAGGCGTTCTCGACGAGAATTTCAAGATCGTTTCGAAATTCGCTGGAAGCTCGTTCATCCAGGCTCAGCACACGAACAACTTCTTCGAACTCCTGCTGAAGAACCTCAACCTCCCTTCCCTCGTCCATCTCGGCGTAGTGGTCCAGACCATGCCTCCGCCGATACTGAACCTCAAGGGCGGCGACACGCCGCGCGGAGAACCGAAGGTATCGAGCGAAGAAAAGGAATTCAAAGAAATCACCGCGGGCGCGTTCAAAGACTACGGAATCCGCTACGACAAACAGAACGTCATCGACGACAACCAATCCCAAATGGGAATCCGGAACACCGAAGGAATCTCGACCGATGCGGCGGCCACTTCCAAAAAAATGTCAGGCACCCCGGCGCCTTCCTGAAACTACGCGGCGCTCAAGTCGTCGATGATCAGCCAATCGTACTCGGATTCGTTCAGCAACGACCTTCAGGAACTCCGCTGATTCACGCTCACGTTCACCGAATCCATCCTGAACGTCGGATCGCTCTCCAAGAAGTTCAACGAAATCAAGAAAGGGCAATAACCGAACCCCATGAACAAGAAAACCGTCGCTCTCGTAATCGCGCTCTCCGTCTCCACGGGGCTTTCGAACGCGGCGGCGGCAGGTTCGTGTTCGCTTAAGGACGCTCCGGACAAGGCCGTCCAAGACTACGTCAAAGGGGTGGACAGGATGATATCGGAAGCCATGCGGATGAGCGGCGAAGCCACGTGTCAGGATCCGAGCGGAAACCGTACCGCCACTTCCGACGTCGATAAGGCCCAAAGTTCCGTCATGGGCTCGGTCAACCGTTCGCTCAAAACGACCAACGTCATGACGTCCTTCCGTTTTACGGTCGACCTCATCCGCCGAACCGAACTTCCGGCCGGAATCCGACGCGACCACGCGCTTCTGGACCAACGTCAGAAGAAGCTCATCGCCGCAATCGACTCCGTCGCGTCGAACTGCGGATCGGATATCGTTTTCGATACCGAAGTCTCCCCGTTCCCCTCGTACGTGACGAAAAACGCGAAGGTCGGCGACGTTCTCCAGGATCTCCTTTCGAACCATACCGACGTCATGAACGTCTACCGCGAAGCCGTGCTCGGCGACGAACCGGGATCGCAACCGACCCTCGTTTTCGCGCCGGACGGTTTCGTTTCCAGCGTGAAGGCGGACTACGGACCGAAGGCCATCGCCGCTTGCAACACTACGGGCGAAGGCACGTTCTTCGAGAAAATGAAGCAGGCGGTCGACCGCATCGGAAACCTCGGAAACGTCATGCAGAACGGCACCCAGGATTGGAAAGACGCCTGGGCGATGCTCCAGGGGAACGCCAAGGGGCAGGACAAGCTCGAAAAACGCCTCCTGAGACAGGAAATGGCGCGTCAGGGAATGTCGACGAGTTCTTCGGAGCGGGCCGTCCGCAATCTCGACGCGTACAACCGCGGAGAAGGATGGCAGGGCATCAACGGCTCGGTAACCGGCGTGGGCGAGGCCGTAAGCAACGGCGTCGCCATGGTGAAAAGCATGTACGACGAGGCGTCGAACGCCGCGGGACAGTACGCTTCCGGATTCTCGAAACCTACGCAACCGCGACCGGAAGACGCGAAAGACACGGACGATTTTCTCTTGAGATACGAGAACCTTGCGGCGCTCAAGTCCGACGTAGCCAAAGAAATCGCCCAGGATTACGTCCAAGCGAGCGCGTCGATTTCGGATGACAACGTTTCTGCCGACAACAACGTCGGACAGCTCCTCGAAATGCACGTCGTTCTCAGCAAGACCCTCAAGACCATGGCCCCGTATTGCGAAACTTCCCGCAAGGCGTGCCTCGACCAGGCTGGCAACGTTCCCGCGAACTGCGGAACCTGCAACTAACGCTCGACCCGAAACGAAGCCGCGCGACCCCGTCATTTGACATCGCGGGTGCCGCAAGTATGCTTGCGGCACCACAAACCAAACGCCCACTTGAAAGGAGGTGCGCCATGGCGATGCGCAAGAAAACCCGCATGATCGGCAAACGCGAGCTGATTTCCCGCGGTATTCGCAACGAAGCCAAGATCGGCGAATACTTGTCGCTCCCGGAAAACCAGCATCGGCGAGTGAGCGGAAAAACCGCGTACAAGGTCTGCCGGAAATGGCTGAGAAAGTGAACCGCGTGCGGAAACGCGAAAAAATCCCCCGTCGATGACGGGGGATTTTCCTTTTCTCTAGAACACGTCTTCGTATTCACGCTTGGTTTCGACGTCGTAGAATTTCTGGAAACGCTTTTCGAACTTGAGGTCCGCCTGTCCGACCGGACCGTTACGGTTCTTTCGGACAAAGACGTTGGTAATCCCCTTGTTCTCGGTGAATTCGTCGTAGTAGTCTTCGCGGTAGAGCATCATGACGACGTCGGCATCCTGCTCGATGGAACCGGATTCGCGGAGGTCGGAGAGGATCGGTTCCTTCGTGGTACGCGATTCGACGGCACGCGAGAGCTGCGAGAGCGCGAGCACCGGAACTTGGAGTTCGCGGGCGAGCGATTTGATTCCACGCGAAATTTCCGAGATTTCCTGAACGCGGTTCATGGGATTGTTGCCACCCATGAGTTGGAGGTAGTCGATGACGAGGAAGTCGACGCCCGATTCCATCTTCAAGCGGCGCGCCTTGGATTTGATTTCCATGAGGTTTCCGCCCGGTGAGTCGTCGATGTAGATGTTCGCGCGGGAAAGTTTTTCAAGCGCGTCGCCCATCTTGGCGAATTCGTCGTCTTCGAGTTCGCCCTTCTGGAGTTTCCACGAGTCGACGCCCATGGTCGCGGCGATCATGCGGTCGGTAAGCTGTTCCTTCGACATTTCGAGGGAGAAGATGGCGACGTTCTTCCCCATTTCCGCCACGTTGAGACAGAAGTTGAGCGTGAGCGCGGTCTTTCCCATCGACGGACGCGCCGCGAGGATGACCATGTCGCCCGGTTTGAGTCCGCCGAGTTTACCGTCGATGCCGGTAAATCCGACGTTGATGGCGTTTCCTTTGCCGTAATTGGGATCGTCGTGGATTTGGGCGAATTCTTCGTATCGGAGCCCGACGATGTCCTTGATATGGACGAGCTTGTTCTGAATGAAGGTCTGCGTCACGGTGAAGAGCGCCTGTTCGCCCTTTTCGAGAAGGACGTTGAGGTCGCTTTCTTCATCGTACCCGTACGCCAGGATGTCGCTTCCGGCCTTGATGAGGCGGCGGAGGACGCTCTTGTGTTTGACGATCTGCGCGTACTGGTAGATGTTCGAGCTCGTGAAGATCGAGTTGGAGAGTTCGAGAAGGTACGAGTTTCCCCCTACCGCGTCGAGTTTTCCACGGTCATCGAGATGTTCGCGTACGGTCAAAAGGTCGATCGGGCGGTTGCCGGCGAACAGATGGAGCATGGCTTCGTAGACGAGCCCGTGGGCGTTGTCGTAAAAGTCGGTCGGGCCGAGGAGTCCGGAAACCTGGATGATTCCGTCCTTGTCGATGAGGATGGATCCGAGCACGCCGCGTTCGGCCTCTACGGAATGGGGAGGAACTTTCGTAAGCATCGCGCTGTTCGGTTATGCGGCGGGTTCGTTGTTGCCGAAGTTGCCTTCGAGTTCGAGTTCGAGGGCGATCTTTTCGGCGAATTCGCGGATTTTGGCGTTGTACGGGTCGATGACGCGGAGCTTGTCGAGGGTCTCGAGCGCTTCGCGGCGTTCGCCGAGGTTCGCTTGCGAGAACGCGAGGAGGTTGAGCATTTCAACGTTGCGCGGGTGATTTCGGAGGTATTCCTTGGCGGAATTGCGGGCTTCTTCGAAGCGTTCGAGCTGGTAGGCGAGATTGGCGAGCATTTCGATCGCTTCGTCCGCTCCGTCGGTAAGGGCGTGGAGTTTGCGGTAGATTTCGAAAGCGATTTCGTATTTCGCCTGCATCGAGAGGGCGAACCCGAGCTTCATGTAGATTTCGGGGTCGGTATCGTGGACGACGATGAGGTCTTTGTAGACGAGCTCGGCCTTTTTAAAGTCCTTGTCGCGTTCGTAGAGGGACGCGAGAAGGCAGTTGAGTTCCTTGTCGAACTTATCGAACGCGAGGCCTTCGATGATTTTTCCCTTGGCTTCGGTGAATTCGCCGCGGGCAATTTTGGTCTTGGCGAGTTTGGCGATTTCCCCTGCCTGCTGGCGGTCTTCGGTGGAAGGTCCTCCCGAGGAGGATTCGGCAACCTCTTCCGCCGCTTCCGTTTCTGAGGTTTCGGGAGTTTCCGCGGTCGGCGCGGCTACCGCGGCTTCGGGGGTGGAGGTTTTGGAAGGTGCGGCCTTCGCGGTTTCTTGGAGCCCTGCGGTTTCAGCCTTGGAATCGGATTGAACGGCCGGCTGGTTCTGCGCTTGGCAGTTCGGCTTAATCGGCGAAACCACGCGGAAAAGCCAGAAGAGCTTTTCTACGACGTACGAAACCGTGGCGGCGATGAGGAACGTCAGGTTTGCTATCAAAAACCACGCGTCGAACCGGGCGAATGCCCCGGAAAGGAGAAAATCCATGCGAGAACGAAAAAAGTCCGTATCGGAATACCGGCAGAATATACCGAAAGTGGGCGGTATTTCAAATTCGGTCTGAATTCCTTTGGATAATTGACAATTAAAAACTCATATGCTGAAATAAAGCAATAAGCCGAATTCCCGTTATCTTAGCCAGTTCCAGGAACGATGACCAACAAAGGATCGACGTCGATCGTCGGATACATCGCCATGCTCATGATCGCTTGATCGGCCCTTTGACACGACGGGACCGACATTTCGTCGAGCGGTCTTCAGACCAACGCCGTCGCGTGGCAGGAAACCGATCCGTCGTACTTCTCCGAACAGCCGGCCGTAAAAAAGGTCCGTATCGAAATCAACGGAAAAGCGTACGACGCCGTGCTTCTCGACCCGAACGTCGAAACCGACAAGCTCAAGCTTTCGTTCTAATCGAAAAATCCGTTCAACGATGAAAAAACGCCCCGTCGGGGCGTTTTTTCGATTCGGTTATTGGGGGATGGTGTTGGCTTCGACCTCCTCGAGAATGCGGCGGATGACGGCCTTATCGCTCCAGGGAACCGGTCAGGCGTTGGTGACCATGACGGTCTCGGCACCCTTTCCGGCGACGATGACGACGTCTCCCGGAGCGGCGGTAAGGAGCGCCGTGCGGATGGCGTCCTCACGGGAGAACACGACCCAGAACCCGTCGCCTTCCTTACGTTTGATTCCCGCGGAAACCTCCTTGATGATGCGGAACGGGTCTTCGGTGTAGTCGTCGTCCTGGGTGAGGATGATGACGTCGGAAAGCTTGTCGACGACGCGGCCCATTTTGGGACGCTTATCGCGGTCGCGGTCGCCGGTAGCGCCGAAGACGGTAATGATTCGAGCGGTATCGGGGAACGAGCGGACGGTTTCGAGGACGCTCTTGAGAGATTCTTCGGTATGCGCGTAGTCGACGAAAATGGTGACTCCCCGATCGTTGGGGACCTCTTCGAGACGGCCGGGGACGACTTCGAACTTCGCCATCGTTTCGACGATGGTTTCGGGCTGAACTTTCTGGGAAATGAGAACCGCGGTGGCGGCGAGGATGTTGGCGACGTTGAAGGTGCCTCGGAGCTTGGTGCTGACTTCGAAACGGTTCGAAGGCATTTTCACCGTGAACTTGGTGCCCATTTTGGAAGCCTCGACGTCGATGGCGCGGATTTGCGCGCTCGGCGCGTTCCCGTAGCTGTAGACGATGTCGGCGGTGGGTTCGAGGAAGCGTTCGCAATACGGGGAATCGAGGTTCACGACGGAAACCTTCTTGATGCCGCGTTTGCGACGGAACTCGACGAGGCCCTTGAAGAGGCGGAGCTTGGTGTCGACGTAGTGGTCCATCGTCTTGTGCAGATCGAGATGGTCCTGCGAAATGTTGGTCATGACGGCGACGTCGAAGTCGATGCCCGATACGCGACCGTAGAAAAGGGCGTGGCTCGAAACTTCGATGACGGCGTATTCGCATCCCGCTTTTTCGGCTTCGCGGAGGAGACGGTTGAGCGTGAACGGATCGGGCGAGGTCATCTTGAGGTTGTTCTCCTTCCATTCTCCCGCGATGGAGTAGTTGATGGTGGAGAACATGAAAACCCGCTTCCCGGCGGCTTCGAGACCGCGGGCGATGATGTTGGTGGTAGTGGATTTGCCCTTCGTACCGGTCACGCCGATGACGATCATGTTCTTTCCGGGGCCGCCGTAAACGGTTCTGGCGAGGGCCGCACGGGCGAAATGGTATCCAACGCGGAGGGGGGAATCGAGGGCGACGGCTTTTCTGAGGGAATCTTTGAAAGACATGGAAGGTTCGGGCGAATCGGGAAAACGCGTTGAATTTTACCCGTTTCGACGTAAAATCCAAGGGTTAATTCCATACGAAAGAAATGCGGCTCAAAATCGAAACCGGCAACGACAATCCCATACTCCGAGCGGTCAGCCCAGAAATCCGACCCGACGAGTTCCGCAAGTACGCGCCCCTCGCGCAGGACATGGTAAAATACGTGAAAGACCCCAAGAACCGCTGCGTCGGCGTGGCCGCCCCGCAAGTCGGACACAACGTCCGGCTCGTGGCGGTCAGCCTTTTGAATTCGTACGAAGACGAAACGTACCGCACGGTCGCCATGTTCAATCCGGTCGTGCTCGAAAAGTCCGACGTGCTCGAATCCGACGGCGAAGGCTGCCTCTCGGTTCCGGGAATGCGCGGAGACGTACTCCGTCCGAAGCGCATCCGGCTCAAGTATTCCGACGAAAAAGGCAACGTCTTCATCCGCGAAATGAACGGGTTGATGGCCCGGATCGTGCAGCACGAAATCGACCACCTCGACGGAGTCCTCTTCACGGACAAGACCGTGGGAGAGGCTGTGCTCGAAACCGAAGAGGCTTTGTAGCGCGACGTACGGATTCGGGATTTCAAGCGAGCGACTCCGCAGGATACGGGAATCCGGCGGGTCTGGCTCCTAACTGAAGTTAAAGTCGCTGCGACCTCGCCGCATTCCCGCATCCGAGGACTGGAGCGAGCGAAAATCCCGAATCCGTACGTCCGACACCCCAACTTATCCGATACCGAAACCCCCTCCCCCATGGACTTTTCCCTGCTTTCGAAATCCTATGACTTCCGCGGCGTTTTCGGCCGTGATTTCGTTACCGAAGACTACGTCACCCTCGGTTTCGCGTTCGCGTCAGTCGTTCCGGGTTCGAAATTCGCCGTCGGCTACGACGCGCGCGTTTCCTCCGTCGAACTCGGCAAGGCTTTCCGTAAGGGAATCGCCCTCGCCGGCAAAACCGCGGTCGACCTCGGTCTCGTTTCGAGCGACATGCTCCAGTATTCCACCGTCTGCTACGACGACGTAGACGCCGGGTTCATGATTACCGCCAGCCACAACCCCAAAGAATACAACGGTCTCAAATCCTGTCTCAAGAACGCGGAACCCATCAATCTCAAAGACTGGGCGCCGAAAATCATTGAATTGATTAAAAACCTCCCCTGAACCTTCCCCGGACCAATCGGCACCGAACGGGAAGAAGTCCGCGACGTATCGGACCTCTGGGTCGAACACGTGGCGTCTATCGCACGCGGGAGCTACGCAGGCATCAAGGTCGTCGCCGATGCCGGCAACGGCGTGGCCGGAGCGTTCCTTCCGAAACTCGCGAAGCGTCTCGGGTTCGACATGGTCGGACTCTTCCTCGAACCGGACGGAAATTTCCCCAACCACCACCCTTCCCCCATCGAATCGAAAAACACCCTCGACCTCGTCGCCAAGGTGAAAGAAACGGGTGCGGACGTGGGCGTGGCCTTCGACGGCGATGCCGACCGCGCGGTAGCGTGCGACGAAACCGGCACCATCGTTCCGGCCGCGGCCATGATGTGTTCGATCGTCGAGAACGTCCTCTCGGAAAAGCCGGGAGCCTCGATCGTCTACAACGCCGTATGTTCGGACGCCGTTCCGGAACTCGTGCGCGAACTCGGGGGAACGCCCATCAAGTCGAAGGTCGGACACGTCTACATCAAGGAAATGATGAAAGCCGACCCGAAAATCGAATTCGGCGGCGAACATTCGAGCCACTACTACTTCCGCAAGAACGCCAACGCCGACTCCGGCATCATCGCGTTCGTCTGCTTCCTTTCGGCGATGGTCGAAAAACGGCAGAAGGCGTCGGACGTCCGCAAGGCGTACGCCAAGTACCCGGCTATCGAAGAAACCAACTTCAAGGTTTCGAGCGTCGCGGAAACCACCGCCAAGATCGAAGCCGCCTACCCGGAAGCCGAAAAAGAACGTTTCGACGGACTCACCCTCCGCTTCCCGAACTTCTGGATCAACCTCCGCCCGAGCTCCAACGAACCGCTCCTCCGCCTCAACATGGAAGCCCGCGACTCCGCCACCCTGGAAAAGGAACTCGCCAAGGTGAAGGGGCTCCTGGAATCCTAACCTTTGGTTCGGGTTTGAGATTTCAAGCGAGCGACTCCGCAGGATACGGGAATACGGCGGGTCTGGCTCCTAACTGAAGCTAAAGTCGCTGCGACCTCGCCGTTTTCCCGTATCCGAGGACTGGAGCGAGCGGAAATCCAGAACCGGAGTCCGTCAAATTTACTTAGATACAGCCCCCTTCTCCATGACAGCGTCCGAACTCGAACGACTGAAAGCCGAAAACGAAGAACTCCGCCGTCAGCTCGGTATCGCCACTGCCTGGATGGCTCGGCAATGGAGGGAAGAAACCCTCAAGATCGCCAAGCGCCGCGCAGGAAAAATGACCGAGGACGTCCGGTCGGATTTCATGCGCGAAAACATGCAGGAAATCACCTATAACCGCATCCACGCGTTCTTCGGAGACCTCCTCCTCATGAACGCTCCGCGCGATACCATGAGTCATCTGGTCGATGCGGAAATCGCGTATTTCAACATCCAGCGTTCGGGATCCGGGGACGGACTTTCGGTCATCAGTTCGTACACCAAGCTTTTGGACGCGCTCGTGGAAACCCACGTCACTTCGCAGTTCCGCAAATACGCGGTGAAACGGGGCGCCGTCGTTCTCAGGGTCAACGATCCGATGGAAAAGGCCATCCACTTCGTCATCACCAAGCGCTACATCCTCTCGATCGGACGCCTATATGGGCTTCTCAAATCGATCCGCAACGGCGAACGCCTCTTCGACTACGGAAACGCGTTCAAAGACTATCTCGACAAATACCGCACCGTCGGCGATTTCCTCCTATCGGACGAATTTTTCCTGCCGTTCTCCGAGATCGTCGAAAGCGACGTCTTCGGCGGCAAGCGCCATTCGGGAAAGATCTCCCTTGAGGAAACCGCTACCACCCGTCGCCTCCTTTTGGGGGACTTCAAAGACCAGAATTCGCTCTTCTACCGCTTCCTCCAAACCCAAAGCGCCGCGTATTAGCACGAAAAAACGCTCCTTTTGGAGCGTTTCGGCATGCCTGAAATGACTACAAAAGCGTTTCCAACTCGGCCAACTCGGTGGGCGTGAAATACGAAAGGAGGTTGATGAAATCCTTCTTCTGCTCATCGGACAGCTGCACGGATTCTCGAATGCGGAATTCGATCGGATTCCCTACGAGCACGGACTCGCAAACGGTTGCGGTAAACATGGTTTGTTTGAAATTACGGTACGCTCGGACGATTGGAATTCCGGGCCGGTTCACTTGATATATTAGACTATAAAAAAGAGAATATGTCAATTATCCTGGGCATAGATCCGTGAACCACTACCGTGGGCTTCGCGGTGCTGAAAAGGCGGCATCCGGTTCCGGAAATCATCGATTTTTGAGTGATTTCGACCCGTCCGAAAATCCCTTTGGCGGAAAAACTCGTGGAAATTTGCCGCGACATCGGCGAGCTTTGCGACGCGTACCAACCCGAAATCTGCGGCATAGAAACCCTCCTCTTCACGACCAACGTCAAAACGGGAATCGCCGTAGCCCAAGCTCGGTGAGCCATCGTTACCGAAATCGCCAAACGCGGGATACCGCTCGCGGAGTTCTGACCCCTGCAGGTGAAAAAGAGCATCTGCGGCAACGGACGGGCACCGAAAACCCAAGTGCAGAACGCCTTGAAAATGGTTTTCAAGCTCGACGAAATCCCCAAACCCGACGACGCGGCGGACGCCATAGCCATAGCCTACGCGGCATCGCTCGCGAAACTCCCGAAAATATAAAATCGGACTTGTCGAACTCCTTCCCGTAAGTAGATTCCGAAGGAACCGACCACGCCATGCCCACCCTCTCCGTCCACTCTTTCGGAAACGAACATTTCGAAGCGTTCTACCGACCGGATCCGTCTTCCGCCGGATGATTCCGCAGCTACGGAACCCTCGAGCGCGTAGCGTTCGAAATATCGGCGCTCATGGGTACGCGAGGCGTCCGATCGGAAGAAATCGAATTCGAAAACCGCTATGGCGAATCGTCCGACCTCCGCGACTTCGAGAAAGTCGTTTCCGCCGTGAGGAAAATCTCGGAGCCCCAAATCGAGAAATAGCATTACGCGCCAAGTTCCGCCCTCCGCAAGGGGGCGGAACTTTTTTGTCGGAAAATATGGGATAGAATGCCGCCGTCATCCGTTACCCATCCGAACAATGGCCTCCAAACGTACCGCGATCAGGAAAGCCGCGTCCGCGACGCTCGCTTTCGCGATACTCTCTTCCGCCTTCCCTCCGGTATTCGCCGAAGACGCCGCGACCACCCCCACCGTACCTCCGAAAATCGAAACGTCCGCCATCGTCCGCGACGGCGACAATTTGGACGTCTACGTGAAAAACCGTCCGGACGATGCCAGCAATCTCAAGATCTACGACGGCAACGACGCCATCTCGAATTCCGTGACTTTCAAGCAGGGCGGAATCGTGCGCGTGAACGGAATTTCGAAATCCTGGACGAACCTCAGCCTCGAACGCTGGGAGAACCAAACCGACTCCGGAGGCATCCGATCAAGGACCGCGACTTCGAAGACCGTTCCCATCATGGCAACGACGCCCGAAAAATCGTATCTGAAAAACGGGGCTCGCCGCGAAATCATGCGCGAACAGGCGGTCTACGTCATCCCCGTACAATTCGAAAAGTACTTCGGCGACATGGCCTTTTCCGGAGTGGTTAAAAACGACGGTGCACTCCGTACCCGTTATGCCGTTTCGATAGGGAACGGACCGGACCTTCCCCTGGAAATTCCGGATGCCGTCACCCCTTTCGAAGCCCAGAGGGCCTACGTAACGCCCACGGGAATCATACTGAAAGAACAGACTCTTCCCGACCGGTACAACAAGGTCACCCTCAAGCTCGACGGGAATCCGGTGAACTGGGTGACTGTCAAAAAAGAATCCGACATCCTCGGCAATCTTCTCGAAACCGCGGTATCCAACGATACCGGCGAAACGTTCGTTTACCTCCGGTTTCACAACGTCCGCGACATTAAAGATCTGAACCTCTTCGAGTTCACCGTCAACGGACAGATAACCGTCCCGGAAATCGAATCCGGAACCGGAACGAAGAGCACCATATCCACCGGCTTCGGAAGCTCCGGTCCCATTACGCTCAAGATCCGCCCGGGAAACCTTGGGACTGGCGAAACCGCTGCCCGCGTCGTAGCGAAGGAAAAATCGTCGATGCTCTACGATTCCGAAACCGTCGACCTCGCATCGCTCCTGATGCCCAAAATCACTTCGGTCGACACCGTCGTCGGAGGGGCCGCGACCACTGTGAAGGTCAACGTGAACCCGGCATCCCTCTACGGGGACTATGAAAAGCTGACCATCGTGCTCAACGGCACCGGCCTTACCGCCCGCGGAACGAAAACGACCCTCAAAAACGCCGACGGAACGGTAAAAACCGACCTGTATGGCAACGAGCTCTACGAATTTTTGAACAAGCAGGAATTCCACAAGACCAATGCCGGTCTCGAATTCATGATCGAAACCGACCGGCTGAAGAAAACGGGCAACACGATAGCTCTTAAAAACGCCAATTCCGGACGCGATTCCACGGAAGCCGTCTTCGATCTGAACGCTTCCGCCAATTCCGGTAGCGCTTCGGGATCCGCGAAGAAGGAATCCTTCGCGTTCACCCCCGCCACGCAGCAGCCCCCGGCCGCCGATCCGGTCATGTCGTCTTCCCGCGACGTGACGCTCGGAAGCCTCGTGCTCACCGATCTCGATCCGAACGAGTACTACCGCGTGACCGCCAAATTCAACGTTTCCACTGCCTACAATCCGTTCATGCGGATTTCGGTCGGATGGGCCCCCGTAGTGGAATACGGCGACGATTACGGAGGAACGACCTTCGAATTCACGGACGAAAAACTCGGAAGCGCCATACAGAAAGAATTTCCGCTTTCGATCGGAGTCAGCGACTTCCTCGCGGACGGAACGAAAACGACCATGCGCTGGAAGGAAGTGAAACTCGAAAAAACTACCGGAGAAGGATGGAAAACCGTCTTCACCGGAGAAGGCCAGAAAGGAACGTTCGTACACTCGGTAACCTGGGGCAAGTGTTTCGACGGGAATACCGACGTGTGCGGAAAGAACGGCATGCCCACGGAATCGAACGCGACCTTCTCGTTCGCGTTCGGAGAAGCCGCCAAGGCCATAACGGAAACCCCGAAAACCCCCGCGACTTCGACCGGTTCGACCACTACGACCGGAGGAAAAAAGAACGACCCTTTGAGAATTTCCGCGACCGGAGGCAACGGCCCCGTAGGAAAACTCCTCGACGAGAAACTCGGAAGCGCCTTCAAAAAGGCGAAAGAGAAATACGCGAACGATACGAAAAAGCGCGCAAAACTCACCGCTGCGAAAAAATCCGTCGAGCAAGCGCTCAGGAGCGCGAAGAAGTACGAAGAAGCCAAAACGAAAGCCGCCAAGAATTTCCTCAAGAAAACTCTCATAAAAGACCTGAAAGACGCACTGAAGAAGCTTGCGGAAACCAGTAAGTAGCCAAACCTTCGAAACGCCCCCGCGACCCGGGGGCGTTTCGTTTGAAAAAGCCCGGGTTTCCGCTACAATTCACGAGTTTTCGCCGTCCGGCCGCCAGAGCGCGCGCCGGAGAGGCGTTTTCCGTTTTTTCCAATTCCAGCATCAACATGCAGAAAATCCTTTCGAAAGACATCCGCTCGAAGTACCTCGAGTTCTTCAAGACCAAGTCGCACGCCGTCATTCCGTCCGCTCCGCTCGTTCCGGAAAACGACCCGTCCGTCCTTTTCAACACTGCGGGAATGCAGCCGCTCGTCCCTTACCTTTTGGGCGAACCGCACCCGATGGGAAAGCGCATCGCCGACGTACAGAAGTGCGTACGCACCGGCGACATCGACGACGTGGGCGACGACACCCACCTCACGTTCTTCGAAATGCTCGGGAACTGGTCTTTGGGCGACTATTTCAAGAAGGAATCGATCAGTTGGTCGTGGGAATTCCTCACCGATAAGAAGTGGCTCGGACTCGATCCGAAGATGATTTCCGTAACGGTCTTCGAGGGTGACGAGAATGCTCCGCGCGACGAAGAATCCGCCGAAATCTGGAAGTCCTTGGGCATGCCTACCGACCGCATCGCCTACCTTCCGGCCGAAGACAACTGGTGGGCGGCAGGACCGACCGGACCGTGCGGACCGGACACCGAAATCTTCTACTGGGTAGGAGAAGGCGAACCGCAGGGCAACAAGGGCACCCACTCCAAGCAGTGGATGGAAATCTGGAACAACGTGTTCATGCAGTACAACCGCATCGACGCGAACACCCTCGAAAACCTCCCGGCACAGTGCGTCGACACCGGCATGGGACTCGAACGCGTGACCGTCACCTTGAACGGCATGAAGTCGGTCTACCAGACCGACGCTTTCGCCGACGTTCTCGCCGAGATCAAGAATCTCATAGGCGAAGAAAACTACGTCGAATCTTCCGCCCGCATCGTCGCGGACCACCTCCGTTCGGCGACCCACATGATTTCCGACGGCGTCGTTCCGAAGAACGTCGACCAGGGCTACATCCTCCGCCGCCTCATCCGCCGCGCCATCCGCGAAGCCTACAAGATGGGCTACGAAAAGCCGATCGTCACCGACATCGCCAAACTCTTCATCGCCAAGTTCGAAGACGTCTACGCTTCCGTAAAGAATAATTCCGACAAGATCCTCTCGGAACTCGCGAAGGAAGAAGAGAAGTTCGGAAAATCGCTCAAGGACGGCATCCGCGAATTCGAAAAGCTCGTAAAGGGATTCGAAATCGCGTTCGAAAAGACCGGACAGAAGGTTACCGTCATCGCCGGAAACAAGGCGTTCACCCTCTTCGACACCTACGGATTCCCGGTGGAAATGACCGTGGAACTCGCGAAGGAACGGGGGCTCACCGTCGACGTCGAAGGCTTCCATGCGGCGTTCGCCAAGCACCAGGAACTCTCGCGCACCGCTGCCGAAGGCAAGTTCAAGGGCGGTCTCGGAGACCAGTCCGGCGAAACCGTCGCCCTCCACTCCGCTTGCCACCTCATGCTCGCCGGACTCCGCAAGGTTCTCGGCGCGCACGTTGCCCAGGCTGGATCGAACATCACGGCCGAACGTCTCCGCTTCGACTTCACTCACGGCGAAAAGATGACCCCGGAACAAATCGCCGCGGTAGAAGCGTTCGTCAACGAAGCCATCCAATCGGGTTTGAACGTCACCATTTCCGAAGAAGCCAAGGAAGCCGCCAAGGCCCGCGGCGTCGTAGGCTCGTTCTGGGAAAAATACCCGGACGTCGTGAAAGTCTACAAGATGGTCGGAGGTAACGGAACCGTCTACTCGGAAGAACTCTGCGGCGGCCCGCACGTGGAAACCTCCGCGAACATGGGAACCTTCAAGATCGCCAAGGAAGAAGCGTCGTCTTCGGGCGTACGCCGCATCAAGGCGGTGCTCGTGAAATAACATGCGCGAAACGTTCGTCCCCACTTCCGAAGTGCATTCGTACTATTTTCACGATGTCGAAATAGACGGCGAAAAACTGGCGGCCGCAGCCAGCGGCTACCGCCCCGAGGAACGCAAGCCCATCCCGGCATTCGAAATCCCGGAAGAACTTCGGGTAAACGGCTTGAAATTCGCGATACCCGACGGAAACCACCGCTGGCTCCTCGCGAACGCGTCAACCGGTATGGTAAAGACCGCAATATACGGACCGAACGAACCGATCGACGTGGAAGCCCACGGCATCGAACCGTTCAGAAACGCCGACAAACCCGACCTCTATCGCAAAACCATCGGCATTTACGCGATGCAGATGGGGGTTCTCGACCGGATGCACAAAGTGTTCGAATCATCGGAAAGATAATTTCGGAACAATAAAACCCCTCGGAGTAATCCGAGGGGTTTTTCAGCGCTATCGCGAATCCCACATTCGCATTCGAACGACTCGGTATCGGAGGAAGTTTCTTGACATTATTGAGTTCATAGTGATATTCACGTCCGATTACGGACGGAACCTCCGGTTCTCGAACGTAACGCGTTCATTCACAATCCCGAAGAAGTTCCCAACCAACCCCGGGGCGAAATCCCCGATTCCAGAGAGGTACACGCAATTGATCATCAAGAACACCCCCTTCCCCCAAATCGAAATCGGTTTTCAAAAGGCGTTCCGCGTCCAACTGACCGAAGCGATGGTCCGAAACTACGCCATGCTCACCCGCGATTGCAACCCCACCCACCTCGATGAGGAATTCGCAGCCGAGCAGGGCCTTGAAAAAACCGTAGCCCACAGCATGCTCATTCCGAGCCTGCTCTCCGGCGTTTTCGGTAACGAATTCCCCGGTCCCGGCACCAAGTGGAAATCCCAGACGCTCAACTTCCATGCTCCCGCCTACGTGGGCGAGAACGTCACTTTCGATCTCGAAGTGATGGAAAAGGAAGAGCCGAACGTCGTG
>JASDUA010000087.1:0-2782 GCA_041891375.1 Patescibacteria group bacterium
GTACTCCAAGGATGAGTGAAGCTCGCCTCCACCACCGAATCGAGAATCCAGGCCATCAACCTCGCCCGCGAAGGTCTCGAGGCCGTAGAAAACATCCGAAACAGCAACTGGACGAAATATTCGAGCGATTACGAAAACTGTTTCGACGTCGCGAATTACGATTCCAGCTGCGTAGGCAACTCGCTGGTGTCGAAAATGTACATGTCGGCCGGGGATACCAAGGTGCTTACCAACCAATCGGGCATGTGGTACCTCACGGGTTCCACCTCGACCTGGTCGGGGGTCGTATACGCCGCGTCCTGACTTTCGGACCAAGGCTGGGGCGATACCCTCAACCTCTGCAATTCGAAACGCGCGACGAACTGCAGGTCGAAATTTTACCGCACGATTTCGATTACCGACGTCTGAGTCCCCGGCGCGAAGAAAATGAAGGTCAAAAGCACCGTGAGCTGGCGCGACGCGTCCCGTGCGGAACCCTACAAGATCGAACTCGAGGAAATACTCACGAACTGGAGGCCGAACTTCTAAGCCGCGTAAGAAAAATCCCCCATATGGGGGATTTTTCATGCCTTTGGCTTATTCCGCGGCGTTCTTCACGACGATGTCCTTTTCCGAAGACTTCACCGTCTGGTCGGCGTACTTCGCCTCGAGTTTTACGGTGAACGTGCCGGATTTCTCGAATACGTGGGTCGGGTTCGGTTCCGAGGAAGGAACGGTGCCGTCTCCGAAATCCCAGGAATAGGTTTCGATTTGGCCGGTCGAACCGGAAACGTCGAAGTCGATTCCGGAACCTACGACTCAGGACGAGACGCTCGTATTGATCTTCAGGCTCTTCGGGATATCTTTGATGATGATCTTTCGGGTCGTAGTGTCTTTCGAACCGTCGTCTTTCACGACGGTCAAGCTGACTTCGTATTCGCCGGGGTTCTCGTACCGGATAGTCTGTACAGCGTCGCCTTCCGCAGCCGGACGCCCGAGACCGAAGTCGTAGATGAACTTGGTAATCGTTCCGTCCTTGGTGCGGCTCGCCGAACCGTCGAATTTGATGGTAGTCGGCGCGTAGAAGTTCTCGTCCTTGGAATCCGGCGAAGTAATGACGATGTTCGCGGCGAGATCCTTCTTCTTTCCGTCGAAGATTACGCGCTCGGTCGCTTCGCTGCGATCGTCGTCAGTCGCGTTATGGAAGACGTACTTCACGAAGACTTCGAAGCGTCAATCCTGAACCAATTCGTACTCCACGCGGAGACCGGATTTCTTCTGTCCGTTCTTTCCGAAGATCCATTCGACGTTCTCAAGCTCGTATCCGGGGTTTTTTACCCGGACGTCGCTCGCGTCGAAAACCAAATTGGACGGTACGGTGAATTTCTGTACGCGATACGCTTCGATACTGCGTTCGTACGTCGAAGCGATGAGGTTCGTATCGTTCGAATCGGTCACTTTGAGGAGCGGAGCGCCGCCGTCTGCCGTTTCGAGACGGAGCGGACGTTTGATGTCGAGCTCGCCCGCGATGTCGGCCGTATTGCCAGCGGCATCGGTGAGGAAGACGTTGAAGCGCTGCTTGCCGTAATCGACGAAGGTGTATTCGCATTCGTCCTTCTGGCAGAAAACGGAACCGTTTTCCAATACCCAGCGATACGAAGCGATGTCTCCGCCCGTTTTAACCTTCACGTCTTCAAGGGAGAAGCGGTACGTAAGGCTGTCGTTGTCGACCTTTTCGGATTTGATCGTCGCTTCGATCGGCTCTTCCCCTTCGGGACGGATGACGAAAATCTTGTTGCAGTTTTCGTTCTTCGTCTTGTTCGTCACGAGCGCAAGGCAGAGGAAGCGCTCTTCTTTCAGGAGTTTCGCGGTGTAGACGGGATTGACGGAAGCCGGTTTGTTCAGGTCGCTGCTTTCGTACCAGCGGGGCGTACCGAGAAGCGTCGCGTCCTTGGCGTCGAAAACGATTCCCTTCTTGGTCTTCGTAACGTTCACGACAGCGGAGACGTTGACGACGGGAAGGTCCATCGCTCGCGTTTTCGGCTCGCCGGTAACGTTGTCTTTTCCGACGTACGTTCCCTTCGGGGTGTATTTCCCCTTCTTGGAATACGTGAAGATGAGGTCGTTCGCTTCGGACGGATCGGCGCCTTCCTTATCCATGGTACCGTCGCCGTCGAAGTCGATTTCGAACGAATCTATGGACATGTATTTCTTCTTTACGTATCCAGCATCGGAAACGAGGTCGAACTTGAGGGTCGTAGGACCGATGAGGTTGTTGAAGTCGGTAATTTCGCTCGAATCCTTGAACTGTTCGGAAAGGAAACGGTCGTTGTCATAGATCTTGATTCCGCCGTTCGGATTGGCGAAGTCCTGCGCTCCGATTTTCTGGATGAGGAACGCCCAGAACGTGATATTGGAGAAGAGCAGTACTCCGAAGAATATCGCGAGGATGGTGGCGACGGTCTTTTTCCGCTTGTATTCCTTCTTCGTCAGGATCATCTTGAACAGATAGACGATCAATACGACCGAGAGCGAGAACGTGATGGTTCCGAAGGTCGAATTGACGTGGATGGCGAGAAGCGACTGGATGTCGGCGCGGTTGATGCCGAACTGAATGAACAGCTTGGCTTCTTCCGGATTGAAAACGACGTACGCGAAGAACGAGCCGAAGAAGATGAGCGAAACGACGAAAAGCGCTCCGACGATCTTTAGGAAATCGATAGGACGCATCGGTTCCTTCTTTTTCTTCGGAGGAGGTACCGGAGCCCCGCCAACGGGAGTACCGGGAGCGTCCGTGCCTTCG
>JASDUA010000088.1:0-2762 GCA_041891375.1 Patescibacteria group bacterium
CGAAGACATCGCCACTTCCGTAAAGCTCGGCAATCTCGCGTCCGTAACGCTCAACGCCGTTTCCAAAATCAAAAAGCTCGGAACACTCTCACCGGAAATCGCGGCGATCGAGAACGAATGGACCGGGGTGCTTTTCGACCTGTACGCCGAGGCTTCCGAAAGCAAGAGGGGGTTTACCGACGCCGAGGACATCGCTCTCGATTTCGTAGCCCGCAGCGACCATGACGAGTTCATGATCGAAACGATGCACCACCTCATGCTCTTCTGCGAGGTGGCGCCGGACACCCTCTGCCGCGTCGCGACGAAACTCATCGGGGACAACCAGTACCACAACGCCTTCCACGAAGAATTCAAGATCAAACTCTTCTCGGTCATCCTCGAGAAGCTCCGCGTGGTCGAACGTTCCGAGCGCACCGTCCGCATAGCCTACTGGATGCGCGAATACGCCCGCAAGAACGAAAAGGCGTCCGGCTTGGTAATGAGTTTCTCGCAGCTCTACATTTCGCTCGCGGTCTTCCTTTCGTCCCTTCCGGACGAAAATTCGAAAAAGAACGCGATGGAATGTTACCTTCGCGCTTCCCGCGTCACCGACGAGAGCTGGCACCTCAAATTCGAGAGCCAGGAAGCGGAGTTCTTGAACGCCATTGGCGGAAAAAAGGAACTCGAACGTTTCGAACGTCTCCATGCCGTCGAAAAGGAACGGGAAATCCACGAACGCCTTCTCGGACTTATCGCCCAAGTCGTGAACGGAACCCAGAAAGACGAAGTCAACCGTGCCGTTTGCGATATCATCGAAGAGTTTTTCTACGGCATCTGCAGCGCGGAAATCCAAGCTTGCGATTGCGAATCGATGGCCTTCGGCATCGGCACGTGAGCTTGCGGAACGACGTGCGATTCGGCGAAGGTGTCGAAAATCGTTCGCCGCGGAAACCGTTACGTATCGATTCCCCTCGGACACGGACACAACCTGCTCCTCCAGTATCCGGCGAATCTCGAAGTCGTCTTCAGCCGCATCCTCGCGGAACGGAGGGATTTCATCAAAACCAACATTTCGAGCCTTCTCTCGATCATCATGAAGGATCGCGAACTTTCGGAGGCGAACACCTACCTTGCCGACGCGAACGAAAAACTCGACCGCCAAATCCGTACCGACGCGCTTACCGGCCTGCCGAACATGCGGCAGTACGAGGACGACCTGCCGTTTTTCGCGGACATGCCGAACGTGGCGTCGCTGCTCGTGAAGATCGAAAACCTTTCCGAAATCAACGGAGCGTACGGAATGGACACCGGAAGCGAATTCATCCGCAACGTTTCCGGAAACCTGATCCGCCAATTCTTCGGCGACCGGGAAAACTGGAAAGTCTACCGCACCGCGCCGAAAGAATTCCTCATCATCGGGGAATACCGACCCGAACGCACCGGCGTAAAATTCGTCGACATCGTCCCGTATTTCTACGAGATGTGCTCGATGTTCACGTTCTTCCCCAAGACCGACCTCCTCCCCGGTCGCGCAAAGGACGGACTCTGCCTTCGCGCGCAGGCTTCGATAAGCTACTCGGACCACGTAAAGACGGATATCTACAAGAAGCTCCACATCGCGATGCGGGATACCGTAACGGGATCGAAGGTCGTCGCTTTCGACGTCGACCGTCACTCCGAAGAACTCGTCCGGAAGAATCTCGAAGGCGGTACCGCGGTTACCGAGGCGATAACGGAAAAACGCATCATTCCGTTCTACCAGGCCATCGTCGACAACAAGACCGGGCGCATCGAGAAATACGAATGCTTGGCACGCATGGTGGACCGGGAAGGAGGAATCCATCCGCCCTACGTCTTTATCGACCATGCCAAACGCTCGGGGACCATCCCTTTGCTGACGCGCCTCATGTCCGAGCAGGCGTGCGACGACCTCCGACATTCGAAAACGAATTTCTCCATCAACATCAGCTGGCAGGATCTCGCCGATCCGGATCTCGTTTCCGACCTGGTAAAGCTCCTCGCGAAATATGAAATCGAGCCGCAGCGCGTCACTTTCGAAATCCTCGAAGAAGCGCTCTTGTCGAACCGTGGCGAAAGCGCGTCGAAGATTGCCGAACTGAAAAAGCTCGGATGCAAAATCGCGCTCGACGACTTCGGTTCCGAAGGCTCCAATTTCTCCCGTTTCGAGAAAGAATGGTGGCCGGACGTCATCAAGATCGACGGAAGCTTCATCAAGGACATCGACAAGAGTCCCGAGAAGCTCCGCATCGTCCGCGCGATCGTCAAAGCCGCGCAGGAACTCGGATGCGAAATCGTCGCGGAATTCGTGGACAACGTCACGATTTGGGAACTCGTCACGGAAATGGGCATCCAGTACAGCCAAGGATTCCTCTTCCACAAGCCTATGGGATTCCCAAAGGAGGACGGACGCCTTCCCGAAACCATCGACCTTACCGAGTTGCGTCTCAGGACGAAGGCTTCCGTAGGAGAAAAACTCTCATCGTCCGCTAAGAAGGAAGCGTAAGATCACGAAAAAACGTCCGGTTACCGGACGTTTTTTTGCGCGAGCGAGAGAAGCATTTTCGTTCGGGTGAGCTTTCCGAACTTTCCGGCATTGGGATCCGCTTTGGAGAGGACCAACCCCTGGCTGACTTGGAACGCCGCTACTGCGTCGCGGGTTTTCGGACCGTAGATCCCCGTAGGCTTGGAGTCGAGGTATCCGAGCGACACGAGCGCTTCCTGAAGTACGCGTACGTGGGCGCCGACTTCGTTGTCTTTGGGGG
>JASDUA010000089.1:0-15038 GCA_041891375.1 Patescibacteria group bacterium
TTCGACGTTCTTGGACGAATCGGGAGAATCCAATCCGTTCCAATGGCCGGTAGAACCGCGCTATATTTCCGCGTACTACCACGATCAGGATTACTACGATTCCGTAGGAAGCGACCACGAAGCCATCGACATCCCGACGCCGCAGGGTACCGAGGTCGTCGCCCCGGCGGACGGGTACGTCTACTTCGTCAATCCTCCGGTAGAAGGCGGATACGGATACGTCGCCCTCAAGCATACCAACGGGTTCCTTACGGTGTACGGACACGTAAGCGAAGTCATGGCCGAACGTTTCCAGTTCGTAAAGGCCTGAGAAGTCTTCGCGAAGTCCGGTGGCGCTCCGGGAACTCCGGGCGCGGGCGCCATGACCAGCGGTCCGCACCTCCACTTCGAAGTGCACCGCAGCCGCGAAACCATGGATCCGCTCCGTTTCCTCGACGTGACCCACCTCCGCTACGAAACACTCGATTCCAAGTATTCGTACAAGTACGTTCAGGACCTCAAGGCCCGCTACGGACACCGCGCGAACCTCTCGAACTTCGAGACGTTCCGCATTCTCGGAAACGACGAAACCGAACGCCAGAAGTACCTTCTCGACAACTACGCCGTCGGCGGGTTCAAGGATTGGGACATCTGGACGGAAGAAGGCGTCGAAGGAAAAATCGACCCGAGCTTCCTCATGTGCGTCGGCCTCGCCGAAACCGGACTTGGTAAGAACCTCAAAACGCCGTACAATGTCGGCAACGTCGGAAACACCGACTCGGGAGGAACCTACGAATTCCCCGGAGCCCGCGACGGAGTCTACTGGATGGTCAAGACCCTCAACAACAAATACCTCGGCAAACATCAGGGGGTCGACGAACTCTCCCGTTGGGGTAACAAGGGCGGAGCCATCTACGCTTCTTCTTCCAGTCACTGGCACACCAACGTCATCCGTTGCCTTTCCGCCCTCAAGGGCCGGTTCATCGAAGACGACTACAAGTTCCGCCTTTCTCCGGAAGAAGCCGACGAAGCCGCTATAGCGACGGTCGTAAGCACTGACAAGAAGATCGTTACCAAATAGTCGTATGTCCCACGAAACCCGCAACACGCTCGCGAAATTCCTCGTCGTCGCCTGGATCGGCGCGCTCGTTTGGATAGCTTGGCAGATTGCCAAGATGTCGGTCAGCTTCGACCCCAACGCCTACTTCGGGCTCCCGTCCGAAGGGCGTTTGCCGGCTGACGCGGTCAAAGAGATCAAGGTGCTCATCCTCATGCTTTCCGTGAGCATCATCGGCGGCGTTTCGTTCATCATCAAGGACTTCTACCGCGCCGTGAAGTACGCCAACATCTACGACCGCGCGTATTCGGATTTCAAGGCGGGCGACATTACCCGCGACGGGTTCCAGCGACTCGCGACCGTCGAAATCTACTCCGGACGGTTCAACTACACCTGGGTGTACTGGTTCATGATCCAGCCGCTCCTTTCGAGCGCGCTCGGCATTATCGCCTTCTTCATCGCCCGCAGCGGCCTCGGCGTCCTCCAGGGCGCGAGCGCCGACGCCGAAATCACTATCCGCAGCCTCTACCTCTACGCCGTCTTCACGTTCTTGGCCGGCTTTTCGAGCCACAAGTTCATCGCCTGGCTCGACCGTCTCGCCGACAAGATCTTTTCAACTACGCTTCCGGAAGAGAAGGCGGAAAAGAAGATGCAGGTAGAAGCCGCCGCCGCAACCGACCGAACCCAACTCCGCAGTGAAATCTCGCCGGTTCCGGAACTCGCCGGAGCCGTCTCGGAAGAGGGCGCGGGTTCCGAAATCGCCATGCCGGCGGACGTTTCGTCCGTACCGGAAGCGGTTCTTGAAGGAAAGGGGAAGAAAAAGGAGGTTTCGCAACCGAAACCGATGAAGCAGATACGCTAACCGTATTTTTCATCACGCGATATGTACCCACTCAAAACCAAAGTTACGTACGATCCCGACAATCTCGCGTCGATGTGGACCACCTATACCACGGTCTATCTCGGCAACTACGTATCCGGCGACTTCGACGAAGGAGCGGGAAGCCACTGCGGCGTCGATATCGTTCCCATGGTAAAGAACGATACGGTGTTCGCCGTATTGGACGGCGTCGTCGAAAAGGCCGAATTCAAGGCCGCCGACGGCAACTACGTGATCATCCGTCACGACGGCGTGCGCGATCCGGACGATTTTTCCAAAACGACCACGCTCTATAGCGCTTACCTCCATCTCGATTCCCTCGCGGTTTCCGCGGGAACTTCGGTCAAAGAAGGCGACGCGATAGGGAAGAGCGGAAATACCGGCAATTCCACGGGGGAACACCTCCATTTCCAGATCGACCGTGCGAACGCCCCGTTCCACCCGTACTGGCCGTTCACCATGGGCGACGCCAACGCGGCAGGCCTCGGTTTCATGGAGGCCGTCAACCGCGGACTCGGAATCGACAACGCCCGCAAGTTCACCGTGAACCCTCTCGTTTACCTCGATAAGGTCGCCGGATCGCCCAAGGTAGCTCCGGTAGTGAAGCCCGTTGAAAAACCGGTGGAGAAGCCGGTGGCTCCGGTCGTTCCGGCAAAACCTCCGGTCACCCCGTCCGTGAGCGCGCCGTTTACCGACGTGCCCGCTTCGCACCCGTACGTTTCGGCAATTTCGTTCATCAAGGCCCGCGGAATCGCCACCGGTTCGAACGGGGCGTTCCGCCCCGACGCTCCGGTCACCCGCGCGGAAATTCTCAAGATGTCGTTCATCGCTTCCGGAAAGTCGCTCTCGTCCGACGCGTCGACCAAATTCTCCGACGTGGCGGCAGGCTCCTGGGCATTGCCGTACGGAAATACCGCCCGC
Organism: Patescibacteria group bacterium; assembly: GCA_041891375.1. Taxonomy (GTDB): domain Bacteria; phylum Patescibacteriota; class Gracilibacteria; order BD1-5; family UBA2023; genus JANJWP01. The sequence continues at coordinate 2,838 of JASDUA010000089.1, forward strand.
GAACTCGGCGCGGTTTCCGGATATCCGGACGGAACCTTCCGCCCCGACGCTCCGGTCACCCGCGCGGAAGCCCTCAAGATCGCTCTCGGCATCCTTTCGGTCACCCCTGACGGCGTATCGTTCAGCGCCTTCTCGGACGTCGACAATTCCGCATGGTTCGCGCCGTACGCGGCATGGGCCAAGGCCGAAGGAGTCTACGTAGGCACTTCCTTCAAGGCTGACGCGAAGGCATCCCGCGCCGAAGTCGCCGGCATCATCGCCGCCGCGCTCCAGGCTTAAGAGAGATATGAAAACCCCCGGATGGAAATCCGGGGGTTTTCATTTGGCGGCAAGGTTTTGGATGGCTGCGAGTTCCCAAGACGGGAGCCGCAGCGACTTTAGGGCCCTAGGAGCAAGGTCCCGTCTTGGGAATGAGCGATACCGTCCGGCCTACCGGTTCTTCGGAATGACGATGCGGAATTCGGATCCTTTTCCGACCTCGCTCTCGATTTCCACTTTGCCTCCGCAACCTTCCGCGATGACCTTCACGATCGGCAGTCAGAGTCCCGATCATTCGTTAGCGCGGGTGAGGGGGTTTTCGAGCTGTACGAATTTTTCGAAAATGGTTTCGAAATCTTCTTTTCGGATGCCGGTTCCCGTGTCGCGCACGTAGGCCGAACACGTGCCGTCGCCGTTGTCGCGGATGCCGCAGCGGACTTGCCCGCCCGTGACGGTGAATTTGACGGCGTTCGAAACGAGGTTGTGTACCGCGCGGCGGATCTTGTCGCGATCGGCATAGGCGTTGAACCCTTCCGCCCCGCTCTCGTTGCAGATCGAAATCCCTTTCTTTTCGGCAATGGGGGCGAAATTGCCCACGACTTCCGAAATGACGGTCGAAAGATCGAAAGAGGCGTTCTTAAAGGTTTCCGCGCCCGATTCGATGCGCGAAAGTTCGAGCATGTCGCCCACGAGCTCGGTCATATGCGCCGCCTGCCTGGAAATCTCTTCTGCGCACTTGTGCGCCGTTTGGGGGTCGCCGTTCGCGAAAGCGTCCTCCATCATCGACGCGTATCCGCGCACGATGGTGAGGGGAGTGCGAAGCTCATGGCTCGCGATGCTGATGAACTCGCTCTTCTTCCTATCGAGTTCCGCGCGGAATTCGAGGGTTTCCCGAAGTTTCTGGTTCGCGATTTCCAAATCCGTGACGTCGGTACGGAGCGACACGTACTCCTGGATTTCGCCCTTGGAGTTCACGACCGGCACTATGACGGTCTTTACCCAGTAATCCCCGCCGTTCTTCTTCTTATTACGGATGAGTCCCTTCCAAATCTTCTTCGCCTTTACGGTATTCCAGAGGTCCGAGAAAGTGTCCGCAGGGGTTTCCGGATGCCGCACGATGTTATGCGGAGCCCCGTGGAGTTCTTTTTCGTTAAAGCCGGACACGTTGCAGAACTGTTCGTTGGCATACGTGATGTTTCCTTCCGGATCGGTAACGGAAATGAGATTGAGCGTATCGAGCACTCCGCGGAGCACCGCGAACATGTTTTCGTCGACGTCCTCGCTTACGCGTCCGTTCGCGCGCATCCAGTCCGCAAAGGAAATCTGCTGGTCGTCGGTAAGTTCCGGGAGTTCGTTTTCTGGCATGGTCGGGGCGGTTTTGTATTTTTAACAGTATGCCCTTCCTTACGTCCCGGCGCAAAGTTTCGTGGGACTTTTTTATCGTCCGGTCTCGCCACGTTTCGTATTCGCGGAGCGCTTGCCGTTTTAGGAACAAGAAAACCCCTCCGGAAAGCGGAGGGGTTTTCGCCGTAGGGGAGGGAATTAGCCCTGGAATCCCGGCGGAAGGTCGAGGCCCATGGAACCCATGATGCCCTTCATCTTGTCGGCGGCGATTTCCTGGGACTTCTTGAGGCCCTTGTTGGCCGCTTCCTGGATGGCCTTTTCGAGCTTGGCCTTATCCTTGAGGATCGAATCGTCTTCGATGACGACGGCTACGCACTTCATCTGTCCGTCGAAGGTGAGAACGACTCCGTCCACTTCGGCTTCGATGTGGGTATTGGAGAGTTCGTTCTGGATCTTCTGGGCTTCCTGCTGGAGCTTGAGGAGTTCTTTGGCTTTACTGTAATCCATTTTTGGGATTCGGTTACGGATTTTCGACCTTTTTTAGGCCGGGGCATTATAGGGGAGGGCGCATTTTTTGCAAACCTTCGCGGAACATGGTACGATACTTCTCGAATATCCGTAAAACAAAAACCCATGGGATTCTTCGACTCCGTCCTTCCGGGCGATAAAGCCGCCTCCGCAGGCGGGCAGGCTTCTTCCGCTTCGGCCGCCGTTGCCGAAGTTACCGCTCCGGCGGCTACCAACGATGCCGATTTCCTCATCATCGACGAATCGGTTTCCGTCGCCAACGTTCCCGACACCGTCGCCGAACCGGTAGCCCAGGTCACCTTCTCGGAACCGGCTTCCGACCTCATCATCCTCGAAGACGCTCCGGCCGTAGAAACCGCGGAAACCCCGGCTTCCGACTCGCTCGTCATCCTCGAAGATTCCGAACCGGCAGTGGAAATCCAGGAAGAACCGGTTTCCTCCGGATCCGCCCTCGATTTCTCCTCGATGTCCGCGCTTTCCGTAGCTCCGGCAATCGAAACCGAAACCGTTGCGGCGGAAGCTCCGGCGTTCGAAATGCCGGCAGAAGAATCCGCACCGATTACCGGCTTCCTCGCGACCGTCGAAGAATCCGCTCCGGCTGTCGAGTCCCACGTCGAACCGGTTGCCGCTTCCCTCGATCCGGAAGCCATCCTCCTCTCGTCCATTTCCCAGCTCGAATCGGTAGTTTCCGCGAAGGAATCCGCCCGCGACGCTGAAATGAAGAAGGCGGAAGACCTGAACGCCCAGATCGCCGAACTCAAGAAGCAGGCGAAGGAAGCGCAGGAAACCGCTCGTGAAATCGATGCCGGCGCAGACCGAGCACGTTCGCTTATCGCCAACCTCAAGTCCCAAATCAAGGCCGCGGCATAATCGCCCGGTTTCTTGACCGCGGAAACCGGGTCCCGTTCGCGGGGCCCTTTTCCGTCAAATGGGCTCGAAAAGGAAAAGAAAACCGATAGAATCTTCCCGTAACCGTTTACGACTTCCGATATGTCCGAAACCGGAGCACCAGCCGCACAGAATTCGATGATCGAGCAGATCCTCGCCCACGCCATCAACATCAAGGCATCCGACATCCACCTTTCCGAAGGGGACTTCGTCGGCTTCCGCGTCCACGGAGAACTTTCCAAGTTCGAACAGGGCGGAAAACTCACCAAAGAAGCCTGCAACCGCCTCTGTACCGAACTCTTTCTCGGGGATAAGGAAAAAATGGGCGAATTCGTCCACAAGCACGACGCCGACTTCGCCTACATCGCCGCCGACGGCACTCCGTTCCGCGTCAACGGCTTCTACAAGCTCGCCAAGATGGGTTTCGTCCTCCGCCGCATCGAACGCGACGCCAAGAAGATGGAAGACCTCGGATTGCCGGAAGGCGTCAAGAAGATCCTCGGCGCGAAACAGGGGCTCTTTCTCATTACCGGGCCGACCGGTTCCGGTAAGTCGACCACGATGGTCTCGATCATCGACCGCATCAACGAAACCCGCAACGAACACATCATCACGATCGAAGACCCTGTGGAATTCATCTTCACCGACAAGGCTTCCATCTTCTCGCAGCGCGAAGTCGGACGCGATACCAATTCGTTCGTCGCCGCCATCCGCGCCGCGATGCGCGAAGACCCGGACATCGTCGTCGTCGGCGAAATGCGCGACCAGGAAACCGTAGAAGCCGCCATCAACCTCGCGGAAACCGGCCACTTGGTCTTCTCGACGCTCCATACCTCCGGTTCGGTACAGACTATCAACCGCCTCGTGCAGTTCTTCCACCCGGACATCCAGAACCAGGTCCGTGTGCGCTTGGGCGACTCGCTTCTCGGCGTACTTTCGCAGCGTCTCATTCCGAAGGCTGAGGGCCACGGACGCGTCGCGATCCACGAAATCATGTACGTCACCCCGGCAATCAAGAACCTTATCAAGTCGGGAGACCTCGTACAGATCAACAACAACATCGAACTCGGAAGCCAGGACGGCATGATTTCCATGAAGAATTCCGCCTTGAAGCTCGCGGAAAAGGGGATCGTCAAAGAAGAGGACTTCATGGGCTACTTCACTAACGACGACTAAATGCAGATTTCCAAACGCATCGCGGCCATCGCGGCGGGTTTCCTCGCCGCCGTCGCCGTAGCTCCGGCATACGCCGGGGTCGCCAACTTGAGCGGTCTCGCCGGAGACGTGAAATCCGTTTCGGCGAACGCGGCCAAGGGCGAAACCATCGAAGAGAAGACCAACTACGCGGGACTTTCGGTCATCCGTACCGTTAAGGTCGTCACTTCCGCTTTGGCGGTACTGTACCTCGTGTACGCCGGCATCATGATGGTCATCGCCAACGGGGCGGAGGAATCCCTCACGAAGAACAAGCGCCAGATCATGTACGCGCTCGTGGCTTTCCTGTTCATCAACATCCCGGGACAGATATTCTCGCTCTTCTGACCGAAATCGGCGATCGACATCTCGACGTGAAATACCAATCCGTCATATCTCAACGTCCAGAAGAACGGATCGAACATCTTCGTGAATTTCGCCAATTGGGACGGTACCGTAGAAGGCGGCGTGCTCATGTTCGTCCGCATCGCGGTCGTCGGCGCGGCGATCTTCCTTTTCGTCATGTCGGGATTGAAGCTCATCGCCTCGGGCGGCAAGGAAGAAGCCATCAAGGAAGCCAAGGGACGCATCCTCTACGGCGTTCTCGCGCTCATCTTCCTCGGGGTCATCGAAGCTTGGGTCCAGGTCGCGTACTCCGGAGACATTCCGAAGGGCCAGGGCATCTTCGCGCAGCTTTCCAACCTCGCGCTCTTCTTCGCGGGACCGGTCGCGGTATTCTTCCTCATTCTCGGGGGATACTATTACATCACTTCCGGCGGCGACGAAGAAAAGGCCAAGAAGGGCAAGAGCATCGTGGTCAACACGTTCATCGCCACCATTATCCTCCTCGCGAGCTACACCTTCCTCAAGGACCTCGCGGATTTCCGCATCTAATATGAAAAAATCCGTACGCGCCATCGTTGCGCTGACCGCATTCTTCACGTTCGTTTCCGCTCCGTACGCGTTCGCGACCGAACCTGCGACCGAGAAGGCTGCCGATTCTTCCGCGGGAGGCGCCGCGAAGGCAGCTCCCGCCGATACTTCGAGTTCCTCGAGTTCTTCTTCGAGCTCGAGTTCGGGCGGCGGAAACCCTAAGGCCGAAGAGGGCGGAGGTTCTTTCGTATACGTAACCGAAGCGATTCCGGGCGCGAACTGTACGATCAAGAATCCTGCTGAGACGTCCGTAGACAAGCGCATTTACAGATGTCCCGTCCAGAGCGGTTTCTCGACGGTCACCGGCGTTCTCGGATCGCTCATCAAGTACGCCACGTACCTCACCGGGCTCATCGGTGTGCTCATGATCGTACTTTCCGGCATCCAGTATTCGCTCTCCGGAGGAGGGGAGGACGCTAAGAAGGCGAAGGGGCGCATCATCCAGCTCGTCAGCGGTTTGGTCCTACTTTTCCTTACTGGTCTCATCCTGAATACGGTCGCACCGTGGGTATACAAGTAAAAGTTATAAATCAAAAACGTCAAATTCCGGGTTTTTTCTCTATTTGGAGAGGAAATTCGGAATTTTATTTTGCTCTTGCATTTTTTTGGAATCTTCGATAATGCATACTTGCAAATTCAAAAACCTCTCGTATAAATAATTTGTACGGGAAAGGCTCGGAAAACAAATACCAATGCGGAAAACCCGCCATCACTACCATAGGTATTTCACGTAACCGGGCTTTTTATGACCGTTCACCTCTTCGCGACCCTCCGGAAGCGCGTGGCAGCCACGCTTTCGGCGCTCATCATCGCGGAAACCCTTTTGCCCGCGATCGCTTTCGCGGCAGCACCGACGTTCACGGCGACCCAAACCGTCGCGAACGCCGCCATGATCCAGCAGGTCGAATCCCTCGACGTGCCGCGCGTTCTCTAATCGGGCGACACCGTCGCGCTCACCGTTTCGGGGACCGTCGTTTCCCAGAATTTCCAGGTCAGCCACGCGGCGACCATGAACGCCCTCGCGAGCCTCGCGAGCGCTTTGCCGAACGTTACTGCCACGTTCGACTCGGTGAACAACCGCATCGTTTTCGGCATCTCCACCGCGAACCCCGTTCCGGTTTCCATCAAGGTCGACAAGACCCCGGTTGCCGCGACGAACCAGGTCGCTAACGTGGTGGCGGTCGCCCAAATCGCCCGCGTGGACGTTCCGCAGCAGCTCATCCCGGGCGACGTCGTCTCCCTCTCGGTAGCCGGCACCGGCGTTTCCGTATCTTTCTCGGGTTCGGATTCCGCCACCCTCGACGCGCTTACCGCCGCGATCGACGCTCTTCCGGAAGTCACCGCGTCCCTTTCTGGCCGCTCGGTTACCGTAACCGCCGCCGTAGCGGGTTCCGCTTTCGGCATCTCGAACCTCACGGTCGTTTCGAGCGACGTGAACGCCGCCCCGATCGTCGCGAACGTCGTTCCGGTCGCGCAGGTCGACAAGCTTTCGCTGAACCGCCCACTCTACTCCGGCGACGTCGTTTCGCTCTCGCTTTCCGGAGTGAACCTTTCCCAGTCGTTCACGGGCGACACCGCTACCACCATGGGGCTCCTCGCTTCCCAGGCGGACCAGCTTTCCTTTGCGGACGCTACCTACGCCGCCGGCGACCTCACCGTCACTTCGGCTGCTCCGGGCGTTCCGTTCTCCGTATCGGACCTCACCGTTTCGGGTTCTTCCGTTCCGAGCCTCACCGTCCAGGCCAATAACGTCGCCGTCGCCCAGCGCGACGCGGTCGTCTTCCCGCGCCAGACCGTAGCGGGCGACACCGTCCTCCTCAGCGTGAATTCCAACGCGCTCTCGGTAGCGTTCTCCGGTTCCAACGACGAAACCATGAGCGGTCTCGTCGCGGAAGTTTCCGCGCTTCCGAACCTCACGGCTTCGTTCAATCCCATCCTGAACGTCCTCACGATCGATTCCACCGCACCGGGCACCGCGTTCAGCGTGGATTACGCGCGCATCGTTTCGAACGTTTCCGCGACTCCGCTCCAGACGAACGTTCCGGCAGTGGCCCAGGTTGAATCCCTCACTTTCGGACGCGACTTCGTTTCCGGCGACCAGGTTTCCTTGGTCGTGAACGGCAATACCGTTTCCGAAACCTTCTCCGGCTCCCATGCCGCCATGGTCGAATCGATCCGCTCCCAGATCGACGCCATGCCCAACGTAGATGCCCTCGCGAGCGACGTTACCCGCGTATTCACGGTTTCTTCGAGCCTTCCGTGAACCGGCTTTTCCCTTTCCAATGCCTCGCTCCGCACCGTCGTAGCCCCGGTCGTCCTCCAGAACAACGTCCAGGCCGTCAAACAGACCAGCCGCTTCTCCATCGCTCCGGCCATTACCGCTGGCGACGTCCTTTCCGTAGAAATCGGATCGGGAACCGTAAGCCAGTCTTTCGATACCGATGAAGCGACTACTATCGCCGCGTTCGTTACCCAGCTCGACAACCTCTCGTTCGTCGACGCGACCTACGATTCCGGAACCCGCACCGTCACCCTCGTTTCCCAGGTTGCCGGCGACACGTTCCACGTCGGTAACGTTTCCGTCGCTTCCGCCGCATTCAACGGAACCACGCTTTCGGCAAGCTCTTCGGAAACCCGCGCTTCCGTCACCGTGAACGCCCTCGCCGTTCCCGCAGGGAAGATGGTTCTCGCCATCGGCGACTGTTCCGTTACCGTTTCCTGTTCCGTCACCATCGACGCTTCCTCTTCCGACTGTTCCGACGGCGCTGCGGAAATCGACTCCGCGGCCGTGTCGTCCACCGATATGCTCGCGCAGCTCCTCCGCGGAATCTCCGGCTACTCGTACGAAGCCGGAACCCTCCTTTCCGTTTCGGGCAGCGGCTCACAGGTAATCCTCACCCGTGCCACCGCCCAGACCGGAACCGGCGACATCGTCGTTACGGCCACCAACGAAGACCTTTCCGGAAATTCCGATTTCTCGTGGTCGAACAACGCATCGGCTGAAGCCACCGCCCAGACCGACTCGATCGTCCTTCCGCGCAACCTCGTCGCCGGAGACGCTCTCAGCCTCACTCTCGACGGAGCCACCTACGTTCAGAACGTTACCGGAACTCCGGCTACCGACTTCACGAACTTCGTGTCGAACCTCGACGGACTCTCGAACTTCGCCGTTACCGGAGACTACTCCACCCGCACCATCACCGTAACCTCGACCGTTCCGGGAACCTCGTTCGCCGCCCTCCAGGGAGGACTTTCCCACTCCGCAGCTTCGACTACCGTAACTTCGGCCGTAGCCGCCGTGGCACAGAAGGATTCGTTCACCTTGCCGCACCTTCCGGTAGCGGGGGAGACCGTGTCCGCCGTAGTGGATTCGGTCAGCTACTCGCAGGCGTTCGTCACCGACGGAACCACCACCCTTCAAAACCTCGCTTCGGCCATTACCGCCGGGGGAACCGTTACCGCGTCGCTTACCGGAACCACCACCGTGGAACTCCTCGCGACCGTCGCCGGAGTCCCGTTCACCGTGGGGAACATCGAAATAACCGGAACTACCGCCCCGGTCCAGGTTACTGCTAACGGTACTGCCGTCGCCCAGAAGGATTCGATTACCGTTCCGTTCGCTCCGGCGGCCGGCGACACGTTCTCGGTCACCGTAGGAACCGGAACCGTGAGCCAGGCGTTCGTTACCGATTCGGATACCACGCTCTCGCTTCTCAATACCGCTATCGAAGGTCTCGGAACCGTTTCTTCCGCCCTCGATCCCGCTACCCGTACCTTCACTCTCGAATCCAAGACTCCGGGAACCGGATTCTCCGCTTCGCTTTCGGCTTCCGGCGCTTCGATCAGCTCTTCCGGCGTCATCGCCAATGAGCCGAACGTCATGCAGATCGACTCGCTCACCATCACCCGTACTTTCGGTGCCGGCGACTCGCTCATCGTTACCGTCGACGGAACCGGAACCGTCATCCCGTTCGCGACCGATACCGCCACCACCGTGGCGAACCTCGCGGCTTGGATCGATTCCCTCCCGTCCGTTTCCGCTTCCGTAAGCGGCTCGGAAGGAAACTTCGCCATCGCGATTTCCGCAGCCGTTCCGGGTACTCCGTTCGTCGGCGCTACGCTCACCGTGGATTCGACCGTTTCCGCCGTAAACGTCCAGCCGAACGTTCCGGCCGTCGCCCAGGTGGATTCGATCACCGTACCCCGCGACCTCGTCGCAGGAGACGTCCTGTCGGTTTCGCTCTCCGGTTCGACCATCGTTTCCGCGACCTTCTCCGGTTCCGAATCGGCGACTATCGCCGAACTCGCCGCAGGTCTCGACGCGCTCTCGGGCGTTTCCGCCGCCTCTACCGGAAAGGTCATTACCGTCACTGCCGAAGTGGCTGGCGTTCCGTTCGAACTCCTCCCGCTTTCACTTACCGGCAACGTTCCTTCCACCGTAACTCAGAACAACGTCGTTCCGGTCGCCCAGGTCGACACCCTCGATCTTCCGGCTACCGTTTCCGGCGACGTTCTCACCGTCACTTTGGACGGCGCTTCCGTTACCGCGAACTACGCGGGTTCGGATTCCGCTACCGCAGCCGCGCTCGCTACCGCTCTCTCGGCTTCCGGCACCGTGAACGCTTCGGCTTCCGGCTCGACCGTAACCGTGACGGCTTCCGTTCCGGGCACTCCGTTCACGCTCGGTTCCCTCGCGGTTTCCAACGTGAAATCGGCCACCGTGAACACCGTATACGTTCCGGCCGTCGCCCAGGTCGTCGACTTCGACGCCGCTTCCGTAACTGAAGGATGGACCTACACCGCCACCCTTAACGGCAAGGACTACTCGGTTCTCACGAACTCCGGCGACACCGACGCTTCCGTCGAATCCGCCATCGCCTCGATGATCGCTTCCGACACCGGTTCCGTCATCGTTTCTACCGGCACCACTTCGTTCACCCTTACCGCTTCGGTGCCGGGCGTAGCGTTCACCTTCGCGGCTTCGGCGCTCGACCTCACCGCTCCGATCGTTTCCACTCCGACTTCCGCGGCGGAAATCCTCAAATCGGGCGACACCTCGACCTCGACCGTCTCTTCCAACGAAGACGGCGTCATCTACGCCGTAGCTTCGGGAACCGTCGTCACGACCCCGTCCGACATCACTTCCGCCATCGCCGCGCACGACGCGTTCATCGTGACGAACTCCGTAAAGGACGCCGTCTACACCGTGACCGTACCGGTCGGCGTGAACGACGGGGCCTACGACTTCGTCGCCGTCGATCCTTCCGGCAACGTCTCCGGACGCATGCTCGGCTGGCTCACCGTCGACAACACCGCTCCGCTCCTCGTCATCGGCACCCCGTCCGGACAGAGCGTCCACGCCGTCGCCATGACCGTGACCGGAACGACCGACGCCAACGCCGTCGTCACCGTCACCGGCTCCTCGACCGCTTCCGCCAACGCCGACGCTTCCGGAAACTTCTCCGTAAGCCTCCCGCTCACGCACGATTCGCTCAACTCGTTCACCTTCTCGGTAACCGACGCCGCCGGCAACGTTACTACCCGCACGTTCGACGTGACCGAAGACGGGGTCGGACCGGCCATTGCCGTTTCCGCATCCGGAACCGTTTACGAATCCGGCGCGACCTTCGCCTTCATCGGACAGACCGAACCGAACCTCGCCGTCGCCGTAACCGAACTCTCGTCCGGAACGGTCGTCAGTCTCGTATCCGACGCGTCTGGCAGCTTCGCCGTTCCGGCGCTCCCGCTCACGCTCGATTCCGTCAACCAGTTCACCGTCACCGCTACCGACGCCGCCGGCAATACCGGATCCGTATCGTTCACCGTCGTCCAGGACAACCAGAACCCGGTCGTCGTCCTCGATCCGCTCCCGACCGTCATCGACGCCAACCAGATCGCCGTATCCGGAACGACCGATTCCAACATCGCCGTATCCGTAACCGACGGAACCGTCACCCTTACCGGGGTTTCCGACGGAACCGGTACGTTCTCGGTCGTCATGCCGCTTACGCAGAACGCGACCAATGCGTTCACCGTCACCGCTACCGACCTCGCTTCCCGCACGGGAACCGCATCGGTCTCCACCGTGGAAGATTCCGTAGCCAACACGCTCGTCATCGGCACCCAGCCGGCGACCGTCAACGCCGCGGCCATCGCCCTCACCGGTTCGACCAAGCCGAATTCCGACCTCACCGTCACCGGTGGAGCGGCAACCCTCACCGGCACCGCCGACATCGCCGGAAATTGGGGATTCCTCGTCGCGCTCAACGCCAATAGCGCCAACGTGCTCGACGTGGCTTCCGTCGACGCCCTCGGCAATACCGCTACCGGCTCCGTGACCATCGTCGAAGACTCGATCGCTCCGGTCGTCACCCTCGCCACCGTCGACCACACGACCTACGCGACCACCGTTCCGGTATCCGGAACCACCGAAGCCTTCGCGGTCGTCACCGTTACCGGCGGATCCGGTTCGGTTACCACCGTCGCCGACGCGTCCGGTTCGTTCGTCGCATCCGTCGATCTCGTTCCGGCTTCTGCGAACGCCCTCACCGTCACCGCTACCGACGCCGCCGGAAACGCCGGTCTCGCTACCGTCACAATCACCCAGGATCCGGTCGTCGTATACCTCAACCTCGACCAGTCCGGCAGCTACGTCACCAACGCCGCGAACTTCCTCCTTACTGGTACTGCCAAACCGAACGCTTCGTTCCAGGTTACCGGAGGAACCTCGACCCTCACCGGTACCGTGGACGGCTCCGGCGCGTTCTCCGCTACCGTGGCATTGAACGCCAACGCGATCAACGTCCTCGACGTCACCGTTACCGACGCCACCTCCTCGACCGCTACCGGTTCGGTAACCGTCACCCACGACGATATCGCTCCGACCATCTCGTTCGGATCGGTTCCGTCCCTGACGAACGCCGTATCGGTAACCGTCACCGGTTCGACCGATTCCATGGCTTCGCTTACCGCGACCGACCTCTCCGGCACGACTTTCACCGGTTCCGCCGACGCCTTCGGAGACTTCTCGATGACGCTCCCGCTCATCCTCAACTC
>JASDUA010000089.1:15048-17542 GCA_041891375.1 Patescibacteria group bacterium
ACCGACGCCGCCGGCAACGTAGGCTCCGGTTCCGTGTTCGGCATCCTCCAGGACGCGAACGCTCCGGTACAATCCGCGCTTTCGTTCACTTCCGCGACGCTCGCTAGCACCGCCACCGCCACCTATTCGCTCACTACCGACGAAACCGCCCAAGTAACGGTTCTCGTAGGTACGGGCGCCAACGTCGACGCCACCCTCGTTTGGACCGGTTCCACCCTCGGTTTCGCCCACACGGGAACCGTCGTCGGACTCTCTCAGGGCACTTCGTACTACGCGTACTCCACCGCGACCGACGGTGCCGGAAACCTTTCCCAGACTTCCGTCATGTCGTTCGTAACCGCGACCGATACCTCCACCGGAGGCGGCAGCGGATCCGGTTCGACCGGAGGAGGTTCCTCTTCCGGAGGCGGCTCGTCTTCGGGCGGATCTTCCGGAGGCTCCTCGGGCGTTTCCACCGGCAACGGCGGAGGCGGCGGAGGATCCGGATTCGGCAGCTCGGTAACCGACAACTGCCCGAACGGTGACTACACCTCGAGCTACTACGACGGACAGTGCGGAACGAAGCCCGCGACTTCGACCGCTACCGGTTCGACTTCCACCGGCGCTACCGTTCCGTCGACTTCCACCGGTTCGGTTTCCACCCCCAAGCCTTCTACTACGACTTCCACCGGAACGACCGTTCCGAAGCCGACTAAGGGCCAGACGGATTCTTCCCAGAATTCCAATCAGGATTCCCAGGTGACGAACCCGTCCAACGGCAACGATTCCGCTGTTTCTTACCCGCAGGGTGCCGGAAAGAAGAACGACGCTTCCAAGTCGATGACCGACGTCGCCTACCTTCCGGGATTCCTCGCCGACAAGTACATCCGCGTCGAACACACCGCCGCCATCCGCAACGCACCGAATTTCAACGCCAAGACGGTTTCCTACCTCCCGCGCAATTACCCGGTAACGGTTCTCGCGTACGGTAAGAACTGGAGCAAGATTTCCTTCGACAACGGCGTCGTCGGATACGTCCGTTCGGTATTCCTTCGCGACGCGACCAACCGCGACCGCAACCGCAACGATCCGTACCTCTTCATCCAGGCCCTTACCCAGGACCGTCTCGTAGACCGCCGCAAGATCAAGGTCACCCATTCCATTTTCCTCCGCGAAAAGCCGGATACCGACTCCAAGATCAAGACCTGGCTCTACGACGGCGACGCCGGCTTCATTCTCGACGAAGTGGGCGAATGGACCGAACTCCGCACTCCGTCCGGAACCGGATTCGTTAAGACGAAATTCCTCACGAAGTAAGTTTTTCGAAAGGGCCCGTGAGGGCCTTTTCGCCTTTTCGGATATACTTCGCACTATGAACGACGAACGAACGAGGCGCTGATTGCCGACCTGGATTCCCGAAAGCCTCCTGCTTGCGGAGGAAGAGCGTGCCCGAAGGGCGCGCGAATCGGCAGGAAAGGTCGCCGACAGGGTTTCCACCGTAATGGAACCCGTAGCGAAAACGTACCCCGACGAAGCCTCCAAACTCGCGAAGATCCGCGAATCCATACGCGTTTCGCCGCAAGTGAGTTCCGACGCCGTTCTCTCGAAGATGGGTTTCACGTCCGAAGAATCCAGAAAACTCGCTTTTTCTGGAAAACGCGTCCTCGACGTGGGGGGATGATTCTCTGGATTGGCGGCTATGCTTTCCGGGTATTGAGCCAAGGTCGTCGTCGCGGATCCGGTGTTTTTCGAGCCCGACGTGGAAGCTTGTTTCGAGAAAGACCTCGAATCCATGCGGAAGCTCGTAAAAGACCTCCAAGACAAGATCGCCGCCGGGGAAGGGGAATCGGAAAGGCTCAAGAACGCCATGAACAGGAACCTCGAAGAACTCGAGAGGGTCCATATGGAAATGTTCTTCTGGAGATGATACGATGCCAAGCGGTTTCCGTCCATAACCAGGCTTCCGGCCTTCGCGGAAAACCTCTCCGCCCTTCCGGCTTCGAGCCAGGATTTCGTTTTCGCTACCAACGTCGTCGGAAAATCCACGTTGGACGTGTCGAAATTCCACTCCGAACTCGTTCGGGTGCTTTCTCCGAAGGGCAAGGCCTTCATTCTCGACTATGACGATCCTTCCGCCGCGACAAATTCCAAAGAACTCGAATCCCTCCTGAGAAAGACCCGGGTGACCAACTCGTTTACCGACGGATGGCACCGTATCGTCATTTCGTAACCCGTTTCCCATGGCCGCGACCCTCCCTATCCGCCCCGGAGCCTACGCCATCGTATCGATGGCCGACGGACGCATCGTTCTCGTACGGAAAACCCGTTGACCGCTTGCCGGAAAATTCGACCTTCCGGGAGGAGGTATCGACCATGGCGAAAGCCATATCGAAGCGGTCGTTCGCGAACTCTCCGAAGAAATCGGTCTTCGCGTTCCGACCGCCAAGCGTTTTGACGTGTTCCACGACGTCGTCGTCCACGACAAGCCGGAAGGAAAATTCGAACAGCACCTTCT
>JASDUA010000090.1:0-2321 GCA_041891375.1 Patescibacteria group bacterium
GTCTTGGAATACCGCCGCGAATTTCGCGCGGTAGCTCGAAACGGTGAAATTCCGGATATCGGTTCCGTCGACCTTCACCGCGCCTTCCGTGGGATCGTAGAAACGCAGGAGGAGATTCGCGAGGGTCGATTTTCCGGAGCCGGTGTGTCCGACGAGCGCGACGCGGGCGCCCTTGGGGATTTCGAGGGTGACGTTTTCGAGAACGGCGCGTTCGTTTCCCGGGTATTCGAAGGAAACGTTTTCGAAAGAGACGGAATTTTTCACCCCTTCGAAAGCTTCGGTTCCTTCGTCGGTTTCTTTCTGGGCGAAAAGGAGGTCTTCGGATTTCCGGAGGTCGGCAAGCTTGCCGAGGATTTCGCGGAACGCGGATTCGATCGCTTGGAGCGGTGCGTAAAAGCGGCCGGAAAGCGCGACGAACAGGAAGAGCTCGCCGATGGTCAGCTTCTTTTGCAAGACCAAGTACGTACCGACGAGCATGACCGCGATCTTCACGAGGAATTCGAGGAATTCGCGACCGGATTCGAGTACGCCCCAGAAGAAGTTGATGCGGTACTGGCGGTCGATCGCCGCGACGTTGAGGCCGTTGATGCGGTCCTGTTCCGATTTTTCACGAACGAAAAGGCGGATGACGCGCACGTTCTGGAGCGCGTCGGAAAGCCGGCCGCTGGCACGGTCCCAGAATTCGTTGGCGACGGTCTGTTCCTTATGCGTGCGTTTCCCTACCGTGACGGAAACGATCGCGAGGAGCGGCACGAACGCGAGAACCACGAGCATCATGCGGAAATCGACGTAGAGCCCGAGGGAGAGGAATCCGAGAAAGATGATCGACTGGGGAACGATCGTTACCATGAACTTCTCGAAAATATGAAACTCGGCGTTCGGTCCGCGTTCCGAGATCCGAACCTTTTCCCCGACGTCTACGGAAACGTGGTAGTCGTACGGCATGAGGAAAAAAGCCCGGAGCACCCGTTTGACCGCGGCTCACCAAGCGAGGTTGCCGAGACTCCAAATCTGGTGGCGGTACGAAAGCGCCGAAAAGATCGAAGCGAGCGTGAGTCCGCCCCATAGGAGGGCGTACTTGGCAAAAACCGGCACGGAATCCGAAACCGGAATCTTCCCCGAAAGCACGGATTCGACGACGTCGATGAACAGCTTGTAGAAGTACGGTTCGCTGATGTTGAAAACGACGTACGCCAAGAGGAAAACCGACAACAGCGGCAACTTGGGATACATCGCGTCCTGGCGCTTCAGCACCCGGAGGAAAAGCTGGAAATTCGAGGCCTTGGGCGTTTCGTTCGTCATTTTCGAATGGAGGCTATGGTTGGGAAACCCGGAATGGGGTTTCAGCGATAAGCGAACAATCCGCAGCGGGGCACGGCGAACGGACGGGCCTGGCTCCTAGAGTCCTAAAGTCGCTGCGGCCTCGCCCGTCCGACGTGCCCTCGAGGACGTTCGCAAGCGAAACCCCATTCCGGGTTTCGCCGTCCGGCTACCCCTTCTTCGAAAATGCCGGCGAAATGCTCTTTCCGGACTCGGTAGCGAGCGATTCCCCCTTCTCCTTCATGGCGAGCTGTCCGCACGCCGCGTCGATGTCGTCGCCCATGGTGTGGCGGACGGTGGAAGGGGTTCCCGCTTTTTCGAGCGTGTCCTGAAATTTCTTCACGAGGAGTTTCGAAGTGGGAAGCATCCCGTTGCCCATGATGCCTTCGCCCGGGTTGTACGGGATGAAGTTCACGTGCGCGAGGCGTCCGCGCAGGAGTTCCGCGAGCTCGTTCGCGAAGCGCGGATGGTCGGTGACGCCCGAAATCATGATGTACTCGTAGAATACGCGCTTGTTGGTCTTTTCGACGTAGCGGTCGAGAACGGCCATCAGATCGTCGAGCGGATAGGTATTCTCTACCGGCATGATCGATTTGCGGGTCTCGTCGTTGGGGGCGTGGAGCGATACCGCGAGGGAAACCTGCGGGAAGTCCACGGCGAATTTTTCGATTCCCGGTACGAGTCCGCACGTCGAAACGGTGACGCGGCGGTTCGAAATGTCGTACTTCTTCTGGTCGCAAAGGATGGTGATGGCCTGTTTGAGGTTCTCGTAGTTGAGGAACGGCTCGCCCATGCCCATGAACACGACGTTACGGATCTTGCGGTCTTCGGAAGTGAGACGCTTCTGTACGAAGTCGAACTGCTCGAGGATTTCCCACGTGGTGAGATTGCGGAAAAGCCCGAGCTTGCCGGTGGCGCAGAAGCTGCTGCCCATCGGCCGACCCGCCTGACAGGACACGCGGTGCGTGTTGCGGCCGGACGAGTGGCGCTGGTTGACCGCT
>JASDUA010000090.1:2365-2690 GCA_041891375.1 Patescibacteria group bacterium
CCCACGTGGTGAGATTGCGGAAAAGCCCGAGCTTGCCGGTGGCGCAGAAGCTGCAGCCCATACTGACAAAGCATGCCAACGACGTAAGGCTCAACAATCGCCTGTTTGAGCGCATAAAGGCCGTGCACATGCACCACCGCAAGCTCACGCCTGAAGAAAAGAGACTGCTCGACAACTGCTACGACGGATTTGTACGCAGTGGAGCACTGCTCGACGACGAGGGCAAGGAGAAGCTGCGCAAGCTTACCGAGGAGGCAAGCATGCTGTCGCTGCAGTTCTCTCAGAATCTGCTCAAAGAGAACAAGGCATATACGCTGCACATAAC
>JASDUA010000091.1:0-17397 GCA_041891375.1 Patescibacteria group bacterium
AGGTCTTAGAGAGCGGAGAGGAAGGTGAGAACCCGGGCTACGTGCTTCTTCTGAAGCTTTACCTGGTGGGTTTCCTTGAGTTCTCCTGCGACCTTCTTCATCTGAAGGAGGTAGAGTGCGCGGCGGGCTTCGTTCAATTCCTTGACGAGTCCGGCGCGGTCGAGTTTCAGGAGAGCGGCGTTCTTGCCGGTCTCGGTCGTTTTCTTGGCCATGATGTGGATTGCGAAAGAGAATTAAACGAGAACCTTGGTCTTAACCGGGAGCTTGTAGGCAGCGAGCTGGAAAGCTTCCTTTGCCATGTCCGCGGGGATTCCGGAGAGTTCGAAGAGGATACGTCCCGGGCGTACCGGAGCGCGGTACATTTCGAGACCACCCTTACCGCCACCCATCGGAACTTCGAGCGGCTTCTTGGTGTACGGTTTGTCCGGGAAGATGCGGATCCACATCTTTCCACCCTTCTTGAGGTAGCGGACCATAACGCGGCGCGCGGATTCAATTTGGCGGGAAGTGAGGTATCCTGCTTCGACGGTCTTGAGTGCGAAGTCCCCGAAGGCGATTTCGGAACCGCGGGTAGCGAGTCCCTTGATGACGCCTCGCTGGGCCTTGCGGTATTTGGTTCTGCTCGGCTGAAGCATGTGACTGGAATTATGCTGCTAATGGAATGGTCCGACTACTTCTTGTAGATGTCTCCCTTGTAGATCCATACCTTGATACCGGTGGTACCAGCGGCGGTCTCTGCACGTTCGGTCGCGTAGTCGATGTCTGCGCGGATGGTGAGGGACGGGATCGAACCTTCCTTATAGGTTTCGGTGCGGGCGATTTCGGCGTTGTTGAGACGTCCGGCGAGGATGACCTTGATACCGAGTCCACCCTTCTCCATGGTGCGGGAGATGGCGTTCTTGACGACGCGGCGGTACGGCATGCGCTTTTCGATCTGGCGAGCGATGGAATCGGCAACGAGAGCTGCGGAGAGTTCCGGCTTCTTGACTTCCTTGACTTCCACCTGGAACGGACGGCCGAACTCCTTGGTAAGGTCGGCGGTGAGCTTGGTGAGGTTTTCGTCGTCCTTTCCGAGAACGAGCGCCACCTTCGCGGTGTAGATCGCTACGGAGATGGAACGGTTGGAACCGTGGGAGAGGAAGACGTTCGCTACGGGGATTCCCTTGAGGAAGTTCCGGACGAAGATACGAACGGCGACGTCCGCCGATACGTTTTCCGCGTATTCCTTGCGGGAATAGTACCCGGTAGTCCTCCAGGTCTTGATGTAGCCGAGGCGGAAGGCGAGCGGGCTAACTTTGTGTCCCATGGGTAAGGGTGTGAAAGTGGTAATAATTTACGAGCGTGCCGAGAGTTCCACGGTAACGTTGGAGGTGCGCTTGAGAATTGCGTGGGCGCGTCCGCGGGAGATCGGGTTGTGACGCTTGTAGACGATTCCCTTGGTGATGACCACCTGCGAGATCTTGAGGGCTCCGAGATCCTGTGCGTCGTTGTGAGCGGCGTTGTCGACCGCGGACTTTACGACCTTGTGGAGGAGTCCCGCGCTCTTGGTAGGCATATAGCGGAGAGTCTCAAGCGCCTTCTTCGCGTCCATGTTCCGGATGATCGAGGCTTCTACCTGGATCTTCTTCGGAGAAATGCGGATATTGCGTGCGATGGCTTTCATGCGATTTTGAGATGACGGGTGTTATCGGCTTACTTGTTTCCGGAGTGTCCGGTGAACTTGCGCGTGAAGGAGAATTCCCCGAGCTTGTGGCCAACCATGTCTTCAGTAACGAAGACCGGAAGGTGCGCCTTTCCGTTGTGTACGCCGAAGGTGTGTCCGACGAACTCCGGAACGACGGTACAGTCGCGGGCCCAGGTCTTGATGACGGTCTTCTTGCCGGAAGCGTTGAGCTTCTCGACCTTGCCGAAGAGGCGTGCGTCGACGTAGGGTCACTTCTTGAGGGAGCGGGTCATACGGTTGCTGTATAAAAGAGGAAGTGTTTGATTCGATTAGCCCATGAGCTTTCCGCGCTTGGTGCGGACGATCCATTTGTCGGTCGACTTGCGGTTGCGGGTGATGACGCCACGGGTGATTTTTCCCCACGGAGTCTTCGGACCCTTGCGCTGGCCGAGGGACTGGTGTCCTTCACCACCACCGTGCGGGTGGTCTACGGTGTTCATGGAGGAACCGAGGACGGTCGGGCGGCGACCCATCCAGCGGGAACGTCCGGCCTTACCGATGACGATCTGGTTGTGGAAGGTGTTCGACACGACGCCGATGGTTGCCCAGCATTTCTTGTGGATGCGGCGGATTTCTCCGGACGGGAGTTTCACCTGGGTGTATTCGCCTTCCTGGGAGATGACGGTTGCGGAGGTTCCTGCCGCGCGAACGGTGGAAGCGCCGAGACCGACGATGAGTTCTACGTTGTGTACCGGGAGTCCTACCGGAACGTTTCCGATGAGGAGGCGGTTACCAGCGACCGGCTTAGCCGATTCGGAGGTGATGATCATATCGCCGACCTTCATGTCCTTGTGTGCGAGGACGTAGCGGCGTTCGCCGTCACGGTAGCATACGAGGGCGATGTAGCCGGAGCGGTTCGGATCGTATTCGATGGTTTCGACCTTCGCCGGGATTTCCTTCTTGTCGAAGGAGAAGTCTACCATGCGGTAAAGCTTCTTGTGTCCGCCGCCCTGGTGGCGAACGGTGATGCGGCCGGTATTGTTGCGACCTGCGGCGTTCTTTTTGTAGAACGTGAGCGGCTTGTACGGTTCGGTTGCGGTGATTTCATCGAACGAGTACCCCGTCATTTCGCGACGGCTCGGAGTCGTCGGATTATACTTCTTGATCGACATACGCGTAGTTTAAGGAGGAGGGAGACTATTTCTTACCTTCGGCCTGAACCTTCTGGAAGTCGGCGAGGCGGGAGCCAGCGGCGAGAGTTACCATCGCCTTCTTTTCGATACCGCGCTTCGCGACGATACCTGCCTTTCCGGCGTTCTTGAACTTCGGGCGGGTCTTGATGATGTTAACCGAGTCAACCTTTACGCCGTAGAGACGTTCGAAGGCGGAGCGGACGTCGACCTTGGTTGCCTTGGAATCGACGATTACGGTGTAGACTCCGGTGAATTCGAGCACCTGGCTCTTTTCGGAGACGACCGGCTTCTTGATGATCGAGTAGAGCGACATGGATCGTTACCGGTTACGAGTATTGTGCGGTAACCTTCTCGAGCGACGCCTTGGTGAAGACGAGGGTGTCGAACTTGAGGAGGTCTTTCGGGTTGAGGTAGTTCGCACCGATGAACTTGGCGTTCGGGATGTTGCGGCCGCCCTGGAAGGCGTTGCGGTCTTCCGGAAGGACTGCGAACACTGCGGACTTGACGCCCATGTTCGTAACGATGCCCTTCATTGCCTTGGTCTTCGCTGCTTCTTCGTTGAAGGATTCGATGACGGCGATCTTCTTCGAACCTGCCTTGGAGGAGAGGAGCGAAACGATCGCGAGGCGGCGTTCCTTCTTATTCATCATGAGAGTCCAGTTGCGGTTGTTGCGCGGACCGAAGGCTACGCCACCACCGATACGGGTCGGGGAGCGGGAGTCGCCGGCGCGAGCCTGGCCGGTACCCTTCTGCTTGTAGAGCTTGCGGGTGGAACCGTTGCGGTCGCTGCGGGTCTTGGTGTGTGCACCGGAGACGCGGGCGTTTGCCTGCTGGAGGACGAGGAGACGGTGGATGAGGCCCTGGAGGACTTCTTTCCCGAAGACCTCTGCGGAGAGCTTGACCTTACCGGATTCGAGCCCTTCCTGATTGTAGAGAATCGCTTCCATATTTGGCTATCGCGGGAATTAGAAATCTAAGACGAGGAGAGAGTTGCGAGCGCCCGGAACCGGTCCCTTGAGGGCGATAACCGAGAGGTTCTTGTTGACGAGCTCGAGCGGAACCTTCTTGAGGGTGATCCGGTCGGTACCCATGTGTCCGTGCATCTTCTGGCCCGGCTTGGTGCGGCGCGGTTTGCGGCAACCGATGGAACCGAGTGCGCGGTGGAACTTGGATCCGTGTCCTGCGGGACCTCCGGAGAAGTTGTGGCGCTTCATGGCACCTGCGAAACCCTTACCCTTGGAGATACCGTGGAGGGTGACGGAAGCCACGCCTTCGAGTACGTCGAGGGTTACGGTATCGCCGGCCTTCATGCCGGTGAACGCTCCCGTGAACGGGACTTCGCGGCGGACGACCTTTTTGCCGTCTACCGCTTCGAGTACCACAGCTTCGTAGCCGTCTTTTTCGACGGTTTTGATCTGGGCGATCTTAAGCTCGGGAACCCGGAGGAGAGTAACGGGGACGAAAGCGTCTCCCTTTACCACGCGGGTCATGTCGAGCTTCTTAACGATAAGTCAAGCCATGTGACCTTATAGAAAAAAAGCATATAAATTAGAGGTTGTTTAGGTCGCTTCCAAGTCGCATCAGCGCTGGACGGGATGGTCTAAACAACATAACTCTTCGTGAATCGAAGCCCATCGATTCTATGGAAAAGATGGGGGTCGTCAAAAGATTTTTTCGCTTTTTAATGCGGAATTCTCGGGGAATACGACTGGCGCGGGGAGGAGGGGTCCGAAGACTGCAAAATGGGGTGCGGGGCACCGTTGTCCCCGTCGTCCGACTCCCCTTCGACGGCGTTCGCCACGAACATGAAAAACACGATGGTCGCGAGGACGGAAAGGATCGCGAACACGCTCAAAACCTCCACGAGGGTGAATCCCTGCGCTTTCGAAGCTGGAGAAGCGGCGGTTGCGTCCATGAATTTCCGTAAAATATTTGACGTAAAATTACCGTGATTTTAAAAAATGCAAAAAGAAAGGCGTCCGACGGTACCGGACGCCTTTCTTGATTTTCGGCTATTTCTCGCCGAGGGAGCGGATTTTCGACTCGACGTCGGACTTGAGGTACGAGAACACGGCGAGGAGGATCTTCTTGCGGTTGGGGGAAATCGTACGGGCGGCGATGGAATCCATCTTCGCCTCGATTTCGACGAGCACCCGCTTGAGGAGGAGCGTCTGGAGCGCCGGGTCGTCCTTCGCGGCGACACGGACGGAACGGTAGACGTCGTCGAGAAGCTTGTCGAGCTTGATCTTGTACGATTCGATGAGGAAGGCGTTGACGTCGTCGATGGCTTTCTGTTTCTCGCGTTCTTTTTCCGCCGGATCGGAAGATCCCGTTTCGCTGTCGAGCGAACCGCTCAGCACGATGACTTCGTTCTTCGTGGAAGAAGCGTCTTTCGGCGTCTCCGCCGGAGCCGTTACCTTTTCCTTTGCCGGGACGTCCTTAACCGAATCGGCGAAAACCTCCCCGCACGAAAAGGCGGAGAGGAGCAATGCGGAAAGGATGGCAAACCGGAGCGCTTTCAATCGGAAGTATTACGATACGCATTGGTTATACGCGAAGCCGCGCGGGGTTCAAGGGCAATCCGGTGAATTTTTCGTGAAGCGCTCCTTATGCCTTCGGCAAGCGGATTTCCAGGGCGAACCCCTTCCCTTCCCCGCTGCGCACGAAGAGCGCGCCGGAGTGGAGGCGGACGATCTTCTCGACGACCGAAAGCCCGATTCCCGACCCCCTGCCGGGTTCGTTGGTGCGGGATTTTTCGGCCTGGTAGAACTTTTCGCGGAGGAACGGCACTTCGGATTCGGGAACGCCCGGACCGTCGTCGGAAAACACGACCACGGTGTCGTTCTTGGTATGGAAGAAGCGGATGCTCAGGCACGCGTCCTTTCCGGCGTACTTGCGGAAGTTCGAGAAGACGTTGTGGACGATCTGCAGCAATCCGTCGCGGTCGAACGTCAGGTAGAAGCGTTTCTCGTCGGCGAACGCGACGATTTGCCGGGTCTCGGAGAACATGGGGGAATATTCGTCGCGGACCTTCTGGAGCACGTCGACCAGGTCGATCTTTTCCGGGGAGATTTCGGTGGGGGCTTTCCCTTCGAGGCGTTCCATCTTCATGACGGAATCGGTAATGCGGATGAGGCGCCCGATTTCTTCGGTGAGGTGTGCCACGTTCTTTTCGTCGAGCGGGATGACGCCGTCTTCTATGCCCTCGAGGTAGCACTTGATGGCGGTGATGGGCGTCTTGATTTCGTGCGAAAGGTCGGAGAGGAAGTCCGAACGGATCTTCTCCTGGAGGGCGAGGCTTTCGGAAAGGGTGCCGATCGCGTCGAGAAGCGGACGGAACTCGTCATTGCCGGAATACCCGACGTTCTTGTACTCCCGACGGTTCGCCATGTCTTCGATGCGTTCGACTACGCTCCGGAGCGGACGCAGCGACCAGCGGGTGAACGCGTACGACGAAACGAGCACGAGGGCGATGAGCGCGAAGTTCACGAAGAACATCGAACGCAACACCTTGTACGCGAACACGCCTTCGGCGGTATTGGCCCCGAAGGCGCGGAACGAGAGGATCTTCGAAAGCACGGGCGTTTCGGCCGAAAGCGCGAACGAACGGGCGAGAGGGTCGGTGAGGATGTCTTTTTTCGAATCCGCCGTGAACGCCCCGGAATACGCCGGGGGGAGGAAACTCGTGGGGTCTTGCGAAAACCGTTCGAGACCGACGGTGATGCTCGAAAGGTCGCGGAGGGTTTCGCGGTATTCTTCGATGGTCTTTTCGTCGAGCCCCTTCGCTCCGATGACGGCCCCTACGAGGTCGAGGTTGATGTCGGGAAGCTCGCGGCGGACTTCGGCGACGTATTCACGGAAGTACTTTTCCGAAAAATAACGGAGCGCGAAAAAGTTCGTCGCGACGACCGTGAGGAGCGCGACGAGGATGAAGATGGAGGATTTGTGGGCGAACTTCACGGGACTAGGGGGAAATTCGGTAGCCTACGCCGCGTACGGTCTCGATTTCGACGTCCTCCCCCAGTTTGCGGCGGAGGTTCTTGACGTGGGTGTCGATGGTGCGGTCGTAGAGGTAGTTCCCGTAACCGAAGGTTTCCTTCATGAGGGTTTCGCGTTCTACCACTTTCCCGGCGTTGCGCGCGAGGTGGTGGAGAAGCAGGAATTCGGTCTTGGTGAGCTTCGCCTCGACGTCCGAGACGTAGGCGCGGTAGTTGTCGCCTTCCAAACGCAGTACGCCGACTTCGACGTCCGCGAGCGAAGCGGATTCCGGAGCGGCGGGAACGACCGCGGGGCGCGGGGCGGCGCGCTTGAGGACGGTTCCGACGCGGGCGACGAGCTCACGGGGAGAAAACGGCTTCGGAACGTAGTCGTCGGCTCCGGCGCCGAATGCCGTGAGCTTGTCCTCTTCGGAATTGCGCGCGGTCAGCATGATGACCGGAATGGGGTACTCCGCCCGAACGTCGCGGCAGAGCGAAAGCCCGTCGCGGCCGGGGAGGTTGATGTCGAGGATGGCGAGATCCGCGCCGTGGGTGCGGAGGTACGGCATGACTTCGAGGCCGTTGCCGATGCCCACGACTTCGTACCCGGCGTTTTCGAGATACATCGAAAGCGGCGTGCGGATGGCGAGATCGTCTTCGACGAGAAGGACGGTTTGCATATCGGTTCTCTTAAGGTCTGTCGGGATATTACCCAGAAACCCGGCTTTTCCAAAAAGGCGCTACGAGCACTTCCTTTCGAGCACGCCGAGAAGTTCCGGATGCATGACGGCGACGTCTTGCCTGACGCGTTCGTGCTTCTCTTTGAGTTCCTCGAGAACGAGATGCGCGTCGGCGCGACCGAGCCCTTCGAGAACGTTCTTGATGGTGGAGACGGGAGTGCAGGCGCCGAAACCGGCGACGAGACCGACGAGTAGGCGGACGCTTTCGGACGCGCGGTCGGCAACGACGGAAGAGTGAAGCCCCATGAGGCGGACTTCCGCGGGTTTCGCGGGGACGGCGATTGCGGCGTGGAGATTTTTATCGGGAGCGTTCATACGTTTGGGATGCTGGGAAAATAAAAACCGCCTTTCCGTGAGGAGAGGCGGTTGGAAGTTCTTATTGGGTTTTAGACCACGTGAACCTTCCCCTCGCCTCTGGTGCGAAAGTAAAACGAGAAGGAGTAGGAAGCGGTTCGAATCATGATTCTGACGAAGAATACGGGGATATCTTAGGCTTTCTTGGACTTTTGTCAAACCTTGGAAGGCTTCGCTTCGGGCTTTTTAGGGAACAGGTCGTCGGCGAAGATGCGGAGCACGCCCGCCGCCGGAAGGGCGATGAGGATGCCCACGACCCCTCCGAGCGTCGCACCCACGGTGGTCATTACCAAGACGTAGAAGGGGGAAAGGTCGAGCGATGTGCTCATGAGCCACGGAACCAGAACGTTGTTCTCGAGCTGCTGGATGACGAGATAGAGCGCGAGCACGGCAATGACGGCCGCCGGGCTCATGCCGAGGGCGAGGGCGAGTGCCGGCAGGAGCGCGAGAACCGGACCGAGGTACGGCACGAACTCGGTGATTCCGGCGATGAGCGCGAGGGCGAAGCGCGATTCGAGACGGATGCCGAAAACCCATTCGAGTGCGAAGAGGCCGAAGAGGGTAAGCGCGAAGATCGAGAGCCCGAGGAACATCTGTCCGCGAATCCATGCGGAGAGCACGTTCACGACCGGAACCTCTTTCGATCGGAAGTACGCCGCGGCTTCTTCCCCTATCGCGCGGTAGAAAAACGAGCGGATGTTCTTGCGTTCGAGAACGAAGAAGAAGGTGAACACGAAAACGAGGACGACGTCTGCCACTCCGGAACCGATCGAAGCGAAAGCCCCGAAGCCCTTGGAACCGACCGAAGACAGGAACGCGGCGACCGACTTGGCGATGCCGCCGGCGTTGTCCTTGAACGAAGAAAGGATGGAAGAAGGATCGACGAGCGACGCGAGCGGAACGAGGAAGTCCGGCAACCCGAGCGCGGCCACTCCGCCGGACGCATACTCCGCGGCCAAGCGGTCGGCGAACGCCGATATGGTCGAAAAGAGCGCGACGATTTGGGTAGCGAAAATGGGAAGCGTGGTCGCGAATACGCTCGCGGCCAG
Source organism: Patescibacteria group bacterium (assembly GCA_041891375.1). Lineage (GTDB taxonomy): Bacteria > Patescibacteriota > Gracilibacteria > BD1-5 > UBA2023 > JANJWP01. Next base: position 8,977 of record JASDUA010000091.1, read on the forward strand.
CACGAAAATCCCGAAATAGATGAAAATGACGGCCAGGAAATCCGGAATCTTCCACTTTTCGAACGTCTCGATCGCCGGAGAGAACAGCGCGGTCAGAAATGCCGCGAACGCGACGATGGCGACGATGTGGAGCAGCTGGTACGCAAGGAAAAGCCCCAACGCGAAGAGCGTGAACACGGTGAGTTTGCGCAGGAGCGCGACGGAATCGGGATGCATGGCGACGAACGGTTACCCCGGCATTCTACGCGGGGAAATCCCGACGCAAACGAAAATCGAAACGACAAGGGAAATCCTTCGAAAAAACCTTTGCAAAAACCGGTTTTCGGATACGCTCTCGTCCATGAAAACGAACGTCCACGAACAGCCGCGCGATTCGTAAAAACGAAAGGGTCTCACCGACCCTTTTTTCGTACCTCGGCAAAATCCTAACCCCACCCACCATGAAAGTCGTATTCGTTACCGGATGAGTGCTCTCCGGCATCGGCAAAGGCATCGTCGCCGCATCCGTAGGCGCGCTCCTCAAAGGCATGGGCTACCGGGTGTTCTGCCAGAAGTTCGACGGGTACCTCAACGTCGACCCGGGCACGATGAGCCCCTTCCAGCACGGTGAAGTCTTCGTGACCGAAGACGGTGCGGAAACCGACCTCGACCTCGGGCACTATGAACGCTTCCTCGACACCGACCTCAACAAGCTCTCGTCGTTCACTTCCGGCAAGCTCTACGAAGAAATCCTCTCCCGCGAACGCGACGGCAAGTACTTGGGCGGAACGGTGCAGATCGTCCCCCATCTCACCGACGTGGTACAGGAAAAGATCCGCGAAGGCGCCGAAGTCTCGGGCACCGACGTTTCCATCGTCGAAATCGGCGGAACCGTGGGCGACATGGAAAACGAATACCTGCTCGAATCGGCGCGCCAGCTCCAGCTCGACCTCGGCCGCGAGAACGTCATCTTCCTGCACGTCACGCTCCTCCCCTTCCTCGGCGCGAGCAAGGAACTCAAGACCAAGCCCACCCAGCACTCCGTACGCACGCTCATGGGATACGGCATTTCGCCGGATTTCCTCTTCATGCGCGCCGACGACGCCATTCCTACCGAAATCCTCGAAAAGACCGCCCGCGGCTGCGGCATCCGCGCCGAACGCGTCATACCCGTCCCCACGGCCGATTCCATCTACCGCGTTCCGCTCGAATTCGAAGGCTTCAGGCTTTCGAAGAAGATCGCCGACGCTTTAGGATTGAAAAACGATGGCTGCGACCTTTCGAAATGGGAACGCCTCATGGAGGATATCGAAGCGTCCAAAGACGTTCTCCGCATCGCGATGGTCGGCAAATACAACGATCTCGAAGACGCGTATTTCTCCTTGAACGAAGGTCTCCGCACCGCCGGATACGTGCACCGCAAAAAGGTGAAACTCGAATTCGTTGACGCCACCGACGTCGAAACCAAGGGGGTTTCGCTCCTCGAAGGCATGCACGGCATCTGCGTTCCCGGAGGGTTCGGCAACCGCGGCATCGAAGGCATGATCCTGGCGGCGAAATACGCCCGCGAAAACAAGGTTCCCTACCTGGGCGTCTGTCTCTGATCGCAAATCATGGCGATGGAATTCGCCCGCGACGTACTCGGTATCGCCGACGCGAACAGCGAAGAATTCGCCCCGGAAGGCGCGCACAACGTGGTGCGCATCATGGAAACCCAAAAAAGCGTGCGGAAGAAGGGCGGAACGATGCGCCTCGGCTCGTACGAATGTTCCATCCGTCCGGGAACCGTAGCCGAAAAGCTCTACGGAGGCACACAGGCCACCGAGCGCCACCGCCACCGCTTCGAATTCGACCCGGAATACCGTGCGCGGATGGAAGAAAAGGGGTTCGTCGTTTCCGCCACTTCGCCCGACGGGCTCCTCGCCGAAATCGTCGAACTCCGCGACCATCCGTTCATGGTGGCGACCCAGGCACATCCGGAATTCAAATCCCGCCCCACTGCGCCCCACCCGCTCTTCATGGGATTCGTGAAGGCGGCCTCCAGAGAATAATTGACAGCCCGACGGCACAATCAAAACCCCCGCTTTCGAGCGGGGGTTTCTTTTACGGATTTCTTATTCGTCTACCGGAAGGGTTCCGTTCTCCGCGCCTTCGGCGGAAGCGCCCGGAATTTCTTCTTCGTCGGATCCGGCCTTCATGATGGCCATGCCCGTGAACGCGTCGCCCTTGTCCTTGAGCTTGGCGAGGATGATGCCCTGCGTGACGCGGCTCGTGACGCGGACGCCCGAGAGCGGAACGCGGACGGTCTGCCCGTTGCGGGAAATGAGGATGACCTCGCCTTCCTTGCGCATTTCCTCGGAGAGGAGCGCTACGCCGACGATGTCGCCGGTCTTGCCGGTGACGGCACCGACCTTCACGCCCGAGCCTCCGCGGCCCTGTTCGCGGTATTCTTCTACGCTGGTGATCTTACCCATGCCGGTTTCGGTCACGGAGAAGACGTACTTGGCGTTTTCGGATACGACGTCGGCCTCGATGAGCGCGTCGTCTTCGGCGATCTTCATTCCGCGGACGCCCGCAGCGGCGCGGCCCATGACGCGGACGTCGTCCTCGTTGAACTGGATGGCTTTGCCGTGCCTCGATACGAGGAGCATGTTATCCGTACCGGAGGTGGTGCGGACGAACGCGAGTTCGTCGTCTTCCTTCGGCTTCATGACGATGAGGCCGGAAGAGCGGATGTTGGCGGTGTCTTCGACGTCGATGCGCTTGACGATGGCCTTCTTCGAGATGAGGGCGTAGTGTTTGCCCTGCATGTTGGTCGCGTCGAGGATGGCGGTGACTTCTTCGTCCTTGAGGAGACCGATGAAGTTCACGATCGGCTGGCCTTTGTTGGTGCGCTGCGCTTCCGGAATTTCGTATGCCGGGAGACGGAACACGCGGCCGGTGTTCGTGAAGAACAGGAGGTCGTTGTGGTTCCTGGTGGAGAGGAGGAGCTTTACTTCGTCCTCGTCCTTGACCGTGGTCGTGACGCCCTTGCCACCGCGGCGCTGGGTGCGGAACGCGGAAGACTTGATGCGCTTGACGTAGGAATTCTTGGAGAGGGTGATGACCACGTCCTCGTTCGGGATGGTATCCTTCGGGGACCATTCGCCCACGCCTCCGGCCTGGACTTCGGTACGGCGTTCGTCACCGAAGCGTTCCTTCATTTCGACGAGTTCGTCGGAAACGATGGCGGTTACGCGTGCCGGATTCGCGAGGATGTCCTTGAGGTCGGCGATGAGGAGGAGCTTTTCGGCGAGTTCGTCCTCGATCTTCTTGCGCTCGAGGCCGGCGAGGCGCTGGAGCTGCATTTCGAGGATCGCGTCGGACTGCTTTTCGGAGAGCCCGAACTGCACCATGAGGTTGGTCTTGGCTTCGTCCTTGGTCGCGGACCCCTTGATGGTCTTGATGACGGCGTCGATGTTGTCGAGCGCGATCTTGAGGCCTTCGAGGATGTGGGCGCGGGCTTCGGCGATGCCGAGTTCGTACTGCGTGCGGCGGGTGACGACCTCGCGGCGGTGCGAGATGAACTCCGAGATGATTTCGACGAGGTTGAACAGCTTGGGCTGCATGCCGCGCTCGGTGAGGGCGATCATGTTGTACCCGAAGCTCGTCTGGAGCGGAGTGAGCTTGTAGAGCTGGTTGAGGATCTTCTTGGGGAAGGCGTCCTTCTTGAGTTCGATGACGATGCGGATATCGCCGAGACCCTTGGATTCGTCGCGGAGGTCGCTGATGCCGACGACGATCTTTTCGGTGACGAGTTCGGCGATCTTCTCGATGAGGGTCTTCTTGTTGAGCTGGTACGGGATTTCGGTAATGATGATCGCGCGCTTGCCGCTCTTGAGTTCGTCGATTTCGGCACGTCCGCGCATGATGACGGATCCGCGTCCGGAAGCGTACGCCGCGGCGATGGCCTTACGGTCGTACACGATGCCGCCGGTCGGGAAATCCGGGCCCTTGATGAATTCGAGGAGGTCGTCCACGGTGATTTCGTGCGGATTCTCGTGCTTGAGCATGTAGAGGATCGCGTCGACGACTTCGTTCAGGTTGTGCGGCGGGATGTTGGTCGCCATACCTACCGCGATACCCATGACCCCGTTACAGAGGAGGTTCGGGAAGCGGGTCGGGAGAACGGACGGTTCCTCACGGGAAGCGTCGTAGTTCGGGCGGAAGTCGACGGTGTTCTTTTCGATATCCCCGAGCATGAGTTCGGAGTACCGGGTCATCTTGGCTTCCGTGTAGCGGTAAGCGGCCGCGCCGTCGCCGTCCATCGAGCCGAAGTTTCCCTGGCCGTCGACGAGCGGGTAGCGGAGCGAGAAGTCCTGCGCCATGCGGACCATGGAGTCGTAAACCGCGCTGTCGCCGTGCGGGTGGTACTTACCGAGCACGTCACCGACGATGGTCGCCGACTTGCGGTACTTGGCGCCCGGACGAAGGCCGTTCTCGTGGAGGACGTAGAGGATGCGGCGGTGTACCGGCTTGAAACCGTCGCGGACGTCCGGAAGGGCGCGCGAGACGATGACGGACATCGCGTAGTCGAGGTAGCAGGTTTCCATTTCTTCGACGATCGAGCGATCGGCGTCGCCTTCGTAGGTGATGGCGGTGGAAACCGGGAGCGCGGCTTGAGTCTCTTCCGAGGGGGTTTCTTCGGGGAGGTTTTCGAGGTTTTCGGACATGTGGGAAAATTACCGACTTTTCGGCTTGCAGTATAGGGATACCGGGGATTTTTGCAAGACCGGATTTCGTATGTTTGACCAAAAGAAAAAGGCGGTACAATGACCGCCGTTACCCGTACTAAAATCCCGCACATGAACCACGCGAAATTCATCGTATTCGAAGGCATCGACGGCTCCGGAAAAGGCACCCAGGTCGAACTCGTCGCAGAGCGTCTCCGAAGTGAGGGAAAGAAGGTCGCGGTCCTCGATTTTCCGCGCTACAAACACCAGTCCGGGTTCATGGTTTCCAAGTACCTGAACGGCGAATACGGCACCCTCGACCAGATCGGTCCCGAGCTCGCCTCAACCTTCTACGCCATCGACCGCTTCGACGCCAAGCAGGAAGCGCTCGCCGCGCTCGCGGAAAACGACTACGTCCTCGCCAACCGCTACGCGAGCTCCAACATGATCTTCCAGGCTTCCAAACTCGATTCCTACCCGAAAATCGACGCGTTTCTGGACTGGGTCTACGATCTCGAATTCCGCATCTTCGGAATCCCCAAACCGGATACCGTCGTCTTTTTGAAGATTTCGGTAGAGACTTCCGCGCGGCTCATCGCGATGAAGGAACAGCGCGACTACATCAAGGGCGGCGGAAACAAGGACATCCACGAAGCGAACCTCAACTTCCTCCGCAAGACTTCCGAAATCGCGCTCTACGTCGCCTCCCGCTTTACCAACTGGCAGGTGCTCGAGTGCGAAAACGACGAAGGCGACATCTTGCCGAAAGAAACCGTGACCAGCAGAATCCTCGCCGCCATCCGATAGCATGCGAAATTCCCGAGCCTTCACTTTTGCCGAACTCCTCATCGGAGTCACCGTCTCCGCCATCATCATGACCGGAGTCGCGATTTTCGTAGGGAGCGGGGTCGACAACGCTTTCAAGATTCGCAAAGGGGTGGAACAAAGCGCCGCTTCTTCCGATTTCGACGGAACCGCGGGCAAGTTGGCCGTATTCGGTGGCAAACTCCTGTTCAGCGGAAAATTCGACGCGCCGTACGGCAGCGGCATACTCCTGAAAAACGAAAACCGCCCCGTACCGCTGACGATCCTCGCCACGAAGAGCGTCACGGGCGTTTGCGACGCCTACTCGGGAACGACCGACGTATCCGGAACCGGCGAAATCCTCGAGGCTATCGAAACCTTCGCGCCGAGCGGCGTGGAGAACGCGGCCTGAATGACCGTCGACCACACCGGCCACGTCGTTCGGGATTCGTCGAACGCCGTCGTCCTCTGAACCGGAAATCCCGGGAACGCCGGAGGGAACGGCGAAGCGGGAACGGCGACGGAGCTCCGCTTTCCTTCGGCGATCGCCGATATCGGCGGAGGAAGGCATCTCGTAGCGGACTCCGGCAACGGGCGCGTCCTTCTTCTCTCGGGAGGCAACGTCACGACGTTCGTCGGACCGGAGGCCGGAATCCGCAACCCCCACGAAATCGCGAGCGACGGCGTGGACGTAAGAATCGCCGGATCGAACGGCATATTCGGAATTTTGGGAAACCCCATTCCGGACGGCAGCGCGTTCTCGGGCTCTTTCCGTTCCGATGCGGCTTTCACGTTCGATACGGTCAGGCTCACTCTGTGAGGAGCGAGAACTCCCCCTCCGTCCTTCGGTAGCTACGCGTTCGACTTCGTTCCCGCATGAGGAATCGTCACGGTGTCAGGAAACGCGGCTACGGCGTATTTTTCAGGCTCCACCTATTCGTACTCCGTCGGATCGGTCGCGAAAATCTCCATCGTCTGAATCAATCCCAGCGCATCTCCGAAAGGCGCGTACCAACTCACGGCCCAGTATTTTCTCTGAGGCGTCGAGAAATACCGCCGCACGCTCCCCTACTTCGTCGTGGGCGACGGAGACCCCACGACGACCCAAGACAATCTTTATGAAATTACGGGAACGGAAAAGACCTATCCGTCGAACCTCGTTTTCGGTTGAGGAACGTTTTCTTCCGGAGACCTCTGAACTCCTGCCTCGATTCCCAACGTAGCGGCGGCGGCAACGAAAATCCCGTCCATGAGGTTCGTCAGGAATTTCCGCACTGATTCCGACGGAAAGACCCTCACGGTACGGTACGACGAATTCGTTCGCTACGATTGCCTGAACGGAAACCACGTCACTCGCGAAAGGATTTGGAAAATCCCGCTCCGATAAGAAAACCCTCCGGTACCGGAGGGTTTTCTTTTAGAGGTCGGAGAAGTCGGAGGGCAAGCTGTCGTTGCCGGTCGATCCGGAAGAACCGATGTCGATCGTGTCGGACTTGCCGAAAAGTTTTCCGGAGCGGTCTTGGATGGTCGCGAAGATCGCCTTGGGAGAAACGTATTTCGAAACGTTCAATCCGAGAAGGTCGCCGAGTTTCGGGGCGGCGAAGATCGATATGACGATGAGGATGATTCCGAGTACGGCGTAACGGATGGAGTTGATGGCCGGTTTCACTTTCTCATCCTTTCCTCCCGAAAGGATGAGCATGACTCCGCCCCAAATGACGAAGAGAACGGACATGATGCCGGAAACGAGGACGACGAGAGCGATGGACACGCGGATGATGTCGTCGATTTCGTAAACCTTCTGGGAATCGATGAGGGCTTCTGCTGCGTAAGCGGTTTCGATAAGCATGGGGGCGGAAAAATGGCTCGTAGTTGCGGATACCGTTATATGCGAAGGTACGGAAAATGCAACTTGCTCCGAAAGGAAAATACGGAAAGGCCAGAAATATCAAAAATCCCCTCTTGCGAGGGGATTTTCCTATTCTTCGATAATTTTGAGATTGACCCGTTTATCGGTCTTCGACCCATGTACCCGGAGAACCGTTCGGATCGCCTGGATGGTCTTTCCCTCTTTCCCGATAATCGTGCCCATGTCTTCTTTCGCCACCTTGAGAGTGAGCAGCGTACCGAGTTCGTCTTCGCGTTCGGTTATCTCGATCAATTCTTTCGAATCGACCAAGGAGGAGACGACGAAGGTAAGAAATTCGGAGGCGCTTTGCATAACGGGAAGAATTAGGCCTACACTATGGAGAGTCTTCGATCGGAACTAGGCGTTGCGTTCGATGAGCTTCTTGAGGGTGTCGGAGTACTGGGCTCCGTTCTTGACGTACTTGTCTGCGGCTTCCTTGTCGAAGGCGAATTCCTTCGTGATCGGATTGTAGTGGCCGAGAACGGTGATGTAGCCGTGCTTGGCTGCCTGGGAGTGTTCGGTCAAAACGATACGGTAGAACGGAACGTGTTTGCGTCCTGCGCGGGAAAGACGAATCTTAAGCATGGTATGGGGAAGATATGAGGGCCGGAGCCGGATTGGAGTTCTTGATGGTGCCCCGGACGGGGCTCGAACCCGTACTCCGGAAGGAAAGGGATTTTAAGTCCCTCGTGTCTACCGTTCCACCACCGGGGCGGAAGGAAGGCGGGCTCGATTAGAGGACGCCCTTTTTCTTAAGGGTCTTGATAGCGCTCGCGGAGAGGCGGAGACGGAACATGAGTCCGGTTTCCGGGTCGCGAACGTTGCGCCAGAAGAGGTTCGGGTAGAACTTGCGCTTGGTGTGGCGAAGGGAGTGGGAAACGCTGTTTCCTACGGACGTCTTCTTACCGGTAAGTTGGCAGATGCGGGACATGGTATTCGGTTTAAATCGGAATTACGCTACCTTGATGTCAACGCCGACGCCGGTCGGGATGTTGACGCCCTGGAGGAGTTCGAGGG
>JASDUA010000092.1:0-2626 GCA_041891375.1 Patescibacteria group bacterium
CCCGTGGGTGGCCCAACGGGTATGCGCGATGCCGTACGAGAAGTCGGATTCGGCTTTCCGGGTGTTCGAACCCTCGGTCACCAGCGCCGATCCTTTGCCGACCGCCTTGAATGTCTCCACTCCGTGCGCCGCGTTCCCGACGGCGATTCCGGCGGAATCGTACCCGCGGTATTCGAGTCTTTCGAGACCGTGGAGGAGGATCTTGTCGGCGTCTTTTCGGTTACCTGCGTAGGCGAATATTCAGCACATGTTCCGGTGGGTTATCGACGATTTGAGGATTCCTTCTTTCTGGTCGGGGACTTGCGTTGCGGGTGGGCAATCCGTCCGCAGCGACTTTAGGACTCTAGGAGCCAGGGCGGATTGTCCACCCGCACCTTAGCTAGATAAGCGATTCGATATGTTCGAGCAGCTTTCTCTGAAAAATTTTCTTATCGAATTTCGAGGCGTATCTGCGGATGTCGTACGCGCTCCAGCGGCGGGTTTCGAATGCCTCGATGGCTTCGTTGAGACTTTCGGGGGTCTGCTCCGTGAAGAACGTCCCAGACAATCCTTCTTTGACGGTTTCGAGCGCTCCGCCCTTTCCGTAGGCGATGACGGGCGTTCCGCAAGCCATGGCTTCGAGCGGCACGATGCCGAAGTCTTCCTCAGGAGGGAAGACGAACGCCTTAGCCTTCTGGAAGAGTCGGACCTTTTCTTCATTCGTGACGCCGATCGCCCACTCGATGTTGGGTTGGGATTTCTTGAAAAGTTCCTTGAAGAGCGCGTTTTCGGTGGAGGTGGCGATGACGAGCCTCTTGCCCGAAGCGTTGAAAGCGTCGACGAGAAGGTCGAACTTCTTGTAGGGGATTATGCGTCCCACGGCGAGATAGTAGTCTTCTTTTTCGGTCTCCACCACGAATTTTTCGGTATCGATTCCCGGGGTGATTACCGTAGCCGGGCGGCGGTAGTATTTGGCGATGCGCTTGGCGGTATTGTTGGAGTTCGCCACGAAGTCGTCCACGCGGTCGGCGGCGTCGCGGTCCCATTCGCGAAGGCGCTTGAGCATCATGGGCATGGCGAGTCTCGCCAACGGGTTGAGGATGCCGAATTCGAGCATCCGCTGGTATTCGTGGGTATGGCTCCAGTAGTATCGGGTGGGGGAGTGGCAGTAGCACACGTGCACGGTCTCGGGCTTGGTGATGATGCCCTTGGATTCGGCGCTGGAAGACGAGATGACCACGTCGTACCCGGAGAGGTCGAACGATTCGAAAGCGTACGGCCTGAGCCACGGGAAAAGCTTCGGACGCGAACGTACGACCGGGATTTTCTGGAGGAAACTCGTCCTCACCGTTTTATTTCCCAAAAGTTTCGTAAATTTTTCTGGAAAATAGACCGACGAATATACGTCCGCCTGAGGGAAGAGTTCGAGCATGTCGGCGAGCACCTGTTCGGCCCCGCCCCAGTCTTTGAGCCAATCGCAGACGATGGCGATCTTTTTATCGGGCAAGCCTGGCGTGATGCGGGACGCATGGAAGGGGAGCGCTCCGTTTTCCTCCAGTATTTCGAGCTGGACTTCGTCCGGTCCCGCCGACTCTTGGGCGGTGAATTCAACCTCGCCTACGGAGGAGGTTTCAACGTCGTTCTGCGTGAAATTTCCGTTAACGTTTTCTGCCATAGCGCTTTACAAAGGATTAGGCTCGTGTAGGATTCGGCCGAAAGTATACCGCCCCACACGATATGGCCAAACCGAAAATCTGCATTCTCCACGACTTTTTTCTCTACCGCTGAGGCGCTGAACGATTCGACGTAATGGCCGCGCAGGCCGCCGGTGCCGACCTCGCCGCCGCCTATTTCGACCAATGAAGCTTCGATATCGGTTCCATGGGTTTCGAAGGGGAACGCATCGCGTTTTCCCGTAGGGCGTTTCCCGAATCGGGCAATTTCTCCGGACCGATCGAAAAATGGCTCGATTCCAAATTGCCGGATCGTCTCAAGCGCATGGCCCGCTACGCGCTCTTCAAGCTCGCGGTACGATTCAAAACGGGCTTCTTGAAAAAGTACGACGTAGTGGTTTTTTCGGGCGACACGCTCTCCGCGGTGGCGAAATGTCGGAAAGACGCCGTGAAAATCTGCTATTTCCACTCTATTCCGCGATATCTTTTCGACCAGAAAGACCTCTATCTCGCAAAGGTTCCGGGCTATCTCAAGTGGCCGTACCTGGCGGTGCGCTACGTGGTGACGAAGAATTTTTTCCGTTCGCTTTCGAAGGTTTCCAAAATCTACGTGAACGGTGAAAACCTCAAGGCGTACTGCTCCGAGCATCTCGGCAGGGAAGCGGAAATCCTCTATCCTCCGGTGGACACCTCCGAATTCGTCCCCTGCGATCCTTCGGAAAAGGGGGATTACTACGTTTCGTTTTCCAAGCTTGCCACGTTCAAGCGCGTCGACGCGGTCGTTCGCGCGTTTAAGGAAATGCCCGATAAGAAACTCTTGATCGTCCACGGGGTCAACGATCCGCAAAAAGACGAAATCGCCGCCTTGGCGGAAGGGGCTTCCAATATCGAAATGCGGGTTCTCGACGACAATGCCGAACTCCCCGGAATCGTCGCCCGCGCCGTCGCCACGCTCTTCGTGTCGAAAAACGAAG
>JASDUA010000093.1:0-2596 GCA_041891375.1 Patescibacteria group bacterium
GCCCTGACGTCCGGAACGTCCGCGGAGCTGGTTGTCGATGCGGCGGGTTTCGTGCTTTTCCGTACCGATGACGTAGAGGCCGCCGAGTTCGTAGGTCTGTTCGCCCACGTTGACGGTGCCTTTGAGTTCGGCGACTTCCGGCGCGATCTTGATGTCGGTACCGCGGCCCGCCATGTTGGTGGCGATGGTAACGGCGCCCAAGCGTCCGGCGAGCCCGACGATTTCGGCTTCGCGTTCGTCCTGCTTGGCGTTGAGGACTTCGTGCGGGATTCCGGCGGCGGCGAGAAGGGAAGAGAGGTATTCCGATTTTGCTACCGAGACGGTTCCCACGAGGATCGGCTGGCCCTTTTCATGAAGCGCGCGGATGAGCTTCACCACGTAGTCGTATTTGCCCTTTTCGTTCTTGAAAAGGAGGTCCGGCTTATCCTGGCGGAGAAGCGGGCGGTTGGTCGGCACGCAGACGACTTCGAGGCCGTAGATCTTGTAAAATTCTTCCTCTTCGGTCTTGGCGGTACCCGTCATTCCGGAGAGCTTCTTGTAGAGGCGGAAGTAGTTCTGGAAAGTGATCGACGCGAGGGTGCGGGATTCTTGTTGGATGGTGACGTTCTCCTTCGCTTCGATGGCCTGGTGGAGACCGTCGGAGTAGCGGCGTCCGGCGAGCACGCGTCCGGTGTGTTCGTCGATGATCATCACGTCTTCACCGCGGACGAGGTAGTCGACGTCGCGCTTGTAGACGGCGTTGGCCTTGAGGGCGTTCTCTACGTGGTGGAGGTCGTTATAGTGCGCCGAAACGTAGATGTTGTCGATGCCGAGCATCGATTCGATTTCGCGGATGCCGCCTTCGGTGAGGGTGGCGGTCTTCTGCTTTTCGTCGATCTTGTAGTGGGCGTGTTCTTCGAGACGCTTCGCGATGGCCGCGAATTTCACGTACTTGCTGGTCGGTTCCGAATCCGGGGCGCTGATGATGAGCGGGGTGCGCGCTTCGTCGACGAGGATGGAGTCGACTTCGTCCACGATGGCGTAGAAAAGCGGGCTCATGGTACGGCGTTCCTTGGTGACGACCATGTTGTCGCGGAGGTAGTCGAATCCGAGCTCGTTGTTGGTCGCGTACACGACGTTGCAGCGGTACATTTCGCGCTTCACGTCGGGGGACTGGTGGTGGACGATGACGCCGGTAGTGAGACCGAGCGCGCCGTAGATGACGCCCATTTCCATGGCGTCGCGGCGGGCGAGGTAGTCGTTGACGGTGACGACGTGGACCGGAAGTCCGACGAGCGCGTTCAGGTAGGCCGCGATGGTCGCGACGAGGGTTTTTCCTTCGCCCGTTTTCATTTCGGCGATGGAACGGTCGTTCAAAGCCATGGCTCCGACGATTTGGACGTCGTAAGGAACCATGTTCCAAGTGACCTTGCGACCGTCTTCGAGTTCGAATTCTCGGCCGGCGATTACGCGGCAGGCGATGCGGTGCACGGCGAGGGCTTCGGTGCGGATTTCGGCGAGGATTTCCTTAATCTTCGCGTAGTCCTCGGGATTTTCATGGTCGAGGCCTTCGAAGCGCGCCATGAAAGCGCGGGTCTTCGCTTGGACGGCGTCGAGGTCCTTGAGTTCGGAAGCGAGGCGTTCCTCGTGCTTCTTCACGTCTTCGAGATCGCGGAAATATTGGGCGAGGCGCTTTTCCGTAGGGTCGCCGAAGAGGGCTTTGAGAATCGGGTGCATCTTGTTGGGGTTAGCGTCCGAATCCGGGAGGGGCGGGACGTGCCGCATCGTGCGGTGCGAAGAAAAAACTCCGGTATTCGCCGGAAACGCGCGAATTATACGGATTTTTCATGAAAAACAACGTTTTTAGACGTCCGAGCGGACGATTCCGGGGTATTGATTTCCTGGATTTTTCCGTACTCTTTTTCACGTACCCGTAGCGCTCCGCCATGTCCGCAGAATCGTCAGAAAAGACGTACGAACCCGCCCTCCGTCTCGATTACGACTTGAAGGAACCGGGATTCTTTTCGTACGTCCGGGGAGCCGTCAGGGGAAAAACGGCGAATTTCGAAAGCGCGGCGGTTTCGAAGCTGCTCGATCCGAATTCCCGCGAATCCTTTTCCAAGGCGGCGCGTTTCGTTTCCGAGACGTTCGAAAAATCCGTTTCCGCAGCGGAAGGGCTTGCCGATAGGAAGAAGCAGTCCGACCTCCTTTCTTCCGCCGTCGCCGAATTCAACTCGGCCATGAAGACTCTCGAATCGAGCCTGATGAAAGAATTGCGTGCCCAACGTTCCGGAAAAGCTCCGGTCGCCGCTCTCCGGTCGTCCGACGACGACGTGGTCCTCCGTTCTGCCGACGCTTCGCGCTTCCTGGAAGAAAACATGTAAAAACCCCTCCGCGAGGGAGGGGTCGGTTCCGTTTCCGGGCTTAACGGTTTTTCACGAACTCTTTGAGGAACATCGCCTTGAGGCTGTCCTTACAGTTGGCGGTATATTGAATTTTCATGCTCTCCACGTACGTGGATCGGTCGATCTTGTCCGTCCATATTTTCGCAGATGACGCGATTTGCGGCATGACGGCGTCTATCCATCCGTCCTCATCGAGTTGTTTGACATAAAAC
>JASDUA010000094.1:0-2524 GCA_041891375.1 Patescibacteria group bacterium
GGGAGCTCCTGCCGGAACCTCGGTGGAGAGGATGGCGGAAAGAGGATCAACCCCCGGAGCCGCTGGGGCTCCCGGGGTTGATTTCAACAGCTCGTCCAGCATGCTGGAAGAGACGTCCTTCGAATTGTCGGATCCGGTCATATCTTACGGTTTGTTACGGTTTGAGCCATTCCGGGAGATCATCCGAAGCCGGCGCTACCGGAGCCGGAGCCGCCGGAGTTTCGGCGGTCTTCTTCGGGGCGCGCTTCGGCTTCTTTTCGACTGCGGGTTCGGCTTCGGTCGAAATCGCTTCCCCAGCAGTCGCCGGTTCGGACGAGTCCGCTACGGGAGCGGAAACGCTGGACTTCAACCAATCGGGAAGGTCGTCGGAAGCAGGTGCGGCAGCCGGGGCGGAGGCCTCCGGTTCGGTAGCGGCTTCTACGGCCGGGACTTCTTCGATCGCGGGAGCGAGTTCCTGTTCTACTTACTTTTCGAGTTCCGCGGAATCCATGCCCTTCAGCCAGTCCGGAAGGTCGTCGGAAGGAGCGGATTCGGTCGCGGGGGTTTCTTCGACAGCCGGAAGTTCGAACGCCTGGGACGGAGTTTCGACCTCGACTGCGGTGACGGTCTCTTCGACGGTTTCCTGAGCTTCGATTACCGGTTCCGGAAGAGTTACTTCTTCGGCGACGGATTTGGAAGATTCGGAGGAAACGGTGGCCGATTTGAGCCAGTCGGGAAGGTCGTCCGCGGAAGTCTCCGCTACGGGAGCGGCTTCTACGGCCGGGACTTCTTCGGATGCGGGGAGTTCGAACGCCGGGGCGGAAGCTTCGGCTGCGGGAGTTTCGACCGCTACGGCTTCTTGGGCCGGTGCCGGATCGAGGGACGATCCCTTGAGCCATGCCGGAAGGGCGACTTCGGCATCGGCCGCGGGAACGAACGATTCGCTAGCGGGCGCCATGGCGGCAGCCGGAGCCATCGAAGCGAGGGGATCTTCGGTTACCGGGGACGCAGGCGCGGGAGTCGGTTCCGGAGCTGGTGCCGGAGCCATCGAAGCGAGGGGATCGGCAGGTTTCGGTTCGGGCGCCTTCGGTGCGGGAGTCGGGGCCGGGGCCGGCTTTTTGGGAGCGGGAGCGCCGCCGAAAAGCTTTTCGATGATGAAATCCTGGAAACCGAGGGACGGATTGGTGTTGGATACCTTGAAGAATCCGAAGAGTCCGAAGAAGAGCGCGAGGATGATGGCGATGATGATGCCGAACGCCTTCCCTACCCCGAGTACGAACGATACGAATCCGGTGGAGGAATCTTCTTCGGAAGTCGGGGTTTCGGCGTTCGCCGGAACGTTGGCCTGACCGCCGTAGATGATGACTTCGAGCTGGGACTTAATGATGAGCTTGTCCTTGTTCTCGATGTTCTTGTCGTCCTTGATGTAGTCGAGAATCTTCTTGCCGAGTTCCTTGTTGAGTGCGGTATTGGTCGGATGCGAAAGGATTTCGTCAACGAGGCCGGGCTTTCCGGTTTCGCCTA
Organism: Patescibacteria group bacterium; assembly: GCA_041891375.1. Classification (GTDB taxonomy): domain Bacteria; phylum Patescibacteriota; class Gracilibacteria; order BD1-5; family UBA2023; genus JANJWP01. The sequence continues at coordinate 1,504 of JASDUA010000094.1, forward strand.
CGATTTCCTTGTAGTGCGAATTGGATTCGGGGATGAGCGACTTGAGAACCTTGACCGCGAGACCGATTTCGTCCTTGGTCTGGGAGTCGGAGACGAGGAATCCTTCGAGAAGGGAGTACGTTTCGTCCTTGATTGCCTGGTCGAGCTTGAGTTCGGAAATCGCGGTTTCCATATCGAGGATCACGCGGGTCTTTTCGCGCTGGTCGAACCAGTTTTCCTGAAGCGAGGAAAGCGAGTTCATGAGCTTGAGGCGATCCTGTTCCGGAGCCTTGGTACGGATGATGTCCTTGAGCTTTTCGAGGTTCGCCTTGTCATTGTCGGAAATGCCTTCCGGGGTCTTGGCTTCGGAGCCGGAACCGGAGATGGCCTCGTCCTTGAGGAAGGTTACGGCAATCTTCACGTCCTTGGATTCGATCTTCTTTCCCGAAGCGTCGTAGGTCGTGATGCGTACGGTGCGGTTCTTGTGCCCCTTTTCGAGGTTCTTGATCGCGAACGGAGCGCCGGAAGTGTACGATTCGGTACCCTTGTTGTCCGCGTCGTCGGCGGCGTCGCCGTTAAGGTCGGAGTCGAGGTCGATATCGGTATCGATGACGTATTTCGAGGGGGAACCCTTCGATTCGCCAAGATAGAGGAACGCGTTGTCGCCGGCGTTGGCCACTTCGATTACGCCGTCGTTGGCGCGCGGGTAGGAGAAGAGGGCGATCTTGTCTTCGGATTTCTTGAGCTTGGCTTCGTTCACCACGTCCTTGCGGAGCGGAACGTCGACGTACTTGGTATCCTTGCCATCGGAAACGTCGAGACGGAGGTTCATGCCGGAGAGGTCGTCCTCTTCGTTGAATTCGTACGAGAACGAATCCTTGTTTTCGGAAGTGGCGAGGCCGTTACCGAGGTTCCACTTGGCGGTCTGGTAGATGCCCGGAGTGGTGTTGAGGAAGATGAACTTGCGACCGATGGCGATGTATTCGGCACCCGGACGGAGGTCGTTCTTTACGTTTACGGTCTGGTACTTGGTGTTCGAGAT
>JASDUA010000095.1:0-3564 GCA_041891375.1 Patescibacteria group bacterium
GCTTCAAGCTGGTAAATCTGGTAGTCCTTGACGCTCGTGAAAAGCTTCTGGTACGCGATTTGGGCGTTCTCCAAAGAAAGCGACTGGTTCTTGATGTCGTTGTCCACGTCGCGGGAATCCACTTCGGCGAGAATCTGCCCCTTTTTCACCTTGTCGCCCGGCTGGACGTTCCACTTCACGATCTTCCCGTTCGAATTGAACTGGAGGGATTGGGTCGAGGAAGCGGTAGCCGTTCCCACGCCCTGAATGGTCGATTTCACGGTACCGGTAAAAGCCGCGACGGTATCCTTTTCGGTTACCCGCACGACGGAGGAAGAAGTCGATTTCGAGCGGGAATAGTAATATCCGCCTCAAGCGATGAGAAGGACGGAAAGGGTTACCGCAATGGTTTTCTTCGTCATGGGAAAGAAGTTAGGTACGTGGTCGGATTATTCGGCGCGGAGGGCGTCGATCGGTTTCAGTCGCGCGGCCTTGTAGGCCGGAAGCAGGCCGAATATGACGCCTATCGCCACGGAACAGCCGAACGAAAGGACGACGGAAGACGTGGTGATGTAGGCCGGAAGGGAGAAAAGCGAAGCGAGTCAGACCAATCAGAAACTGAGGGCGACTCCGATGGATCCGCCGAGGAACGTCAACACGACGGCCTCGGTGAGGAACTGCACGATGATGTCGGCGTTGAGGGCGCCGATGGAACGGCGGATGCCGATTTCGCGGGTGCGCTCCGAGACGGAAACGAGCATGATGTTCATGATTCCGATACCTCAGACGACCAGAGAGATGGCCGCGATGCCTGCGAGGAAAATCTTGAGGGTTCCCGTGACGCTCGAAATCGTAGCGAGCATGTCGGCCGAACTCGATACCGAGAAGTTGGCCTTGGAGGAATCCGTAATCTTGAACTTGTCGAGGTAGTGGTCGGTGATCGCCTGCTTCGTGGAATCCATGACGTCGGAAGAGGCCGCCATGATGACGAACTGCGAGACGTACTTGTTGCCCGAGAACCGGTCCTGCATCGTGGTAATCGGAACGTAGATGGCGTCGTCGGTGCTTTGGACGGGGCCGCTGCCGGAACCCTTGGATTCCGCGATGCCGATGATGCGAAGGTACACGTTGCCTACTTTGATATCCTGACCGAGCGGATTGGCCGTTCAGAAGAAATTGGTCGCGGTAGTCGGTCAAAGGACGGCGACTTTGGAACGGGAGGCCACGTCGTCCTCGGCAATGAACATGCCGTACTGCGCCTTGATGTTCTTTATTTTCGAATAGTCGGCCCCGATGCCGTATACGGTCGTGTTGGCGTTGACGTTGCCGACGATGACCTGTTTGGATGCGGAAGCTACCGGCGAAACCGATGCGACGCCGGGAATCTTGCGGATTTCTTCGGTATCGTCGAGCGTGAAGATGTTGGAGGATTTCACGTTGGTCGCGCGAACGTCGCCCTGACGGTTTCCCCCCGGCCTGAGCGTAAGGAGGTTGGTTCAAAGGGATTCGATGCTCGACGAAATGCTTCTCTGCGTCCCTTCGCCGAACGCCATGAGCACGATGACCGACGTGACGCCGATGATGATGCCGAGACTCGAAAGCGCCGTGCGCATTTTATTGGCACGGATGCTTCGCAGCGCGTTGAGAAGGTGCTCGAGGATTGGCATGGGTATCCGATTACGACCTATGGATGGTACGCGGACAAGTTTAAGCGTACTTGAAATGCCCGTTCGAACTTACTGCCCAGCGGCGAACCGGTTGGCGATCGCCTTACCGGCAGACCTGCCGGAAGACCAGCAAGCTTGGAGGTTGAATCCACCGGTGACGGCGTCTACGTCGAGCACCTCCCCCGTAAAGTACAACCCCGGGACGAGTTTCGATTCGAACGTTTCCGGCGAGACCTCGGAAGTGGCGACGCCTCACGCGGTGACGAATTCTTCCCCCGGGCGCTGTCCGCAGAGCGTGAGCGGGATTCATGACGAAAAAAGCTTTACCAAGGATCGGCGGGCGTCTTTCGAAACCGTCGCGGCCTTCGTTTCGGGAGAAAGCCCCGAAAGCCCCGGAAGGATTTCCGCGAAGCGTTTGGGGAAGAATTTCGACAGCACGTTTTTCAGTTCTTTCGCCCCATCCGAAGCAAGCGCGTCGGAAAGGTCTTTGTCCCAGGATTCGAAATTCCTCGAAGCGTCGGGAACGAGTTTCACCGGATACGCGGAAGTTTCGGAAACGTTTTCGAACGCCAACCTCGCGGAAAGCGCGAAAACCGCCGGTCAGGTAACGCCGAAGTGCGTGAACATGGTAGCGCCTTCGGAAAGGGCGCGTCCTTCTTTATCGAGAAATTTGGAATTCGGGAGCGAAAGGCCGGAAATTTCCGAACACCAGGATTCGAACGTGATGAACGCCGAAAGCGACGGCGCCAAACGGGTAACCGAATGTCCGAGCGATTTCGCCAATCCATGGCCGCCTCCGTCGGAACCGGTATTCGAATAGGCGGCTCAGCCGGTCGCGACGACTACTGCGTCGAAGAATTCGGTTTTCGACTCGTCGGAACGGCGCGAAACGACTTCGAATCCGCTTCCCGAACGTTTCACGGAATCGACCCTCGAACCGAGTCGGAGGTCGCACTTGGCAAGAATCCGCTCAAAAGCCGCCACCACGTCCGATCATTTGTCGGAAACGGGAAACGCTCGGAGGTCGTCCTGAATCTTGATGGGGCATCCGTGCGAATCGAACCATTCACGGGCCTTTTTGGGCGAAAACGATCAGAGGGCTTTCTCCATGAAGTCCGCTCAGCGCGGATATTTCGAAAGGAGCTCCTTTTTGGACGAAATGCCGGTAGTGACGTTACAGCGTCATCCGCCAGTGATGGCGACTTTCTTCCCCATTTTGAAATTCCCGTCGAAGAGGGCGACCGACGAGGGCGAAACCTCCTCTTCGATAAGCGTCGACGCGACCATCATGCCCGAGGCGCCTGCTCAAATTACTGCGATTTTCATGAAGTTCGGTTAACGCGGGCGATGATACCCGGAAAAGGTCCGCCGAGAAACGAAAAAACCCCTTTCGGGGCTTATCGCGAATTACTGTGGGCGAACGGGTCGGCCTTGATGTTCGCGTCGTGTTCCAAGTGCGGCGGAAGGCCGAAGATTCGGTCGTGGTTTTCCGCGAGAGTGGCGAGTTCGAGCGCGACTTCCGGAGGAAAGCCTTCGCGGTTGTAGATGATTTTGGTCGGATCCTTGGGGTCTACGCGTTCCTCGGTAATGGAAAATCTGGCCAGATGGACGTGGAAAAGTTCGGGGATTCCCCAGACGGCATCGAGTTTCGCCAGTACGTGGGGATACTTTTTCAACGCGACGGCAGTCTTCGGAGTGAGGTTCGGATCCCCCTTCGGCTTGGAACTGACCAAAGATTTGAGCATGGATTCTCGATGGGGATTGGACAGCCTGCCTTCCAAAACGTCGATTACCGCTGACGATGCGGAAGGAGCTGAAACGGCTTCGCCATTAGAAGAAGCGCCCGGAAGTTCAGAGGAAGGGAGATCGTCGAAAAATTTGAATTCCGAAAACGGAACGTAGGCCGGGTCTTCCGGTT
>JASDUA010000095.1:3574-4069 GCA_041891375.1 Patescibacteria group bacterium
GTTCGAATCGCCGTTGCCCATTCTTTGACAATTTATAATAATTACGTTTTAGATATTAATGAAGGATGGCTGAAGTCAAGAAAATGTACGTACGCAGGCTTTACGGAAAATCGGAAAAACGCTTTTCAAAAAAATAAAACGGGGTAGATTCGGTCCATGCCGAAGAACCTGTCCTGATTGACCGGCCTCCGGGCGCTGGCCTGCTTGAGCGTCGTCTGTTACCACCTCAACCAACAGAGGAGCATCGAAAACCTGCCCCAGTGGAACTGGGACCTTTACCAGTTCGTCGAAACCTGGCCTGTCACGGTGAGCTTCTTTTTCATACTCTGAGGAATGCTCCGGTCGGCGCCGTACTGGAGGACGATTTACGAAGGAGCTCCGGCGCCCGACGTCAAAAGCGCGCTCATCGACCGGTTCCTCAGGATCGCCCCCGCTTTTTACGTAGCCTTCGCCATCACCCTCGTAGCGGTCTTCGCGGTACTCTGATGAATGCCC
>JASDUA010000095.1:4079-4992 GCA_041891375.1 Patescibacteria group bacterium
TTGGATCCATCCGGCGACGTTCTTTCCTGCCGAACTGAACTGACCCCTCTGGTACATCGCCTTCGACATGCTCGGCGGGCTCGCCGTGGTGGCGGTGATGTGAACCATCGTGAAGATGCCCAGAAAATTCGCATGGGCATGACTCGCCGCCGCAGCGGGAATATTCCTCGCGGGGCATTTCGCGTTCATGAAAATCCCCTACCCGTTGGGCGAGGGCCCGGTAGCGTTATGGTTCCCCACGTACAACCCCTTCATGTTCTGACTCCATTTCATCCTCTGAATGGCGGTGGGCGGAGTGGCGATCTATGCCGAAATGAAACGGCTCAAGCATTCGTACTGGTTCGACGCGGCGTTCTTCGCGTCGATGTTCGGCGCGTTCTATTTCCTCTGGACGATACGCGAAGCCGACGATTTCGCGTACTCGTGGCCGTCTTGACCGTACCGATTCCCGTTCGTACCGGCGCTTCTCTGAATCGGCCTGTTCACCGTCGCCTACACGAAAAAAATCGGACGATGGCTGGACAACCGTCCGTTCAAATGGATCGCGAGGCTTTCGTATTCGGTATACCTGTACCACGCCCTCGTCATCGGCGTGCTGAGATTCACGGTCTTCAAGGGTGAAAGCGTACCGTACCCGGAATGGTTCCTGCTCGTGGCGATTACCTTCCCCATGGCGTTTTTCCTCGCGCACTTCAGCAACAAGTACGTGGAAATGAAGGCGGTCATCTGGTACCGGAACCGAAAAAACAAGAAGGCGTAACTACGCGGCCGAAACCAGGTTTCGGCCGTTTTTTTTAAGATTTAGTTACATCTCCCCCCAATTCGATTGACCGTAAGGAAAATATTACTACACAAACGTGTGTTACATATTACTAAAAAAATGAGAAAAATAAATCGTAATTTTAATTTTGGA
>JASDUA010000095.1:5002-7784 GCA_041891375.1 Patescibacteria group bacterium
GTGTTACATAGTACTAAAACATAACCATGGCCGGCGAATCCGAAAAGATCACGACGCAGATGCGCAAGGGAATCCTCGAATACGCCATCCTCATGGTCATCCGCCGGGGCGAAGCGTACGCGTCGGACGTCATCACCGCGCTCAAAGAGCGCAACCTCATCGTCGTGGAAGGCACGCTCTATCCCCTCCTGACGCGAATGAAGGACGACGGCCTCATTTCGTACTACTGGGTGGAATCCACCGGCTGACCTCCCAGAAAGTATTACCGCCTGACCGACAGCTGAAGGGACGCCCTGGTACTCATGGAGCACGCTTGGCAGGAACTCTCGAAAGCGGTGGAAGGAATACGCGAAGCAGCAAACACTTAACCAGTCCGATCATGTCCACTATCAACCTTTCCTGAAAAGGATACTCCGTCACTCCGCAGGCCGAAGCGTTCCTTAAAAGCTACCTCGAGCGCGTAAGGCGCTACGTGACCGATAACGGAATCAGTGCCGAATACTCGCAAGACATCGAAAACCGTTTGGCGGAGAAGCTTTCCTACGTAGGAACCGAATGCCAAGAAGGCGACGCGGTGCGTATCGTCAACGAGCTCTGAGAACCCGAAGACGCCTTCGCGGACGTTCCGAAATCGAGAAAATCGGGGATGGGCGAATTCGCCGGAACCATGAAGGACGGCATGAAATCGCCGTTGTACCGGGATTCTTCCAAGGGCATCGTATTCTGAGTGTGCGCGGGACTCGGCGACAAATTCGACGTCGATCCGTTCTTCATCCGCCTCCTCTTCGTTTTCCTCTTCTTCTTTTACGGAACAGGCGTTCTCGCCTATCTCGTGCTCGCTATCCTCATGAAGGACAAGTCGAAAATTTCGATAGCCGGGAACGATGCGAACGGAACCTCGCGCGAAGCTTCGAATCCGGGCGGAAACGGGTTTCCCCCCATTGCCGCGAAGGTTTCGGAGGCCATCGGCGGCACGTTCGCTTTGGTATGGAGCGTGGCGGCATTCTTCTTTTTCGGATTCCTGGCGTTCGGCCTCTTCATGGCGTCGCTCGGTTTCCTTGCCGCATTCGGGATTTCCGCAAGCGGCATCGTCATAGAGAACCAGAACCTCTTCGGATGAGCGCACGGCGCGCTCCCCTTCGCTGCCGGAGCCATGGGCGCAACGCTCTTCGCCCTTTCGTGGATCGCGGCTTTCCGCGCGTTCGGAAAAAAGCTCGTTAACGGATGGGCGATAGCGGCCGCCGGCATGCTCATTGCGGGATCGCTCGCGGCTGGAGCGTACGGAACCTTCAAGACCGTCGCGAACTTCGCGGAGCGCCAGAAAACCGAAACGGTCGCCGACACCGGCATTTCCACGGGCAGCGTTTCGATCGAGTTCGGCGATTCCGCCACGAACGTCGGACGAAAGTTCCCGGAACTCCCGAAGTGGACCGAAATCCGCATCGTCAAAGCCGATTCCGGAACGGTGAAGGTCAAAGCGATTACGGAAATTTCCACTGCCGACCAGAAAAGTGCCGAAATCCAGTTCGCGAACATCGACCCGGTAGCGGTGAGCGTAACCGGAGGCGTCTTGAAAATCGACAACGCGACCGTGAAATACGCGCGGCTCTCCCCTTACGCTTTCGCGAAACGCGCTATCGAAATATCGGTCCCCAAGTCGGTGAAACTGAAAATCGGAAACCTCCCGCGGTACTCGAACTTCGACGGCATCGCCGGAAACAACCTCGCTTCGTTCGCCTACGCGAACGAACGCTGTACCGGCCTCGAAGTGAAATTCTCGGAAGAAGCGGGCGCGTTCATCTGCGATCCGGCTTCGTACTCGCCGAAAGCGGTCGAACTCGCGAAGGCGAACTACCTCGAAAGCGTCGGTTACCTCTCGGAAGAAGACACGAACGGCGATGCCGACCGTTACCGATACGGCGCGCGGGCTACCGTAAAACCGTTGCCGGACGGAACGTTCCGCGTTACCTACGGGTTCGAAGACGGCATGGGCGAAAGCGGAACGGGCCAAGAAATATCCAAGACGTTCCGCGTGGACGTCGACGCGTCGGGAAATTTCGTAAAAACCGAGGTTGTCGGAAAATAACTATTTGCCAGAGCGAAGAACTTTCTTCCACTCTTTCAAGAAAGAAGCGTACTCCCCTTCCCCGAACCCGCCCGCGCCATAGAGCGCGCGGCGGGTTTTTCGAACCAATGCCGGATGCTCGGCTTCCAATTCGGAAAGCGGGAACTCATGACACGCCAACTTGCCGAAATCTTCCAAGAAGCGTTCTTTGTACGACAAACGCGAGCGTCTCGAACGTTCCCTGAAAATACGGAAGATTCATACCGAAAGAAGCGTCGTAGCGGCAAACCCCAGCGCGAACGGCCAGAGTTTCGCAAGGGACGCCAAAAGGTCGCGCTGAGCGCTTCACGAATAGCCGACGACGTAGGTGAACCATACCAAATCCACGTAATCGTAGGCGGATACGGCCGCGGCCTTCCATTCTTGGACGGCGGATTTTACCACCACTCCCGAGTTGGGCGTAGGGTCATAGACGGTCCAATGTCCATTTTCGGGAAGTTCCACCCACGCGTGCGCCTGTTCTCCGCGGATGATCCAGGAATCCGACAATCTCGAATATTCGCCCGAATAATACCCGTTGACCACCGTGGCCGGAAAGCCGAAGTGGCGGAGGGTGACGGCGAGAACCGTGGCGAAATATTCGCAATGCCCCCGTTTTTCTTCGTACAAAAACGACTTGAGGCTTCTTGCCGGAGCTTCTACGGTATATTCGAAACC
>JASDUA010000095.1:7794-12142 GCA_041891375.1 Patescibacteria group bacterium
GGCGAAAGCGGCGCGTTTGCGGGAAGGTACGAATCGACCGGTTGTGCGTTTCGGGCAAAAACCACGCCCACCTCATACGCGGAACCCATGGGTTCTTCGGTTCGGTGGATGGCAGGATCGGAAACCCTCTGCGTGAACGCGGCGTTGCGGTACGTCCTTCCGACGGTAACGGAAGCGGCTGGGGACGGTAGCGGCAAGATTTTGGAACCCGGATCGTAATAGGTAAGCGACAGCCGGGGGCCGGAAGCCGGAACCATGGGAAGGTACCGGTAACTCGAATCCTTTTCTGCAGTCCATCCCGTGCCGTCAAAGGTTGCGAAGCGCTCTCAGCGCCAATACGCGGTGGAGAAGGCCTTCCGCTCTTCTTCGGTCGGGCTTTTCACTACGATCTTTTTCGAAGGGTCGCGTTTCACGTTCAGGAGTCATCCGAGGGCGATGTCGTCCTTGAGTCCGGAAGTGGCCGTCTCGGAATTATCGGAAGTCGGAATCGAAACCCCGCCGCGGTACCCGTCGCCATGGGGAAGCACCGCGAAGAACGCGAAAGTCGCCGCGTAGAGCGCAAGAAACGAGTTCACCAGGTATTTCCGCGGAACTTCGGTCTTGAACGGGAGCGAAGTGGAATCTTTTCCAAGATAGCCCGAAGACAGGAACAGCAGTCGCAACACGAGGAACAGCAGCACCGCGAAAAAGACGAGGAACCAGACCCCGATGGATAAGAAAGAGACCGTCGCAAAAACGAAGAGCGAAAGGAAGATGTAGAGAAAGCTTTCGTCCCGGTCGTCGGGATAGAAGAAATGGATGACGAGGATCTGCATGAGGAAGACGCTCACCGGTCCCATGAGGTCAAACTCTTTCCAAGAAACGTAGCCCATGGCGACGAAGCAGACGAAGGTCGCGAAAGTTTTCACCGCCTTCGACAATTTCGGAACTTTCAAAACGTTCTTCAGCGAAAAGAAGACCGCGAACGTTCCGGCGAGATAGGCGGCGAAAGCGAGGCTTTCCCATTGGAGAGCCATGATTCCCGAGCAGAGGGCGACGAGTTTCCATTCGAGCGCGCGGGCCTTGTCGGAAGCGGTCGGCAACGTAAGCGGAACCGTCGATTTCACCGAAATGGTTTTGGGCGCCGGAGGAGCGAACGCCGCGGCATTTTCATTCGACGTTTCCCAGGTCTTTACGAACGGAACGTCGGAAGACGATGAGCGGAACGCGTCTAGACGCTCGACGAAGTCCCCGGCTCGTATCTTCTTCGACAACGGGTACGAATCCGTCGAAAGCGCTTCAGAACCCGAAACGAGGGAAGACTCGGGAGGAAGCGGTCAGAGGTCGGCGACTTTGCGGAAAAGGTCGAACGAACCGCGGTAATACAGCCGGACCGAAGCGGCTCATGCCGCAGGATACGGCACCGACATCGTTCCGGCATCGGGCTCGGCGAACGTGACATGGCCTTGGGCATCGGCGAACGCCACGCGGAACGACAATCCCACCGGCTTGGGCGAATGAACGAAAATCCGGTAGGAATCCTTATCCCTCTCCAAAGAAAACCCGACGGTCTTGCGGATGCGCTCGGATTCGAAGCGCGAAAAGAGAAAAATGCCCAAAAAGAGCGCCGGAACGAAAACCAGCACTTGCACGCCCTTGAGGAACGCAGCGACGAAAAAGAAGAAGCCGATGGCGAAGAGATGGAACCCCACGAGGGAAACCCCCGCGAAGAACGACCTGACTGAGGCGTTCGCGCCTACCCGAGGTGCTTTCGGTAGAGTTCGGAAAGGATTCATGCGAGTTCGGTAACCGGGAACGCCGCGTCCTTCGCGGATACGCGGTGGGCTAAGAAGGGTCCCACGAGGCTTATGCCGTCTTCGGGAATCACGTAATCCCTCCCGGAAAGGTACGCCTTGGAACGGAGCGCAGACGCGAACAAATTCAATCCTCTCGGCGACACGCCGAAACGCAAGCGGTCGTCGGCGCGCGTAGCGTTGGCGAAGGCGACCAGCTTCTTAATTACCACGTCGTCGATCCGTACGGCCGCAGCCTCTTCCATGCAGGTTCTGAGAACCTCGGGGCCGAAAGACGGCGCGAGCGAAGCGAGCACCGATTCCATGCGTCCCGAAGATCCGGAACGGATAATTTCGGATTGGACTTCGTCGCTCGGATAACCAATCTTCACTACGGCGGCGAAACGATCTTTCTGGGCTTCGGGCAAGAGGAACGTCCCCACGTATTCGAGGGGGTTCTGCGTAGCGATGACGAAGTGGAACTCCGGCAGCGCGAACGTGCTTCCGGCGACCGAAACGGATTTCTCCTCCATGCATTCCAAAAAAGCGCTCTGGGTTTTGGGGTGCATGCGGTTGATTTCGTCGATCAGTACGACCTCGGCGAATACCGGTCATTTCCTGATGACGAATTCCTTCGTCGCGAAATCGAACGTCTCGCCGCCCACGACGTCCTGCGGAAGGCTGTCGGAAGTGCCTTGGATGCGGGAATGCGAAAGTCAGAGCAACCGGGCGAAAGCCTTGGCGATAGTGGTCTTCCCCACTCCCGGAAAATCTTCGATGAGCAGATGTCCGCGCATGAGGAGCGCGATTTCGAAAAGTTCGGCCACGTCGGACTTTCCGAAGACGAACGGCAAGAACGCATCCTGGAATTTCTTGAACTGCCTGAGAGAATCGGTCACGTTTGGGAATTCGGAAGTATTTTGAAAAAAGTACGGGATTTTGAGCGAAAAGCAATCACACCGGAGGATGCCTGCTTTGACGATTTCATCGAAACCCGTATGATATCCGTGCCAAAGGAATCCTCCCGAGGCTCGGTCGAAATTTTTGGAGAAGGAGAACGACATGAAGAAAGCCCTGCTTTCGCTCTTCGCAGCGTTCATGGCGCTCGGTCTCGCGACCGAGCCGGCCCTGGCGCACGATTACGGCCATCGCGGCCATTACCGTAACGACAGCAACTACGACCACGGTCGTGGGCGCGACGGAAACGCCTTGGCGGTAGTCGCCGGGGTGGTCGCCATCGGCGTCATCGCCAACGCTCTCACGAGCGAACGACAACCGGAACGCGTCTACGTTTACGAGGCGCCGTCCGAAAGGCAATGCAGGAGCGACTTCGTCGGTCAAACCTACGACGGGCGTCCGGTGTTCCGCAAAATCTGCTGGGACCCGTACTCACGCCAATGGTATCCAGCCCAATAGGCCGCATCCGGGGATAAACGGTTCCGAAAGGAATCCGTGCTTCCCCAAACCGTCCCGATCTCACGATCGGGACTTTTCTAAAACCCGAGATTCGTGCGAATTTTTAAGGATTTCTTAAGAATTTTCATTACGATACGAAATCAAGAAGCGGGTTTTCCTTAACTATTCGGACATGAGCGACCTTTTTTCGATATCCGGAAGCATCGGCCGCGGACGCTACGCGATGGCGGTATTTTTGAAAATACTCCCCCTCGCGCTGACCGCGAACGCGGTAGCCATGTGGTATTACATGAATTCCCACGCCGACGTCATGGCGGCGATCCAAGCCCAAGACCGGGCGGCCCTGGGCGATTTCGCGAACTACTTCGCGAAGGTCTGAACCGCCATTTTCGTCGCCGTAACCGTGCTCTGATTGAACGTCGCCGTCAAACGCCTCAGGAACATCTGAGCGAGCGGATGGTGGTCGATCCTCCTTCTCGTTCCGTTCGTACAGTTATTCGTTTTTGCCTATCTCCTATTGGTGAAATGAGAAGATTTGGACGACTATTCTTATGACGACGATGCCATGCCGTTAGGCTTCAAGGTGATTTTCTGATTGTCGCTCCTGTCGGTCGGAAGCGTGGCGTTCATGCTCTGGCTCTGGTATGTGAAAGGAACCATCTGGGCACAATTCGGACCGAATACTTTGATTGGAAACTCGGCGGCGCTCGCGTACCTCGCCAACTGAATACTGACCGGAAGCGTAGCGTACGGGGTTTACAAAAGGAAAGAATGGGCCTATTTCGCGGTGATGGGCGTGTCGCTTTTCGAATTGGTACTGTCGTCAGCGAATTATTTCTTCGTCTCGAAAAACCCGGCGATCATGACCGAGTACTACCGCATCATGAATATCGCCGATATTCCGACGCACGAAGCGATCATGACGAGCATGGCCTACAGCACGGGGTTTTCGATCATCGCGGGAATCGCTTTCATCTTCTACGTGAACAGGAACCTCAATTACTTTACGGAGTAAGTCTGGTAGGTGCGGAAGTTACCAAGAACCGAACGACAAAAAAACCTCCTCCCGATAACTCGGAAGGAGGTTTTTAGATTTGATTGGTAGCGCTACGGAGAATCGAACTCCGGTTTGCGGGATGAAAACCCGACGTCCTGACCAC
>JASDUA010000095.1:12152-13774 GCA_041891375.1 Patescibacteria group bacterium
CCATATGAATGGATTCTTAGCGTATGGTCGGAGACGTGGGACTCGAACCCACAACCCCGTGCTCCCAAAGCACGTGCGCTAGCCAATTGCGCCAGTCTCCGATGCTTTTGAGCGAAATGAATGGTGGGTGTGCGTGGATTTGAACCACGGACCTCGTCCTTATCAGAGACGCGCTCTAACCACCTGAGCTACACACCCGAGAAGAAAAACAATGGAGCGGGCGATGGGACTCGAACCCACAACAGTCTGCTTGGAAGGCAGGGACTCTAGCCATTGAGCTACGCCCGCAAAATGTCTTTCACGCCGGGTTTCCCCTGAGCGCTCGTGCATTGTATGGAAACCACTTTTAGTGTCAAAACGATTTTCAATGTTTTTCATCCGTGTTTTTGCCTGCCCCAGCAAAGCATGGTAGCATGTTTGCGTATTCCCAATCCGACACCATGGCTAACAAAGAATCGGCATCCGATTTTCCGGGCTTCAACGCCGCCGAACACAAGGCGAGCATCGCCGCGCTCGAAGGAGTCAAAACCGTAACTCCGGAAGCGAAGCCGACGTTCGACAAATCGCTCGAAAAGCCGCCGGTCCTCCTTACGGACGAATCCGGAGTTTCCGAAGACGGACACGAAGTCTTCGATAAGATCCCCAATCTCCTCTTCCGCGCCAAGGAAGACCGCAAAGCGCTCAAGTCCTTCCACGATTCGCTCGCGCGCATCGCCGAAGCCTTCGAGTACAAAGAAGACCGCACCGATGCCGAAACCGTCTTCCTCACCGAGGTCCTCGAAGGCAAACAGAAGGTCGCCTGAGTCCTCACTCGCCAGGGCATTACCACCGATCCCGAGAAGATGCCGGTCTTCGAGCGCATCGATAAGGCCGAATGGCTCGCCGAACAGGGCGCCGTAGTCGAAGCCGAGAAAGAACTCGAAATCGCCAAGACCCAGGTCGCCCTCATCGAAGAGCGCATCCGAATCGCCTACGCCGCGATTCCCAAGAAGAATCCGCAGTAACGAAAACGGGGCCTCGGCCCCGTTTTTCTATGCGACGATGTCCCTGACGGTAAGTACGATTCCGCTTCTGCCCATCCACTTTTCGACTTCCATTTCGCACACCAGGTCGAAAGTATCACGAGAGAGGAGTTCCTTATCGAACTGTCCGAAACCGAAAGCGTTGATCTTGCCCGAGAAGTTCGGCGCGACGAGCTTGAAGTGCTTGCCGTCTTTTCCAAGTTTTTCCACCCGGGCTTTCACGCCGCGGAAGAAGAACGCCGGCTAGGCGAATGACATCCCGTATGGGCCGTACGAACGGATTTCTTTCACGAGCGATTCGGAAACGTCGTCGAGCGAGAGTTCCATGTCGGCTTTGAGCGGCCGTTCCCCTACCGTGATTCCGGCGCGGATTTCGTGAGCCCTAGCGGATGCGCGGGCTCGGAAATCGTCGAACTTCTCTACCGAAATCGAGAAGCCGGCAGCCTGTTTGTGTCCGCCGAACGCGAGGAAGGAATCCTTGAATTCGGTAAGGAACGAGACCATGTCGAAACCTTCCGGAGCGCGGCAGCTCGCCACGAGTTTGCCTTCTTCACGTTTGAGGGCAATGGCCGGTTTGGTAAACGCTTCGCAGAGGCGTCC
>JASDUA010000095.1:13784-16282 GCA_041891375.1 Patescibacteria group bacterium
GCCGATGATGCCGTGTTCGAGTTGGTCGTTTTCGTAGAACGCCACGCCTTCCGAAGGATCGGTAACCTGCATGGCGTGGTTCAAAAAGTACTCTGTAGAAGTCTTGCGGCGCGCGTTGAGGTCTTCGATTTCGGTCATGAGCGCGTCGACTCGGTCGTCTGCGGCCAAAAGGAGCTTGAGGGCGGTGTACGGCGTATCCATGCGTCCGGCGGCGTTGATTCGGGGACCGATATGGAAACCGATGAGGTCGGCCACTTCTTCTTTTCCTTCGCAGAGCTTACGGAGGCCGGAAGAACGGCTTTTCTTAATGCGGGCGAGCCCGAGTGAGACGATCGTCCGGTTTTCCCCTACGAGCGGCATCATGTCGGCCACCGTTCAGAGCGCGGCGAATTCCACGAAGTCGGCAATACGCCTTTCGTACTCGAACGGGGCGAAAGCACGGGCCGTAACGGCGGAAAGGAGCTTGAACGCGACTCCGGCTCCGGCGAGGCTAGTGAACGGATACGTCGTATCCGGCATTTTCGGGTTGATGAGCGCGACGATGCCTTCCGGTACGATTTCAGGGACGGCGTGGTGGTCGGTAACGATGACGTCTATTCAGAGTTCTTTCGCGCGGTTCACGGTTTCCACGTCGCGGGTGCCGCAGTCGACCGAAATGACGAGCTTCACGTCGGCCTTGGCGAGCTCGTCCATGAAGTACGGTTTCATTCCGTATCCGTCTTTGACGCGGTGGGGCAAACGGTACGAAATCTCCATGCCCATCGACTGGAAAAAGCGCACGAGCATGGCCGTGGAAGAAACGCCGTCGACGTCGTAATCGCCAAAGATGACGACGCGTTCTTTGTTCTCGCGGGCCTTCAATATGCGCGTTACGGCGTCTTCCATCCCGGGGAAGAGGAACGGGTCGTGCAAATCGGCGAACGAAGGAGTGAAAAACGACGAAAGGTCGCCCGAGGGGTCGATTCCGCGGTTTTTCAAAATGACGTCGCGAAGGGACATGGCGGGATCGTGCGACGGGATTTCGAGTCGGTAGCCTTTGAGGGTTCGCATGGAAAACGGTGGTCGGAATGCTCCGGAATACGAAAAAGGAGGAGAATACGCGAGTATATCCCCTCCCATGTCGTACGCAACGAAAAGTATGCGAAATGTTTTCCTGCCACGTTCGTCCGACGTGGCCACTCCAACGGCAAGCTACTGTACGTTGTCACGGACGTACTTCGGGTTGTTGGCGTACTTAAGACCTTCTTCGAGCGAGATTTCGCCGTTCTTTACGAACTCGACGATATCCTGTTCGATAACCTGCATGCCTTCGCGGCGCGAAGTCTGCATGACGGAAGGAATCTGGTGGAGCTCGTTTTCGCGGATGAGGTTCTTTACCGCCGTAGTATTGGTAAGGATTTCTTTCGCGAGAAGGAGTCCGGATCCGTCGCCCTTCTTCAAGAGGCGCTGCGAGAATACGCCGACGACCGAGTCGGCCAACTGGAGGCGGATCTGGTTCTGCTGGGCTGCGGGAAAAGAGTCGATGATACGCGAGATGGTCTGGTGCGCGGAGCGGGTATGGAGCGTCGAGAATACCAAGTGCCCCGTTTCCGCGAGCTTGAGCGCCATTTCGATTTCTTCGCGGTCGCGCATTTCACCGAAGAGGATGACCTGCGGGTTCTGACGCATCGCGCCGATGAGCGCGGTGTTGTAATTGGGGACGTCGCGCCCGATTTCCTTCTGTTCGACGATCGACTTCTTGTGCGGGTGGATGTATTCGATCGGGTCTTCGATCGTGATGATGTGCTTGGAATAGTTCGCGTTGATTTCGTTGATCATCGCCGCGAGCGTGGTCGACTTACCGGAACCGGTCGGACCCGTTACGAGGATGAGCCCCTGTCCGACTTTGGTGACGTCTTCGTAGATGATGGGAAGCTTGAGGTCGGAAAGTTTCGGAATGCTTGAAGAAAGCTGGCGGAGGACCGTCATGTAGTACCCCATCTGGAACGAAACGTTTCCACGGAAACGCGCCCCGTTGAATTCGAACGAGAAGTCGAGGTTTTTGGTACGCAAAAGCTGTTCGTGCTGTTCGAACGTGATGAGCGACTGCGCGAAACTCTTGGCTTCTTCGGGCGTGATCTTGTCGATGCCTTCGTCGATATGGGCGATTTCACCGGAGATTTTCGCTCCCGGATGGGTGCCGACGGTGTAATAAAAGTCGGAAACGCGGTTGTCGATGACGACGCCGAGGAGGGCGTCTCGCATCGGGTGGGCGGGAATCATCGCGTGGTCGAGCATGGTTTCGGGAGTGAGGTATCGTTCCGATTATACGGAAAATTAACGGTTGTGCTACATCTTCTTCGCGACTTCTCCGAGTTTGAAGAGCGGAAGCATGATGGAGAGGATGATGGTACCGACGATGGCGCCGACGAACACGATGATGAGCGGTTCGAACGCGGCCATGATGTTGGAGATGAAGCGGCGGAGTTCGCGGGAGTAGTTCTCCCCTACCTTGAAGA
>JASDUA010000096.1:0-387 GCA_041891375.1 Patescibacteria group bacterium
GGGGGGATTCGTTTTTGCCGTCAGAACGGCTCGAGCTGATCAGCGAGCGCATATGGCTCGTAAAACAGGCTCGAAGCGTACGGCCACACCGCCCCCAGCAGAAGAGGACGGAGGCTCATCCGTCTTTTCCGATATTGGAGATACCAGAGGTACGCCGTCATGAGCGCCCCTGCGGCCGCATAACCCAATGCCGCGCCTTGCCACCAAGGTCCCGACATCGAGAATGCCAAGAACACGGGAAGGAACCAACATGCGGCAACCGTTCCGTAGTGCATGATGCCAAAGACGAACAGTTCGAAAACGTACGCTTTGGGCATGTCTTTCAACGCTTTCTTTTTCGGTCTCTTTCCCGGGGTTTCGAACGTTGCCCGCGGGAGTTTCTTATAT
>JASDUA010000096.1:397-1474 GCA_041891375.1 Patescibacteria group bacterium
AGGCCAAGGGGCTTTTGGAAACCATCGAGAAGATGGCCGAAGAAGGCCGCTACTGCGTCGACGTCGCCCAACAAGTGAATGCCGCGCTCGGTTTTCTCAGGAGCGCCAACGCGATCGTGCTCACCGGCCACCTCGATTCGTGTGCCGCGCACCGCCTTTCCGACGGGAATCCCGAAGAAAAGAAAGAATTCATCGATGAACTCGTACGCGTATTCGGCGTTTCTTCCCGCTAATGAAAAAATTCGTCTCCTATCTCGCGCTCACGGCCTTTGCGGTCGCGTCCCACATGTCCGCGGTGCATGCCTGGGACATGTTCGGCATGGGGATGGACGACGGCCATGCGATGAAGTCGGGGCATTCGATCTTCTGTAGCGAAGCCCCGGCGGAGAACGATTCCTCAGATTGCGCGAAGCAGAGCGTGCCCGAAAAGGGCGTCGTCGTTTCGAAGTCCTACGAACTCCCGGAAGTCGAAACGAGACCCCAACCGTTCGAGCGGTTCGTGCGAATCGAAACCGAATCCGCGAGAGATGCGGCTCTTCTTGCCGTTCCTCCGCCCCCTTGGCAAGACGGAAGCGCTTGGGGATGGGATTATTCCGCGCGCGTAGGCGCCGACGTGAAGAAATTGGACTAGCCGGAAGGTTACAATCCATTTCCTTCACCTTTTTCCCATGCGCAAAAATACCGTCCCGGTTTCGGGAATGCACTGCAAGGCCTGCGAGGTCCTGCTCGAAAAAACCATCCGTGGCATCGACGGGGTCGAAAAAGTCTCCGCGAACCAATCGAAAGGCACGGTCGAAGTATCGTACGACGAATCGAAAGCCCCCGATTGGAGCGCCGTCGAATCGGCCATCGTCGATAACGGCTACTCCGTTTGAAAAAAGAAAGACCTCCCCTGGTTCCAATCCGACGCTTCGGAATACGAAACGGTCTTCGTTTCGGCCATCGCCATCGGCACGCTCTACTATCTCGCGCAGTTCTTCGGATTCTCGTTCGGCTGAGTCGGCACGCTCTCCGCTCCTACGCTCTCCGTAGCGTTCCTCGTCGGCCTCACGGCCGGAGTTTCGAGC
Organism: Patescibacteria group bacterium; assembly: GCA_041891375.1. GTDB lineage: Bacteria > Patescibacteriota > Gracilibacteria > BD1-5 > UBA2023 > JANJWP01. Next base: position 1,465 of record JASDUA010000096.1, read on the forward strand.
TGCATGGCCC
>JASDUA010000096.1:1484-2487 GCA_041891375.1 Patescibacteria group bacterium
TTCTCGGCGTCAGCGCCAAATGGAACGAAACCCACGCCAACGAAAACGGCTGGTCCCGTTTCAAGCCGCATATCCTCTTCAATCTCGGCCGCGTTCTGGGATTTTGATTCTTCGGCGGCCTGTTGGGCGCGTTCGGTTCTTTCATCGGATTCTCCAACGTGTTCGTCGGGTTCGTCACGCTCGGAGTAGGCGTGCTCATGCTCCTTCTCGGAATCAAGCTCACCAACCTCTCCCCCCGATTGGGCGACGTTTCGATCACCCTTCCGAAATTCTTCGGCGGCGAAATCGGATCCGGTTCTTCCGGTCCTCTCGGCACGATGACGACCGGCGCGCTCACGTTCTTCCTGCCCTGCGGGTTCACGCTCGCCATGCAGGCGTACGCCATCAGCACCGGCAGTTTCATGACCGGCGCGCTCACGCTCGCGTTCTTCGCCCTCGGCACCGCGCCGGGACTCCTCTCGGTAGGCGGCCTCACTTCGTTCTTCAAGGGGGAATCCGCGAAGGCGTTCTTCAAATTCACGGGCGTCGTCGTACTCGCGCTCGCGTTCTTCAACATCGCCAACGGGTACAACCTCCTCTCGCTCGGAACTCCCAAACAGGCACCGGCCGTAGCCGTCGATACTTCCAAACTCGAAACCCAGGAAGTTCGGATGGTCGAAGACAATAGGGGCTATACGCCTTCCGTCATCAAGATCCGCCCCAATACGAAAATCCGCCTCGTCATCGACGCCAAGGCGCCGTTCAGCTGCGCGAGCCAGTTCACCATTCCGTCCGTAGGCGTACGCAAGCAGCTCGAAGCCGGAGAAAACGTGGTGGAATTCGTTTCGCCCGCGTCCGGAACCGTACGCTTCTCGTGCTCGATGGGCATGTATACCGGAAAATTCGTCATAGAAGGCGAATCCGGTTCGACCGGAAACGCGCAAGCTACTGCCGTAGCGAACGTTACGGACGATTCCGCCGATACCGGAAACACCGGACGCGGCATGGCCGGATGCTCCATGAT
>JASDUA010000097.1:0-2450 GCA_041891375.1 Patescibacteria group bacterium
AACGATTCCCGCGTGAACGCCTTCTTCGAAGAAATCTTCCCCGGCGAGAAGAACAAACCGTTCACCGGCAATTTCACCTATCCGGTATTCACCTCCATCTCCGGAAACAAGTCCGACCGATACGTACACCGTTCGTTCGAACTCAAGGCACAACCGATCGACGGATGCAGGGTTCTGAACGGGTTCCGTCTGGAAAGCGACCACCGCATGAGCGTGGACGACAAAGAAAAGATCCGTGGACTCCTCTACGACCTGGGCATTCCGCCCAGCGAGCACGAGCGCCAGATATTCATCCAGGGCAACGGCGACAACAAGCAGTACGTCCGCGTACTCGTTCCGAAAGGATCGAAGCTTTCCGGAAAGCCGCCGATCCAGATAGACGTCGACGATTCCAATGCCGACTATACCGTCTTCGCGTTCTACATGAATACGGTACCGGGAACCCAATCCGCCGCGTTCTTCGATTACGAATCCGACGTGAAGGACTGTTCGAAAAAACCCGTTTTCTACGCCCAGCCGGGATTGCGGAACTATACCGTTAAAAGCGACTAGCATGGCTTTCTCCCCCGTTTTCGTTTCCGACATCCCGTTCGACCTTGATGAAAAGGTCGTTTCGGCCATCGCGAGGGAAACCTCCGTCGCCGCCCCGGAAGCCCAGAACGGCATCGTGAACGTGGCCTTCGTCGACGACGAAACGATGCGCACGTACAACCGCACCTACCGCGAAAAGGATTCCACGACCGACGTACTCTCCTTCCATTACCACGACGATTTCGCGGACTGCGCCGACGAAGACGTCGCATGAGAAGTCATCCTTTCGGAATCCAGAATCCGCGAACAGGCACCCGAATACGGGAATACGCCGGAACTCGAAACCTACAAGCTCCTCATCCACTCTTTCGCCCACCTTATCGGGTACGACCATGAAACCGACGAGGAATACGCGGAAATGAAAGCCGTGGAAGACGCGGTCATCGCGAAGGTATCGGAAAAATTCGGCATTCGAATCGGATAATCCGGTTCGAAGAAGTCGAGTTGATTCGGGTCAAAAACACGTTTAGAATTGTGCGCACAACCGTGCGCATTTTTCATGCCACGTCGCTAATCCGTCTTCAAAACATGGCCACGAACAAAAACTCCGTCGCCGAAGGATTCAAACACGGACTCTGATTCGCGCTGGCAATCGCCTCCGTCTGGGCGGCTTCGACGTTCGCATCCGCGGCATGGGGCGCCCTTCCGAACGCGGGCACCACGCTGTCTTCGACGGCATGGAACGACATCGTTTCGCAATTGAACGCGCTCGCATGAGGATTGAGCGTATCGGGCGGGGACGTCACCGTACGGGGAAACCTGACGACCGCTTCGGAACTCGCTTGAGTACCCTACGCTTCGAACCTCCCGAACGACATGTCGTTCGGAGCCGACGGCGCCGTTTACGGATCGAATACCGGACCAATGCCCGTCGGTACCTATTTCTACCAGGTCTACGGTTGCGCGGGGCAGAACAATTTCACCGGCTGAGCACTAGGCACGGTCAATTTCGTTTCCGGATCGGGATCGGCGACGTTGACGAACTATTTCGACAACACGAACGTCGGAGGCGGAAGTTGCGGGTATTTCCTCCAGGGATTCATCAAGATTACGGCTCCCGGAAGCGTCGTCAGGTTCAAGATTACCAACAATTACGCCTGAGGCAGCAACGTAGACCAGAATCCGACGGCGAATTCGTTCGGAATGCACGCATGGAAAATTTACTAAACGCGTATGGAAAGTCCCGAAAAGAAAACGAAAAAGAAACGGTTCGGAGGATTCACGCTCGCGGAACTCATCGTCGTGGTGACCATCCTCGCGATTCTCGCGACCGTCGGATTCCTAGCCCTTTCAGGTTACTCTCAGGATGCCAAGGATTCGGCAACGAAAGCCAACGTGCGGTCGGTCTATTCCGCCGTGACGGCGGAAAGCGCCGTGACCGGAAATTCGCCGAGATACTACGTCGTGCACGATTCGACCGCCGCGCTTACGTGAGCCTTAGTGTACGCAGACGGCAATCCCAACGTCCTGACGGGCGGAAATTGGAACGACGCGAACACCAACTATTCGGCCGGAAATCCGGATTGGGGGAAATTGAAACTCAATCCCGACAAGTTCAAGATCGCCTGATTTCCCCAACGGTTCGTATCCGCGTTCCTGACCGCAGGAGCCGCTTACGACCCGAAAACGGTGACCGTAGGCGCCGCGGACGCCGTTTCCGTCCAAACGGATGGGAAGAGGCGTTACGTTTGATACGTGCAGGTCGCGGGCATTTCTCCCGTCACCGGCGCGGTGAGCGTTACGGGAAACTACCCCACCGGATTGAGCGGGTCGGTGGCGGGCCTTATTAAGAATCCGAATTCTTCGAGCTCCACGGGCGCGCTTACCGATTCCTCATCGGTAGGAAAGAGTGCGGAAAC
>JASDUA010000098.1:0-7730 GCA_041891375.1 Patescibacteria group bacterium
ACGTATCGCGGACGCCGGAAGTGAGATATCCGGTAGTCACGAGTTTTTCGGAAAGGGCGCGAATCATCTCGACTGAGCTTTTCGCTCCGATCGGCTCGCTCCATACGCGTTCGTCGACGGATTTTACGGGCAAAGCGGGAAGGTCTGCCTTGGGAACGGCGGCGAGTTCGATGGAAACGGAGTCCTTCAATACGGTTTCCCCTTTGTAGACGCGCCCCTTTACGGTGCGGCGCCCCCAGGAAAGCGCGCGTTTGAGACCTTCGTCGCCCTGTCCCATCCATACGTCGATGCGGTCGAACTCCTGTCCGCGGTCGCCCGCTTTTACGATGGCGCCCCCGCGGTCGTCGACGGTACCGGTCCCGAGGCCTTCGAGATGAATCGCAGTGCCGAATTCGTAATGCTTCGGCGCCGCGAGCATGCCGACGTATACCGGCTTTCCGCTCGCTCCATGGGTGCCGTTCCCATTGAGGCGGAGATCGGCTTCGTAGGTTCCCATAAGGTACCGGTTCTGATTCGGGAGCGGCGAATAGTACGCGGTGACGATGAACGTGCGGGCTTCGGATTCCCCATCTGCGGATACCTCGACGAAAGAGGTCACCGACTGTGCGACGAGAGCGGTCGCAAGGAGGGTCGCTTGGATTTTTTTCGTAAATGCTGACATTTTTTCTTTTGGTTTTTCGTGACTGTTACCGTTCAAGGTTACCATATCGCGGAATTCTGAACCAAAAACGTGGCTTGACGTGGACGTTTCGTATGTTTTGGTAAACACTTTCGCGGCCTGCCGTTTTCCTCTTGCGCGAGCGGAAGAATCGGATACAATTTCCCCAGATTCGAAGCAAAGAATTCGTTCGCGCGGATTCTTTTTTCGTAAATACCCCTATCCCTATCTTTCCCGATTTATGATCGACATTCGAAAAATCGAAGCAGCCATCAACCAGATCAGCTCCGAAAAGAAAATCTCCCGCGACAAGCTCCTCGAAATCATCGAAGCCGCCATCAAGACCGCCTATAAGAAGGACTTCGGCAACAAGGATTCCAACGTCAACGTCAAGATCGACGTAGATTCGGGCACCATCGAAATCGGTCTCGAAAAGACCGTCGTGGAAACCGTGGAAAACCCGGAAACCGAAATCGCGCTCGAAGACTTGGGCGAAGACGGCGACGGATTCACCCTCGGCGATACCATCGAAATCGACGTCACCGACGAAGTCGTGACCTCCGAAGGCTTCGGACGCATCGCTTCCCAGGCGGCACGCCAGGTCATCGTTCAGAAGATCCAGGAAACCGAAAAGGAAAAGATCTTCAACCTCTTCAAGGACAAGGAAGGCCAGATCGTGAACCTCAAGGTCGAACTCGTCGAAAAGAACCGCGTCATCTACGACTACAACGGCACCCAGGTCGTCCTCCCGAAATCCGAACAGGTTTCCAAGGACCGGTACGTTCCGGGCCAGCGCATGTACCTCTACGTCGCGCGCATCGAAGAAGACACCATGACCGGACCGCGCGTCGTCCTCACCCGCCGCGACAAGGAACTCGTCGTGAAGCTTTTCGAAGCCAACGTTCCGGAACTCGAAGAAGGATCGGTGGAAATCGTTTCCATCGCCCGTATCCCGGGACTTAAGACCAAGCTCATCGCCGCTACCGAATACGACGAAATCGACCCGGCAGGTTCCCTCATCGGACCGAAGGGTATCCGCGTCAAGAGCGTGGTCGACGAACTCTTCGGAGAAAAGGTCGACATCATCAACTACGCTCCGGACATGCGCGACCTCGCGAAGAAGGCGCTCGTACCGGGCGAAGTCGTGGACGTTCTCGTCGACGAGGATTCCCGCACCATCACCGCGACCGTCACTTCCGAAGAAAAGCCGAAGGTTCTCGGCAAGGGCGGAACCAACATCAACCTCGCTTCCGAACTCCTCGGATACAAGATCATCCTCGAAACCATCGACGGAGGAACCGCTTCGCAGGAAGACCTCGACGCGATCGCGGCAGAATAGTTCGGCCAAACGGGTTTCGGAATACTACGACCGAACATGTCCCCGGTTTCGAAAACTATCGGAACCGCAGGGTGGGACTCGGAAATCCGCCGGACCTGGCTCCTAACTGAAGTTAAAGTCGCTGCGGTACCGACGGGTTTCCGAGTCCGCTCGCAAGCGAAATGACCACAGAGAACCTAACCCCTCCCCCGCCATGGCAGCCGAAAAGCTCAAAGTGAAACTCACGACCCGCCTCGCCGGTATCGGAAAGGAAGGCGAAATCGTCGAAGTCAGCCACGCGCAGGCGAAAAACTACCTCGTACCGAAAGGCCTCGGCATCCTCATGGACGACAAGGCCGTCGCCGAGGAGGCCGCCCGCATCAAGAAAAAGCAGGACCAGAAGCGCCGTCTCATCGAAGACCGCCACAAGATCGCCGAAAAGCTCCACGGACAGACCATCCGTTTCGAACTTTCGGGCGCGAGCGGAAAGATTTTCGGAGGTATCGGCGAACACGAAATCATCGAACGCATCAAGAAGGACTACGGATTCGTCCTCGAACGCAAGAACGTCGCGCTTCCTGAAGGCCACCACCTCAAAAAGGAAGGCACCACCGACATCAAGGTCCACCTGGGCGAAGATACCTACGTCCGCATCCGCATCGAAGTAGCCGTAAAAGCCTAACATGGCACTTCTCGGTCTCGACTTCGGAACCAAGCGCATCGGCCTCGCGACCGAAATCGCGGGAATCGCCATGCCCGTTTCCGACATTGCCACGCACACCGCCCTCGACGACCTCGAAAAGATCGTCGCGGAACGGAAAATCACCGGTTTCGTCATCGGATTGCCGAACCATGCCGACGGGCGCGAATCGAAAGAAACGCGGCTCATGCGGAAGTTTTCGGCGAAGCTGAAAGAACGGTTCCCGAACGTTCCCGTTTACGAACAGGACGAGCGGTTTTCGAGTTCGGCGGCGTATTTCAGCCTCGAAGAGGCCGGGATCGGACGCAAGGAAGCGGGGCGCGTAGACGCCATGGCCGCCTCCATCATTTTGCAAGATTACCTCGACTCGCACTAAGCATGCACCTCGGATTCATCATGGACGGCAACCGCCGTTGGGCGAAGCGCCACGCTTTCGCGACCCTCCTCGGGCACACCAAGGGCGCCGACGTCATGGAAGAAGTCATCGACTACTGTCTCGAAGACGGCGTCGACGTCGTGAGCTTTTGGGCTCTCGCGAAGAAGAACGTCGAAGAACGCAGCGAAGAAGAACTCGCCTACCTCTTCAAGCTCCTTCTCGAACGCGTGGAAAAACTCCGCGCACGCCTCATGAAGGAAAACGCGAAGTTCCGTTGGATCGGCAACCGTTCCATCCTTCCGCAGGACGTCGTGGAAACCCTCGACGCGGTAGAAGAAGAGACCGCGTCGCACCAGAAGCTCACGCTCGTTCTCGCCGTAGGCTACGGAGGACAGGACGAAATCGTGCGTGCCGCCAAGCGTGCCATCGCCGAGGGCGTCGATCCGGAAACGCTCGACGAAAAGGGCTTCCTTTCGTACTGCGACGGCGGCGACATCCCGGCTCCGGACCTCATCGTCCGTACGGGCGGCGACATCCGGCATTCGGGTTTCTACCTCTTCCAGTCGGAATATTCCGAGTACTTCTATTCCGACCTCCTCTGGCCGGATTTCAACCGCGACGAATTCGACCGCGCGGTTTCGAGCCTCAAATCGGCGAAGCGGAATTTCGGAAAATAGGCACGAAAAAGCCGGCTCCTAAGAGCCGGCGGATGCCTTGACGGCAGCGAGATACAGATTGAATTTCTTCCAAACTCTCCAGGCGAGCAAAAAGAGAAACCAAGCCGAACAAGCGACGAACACGGTGAACGCACAAGCGAAAAGCAGGACGAAAACCGATTTGAAAGTCCCGAAGAACAACGTTTCGATTGCAACGTACGTCATACGGCTCGCCAATAAGGCCGCCGCGAACAACACGAGCAATAGAAATGCGAATGAGACGACCGCGATCCTGTTCTGAACGGTTCGCGATACCCAATCGAAACGAATTTTCATTGCGGAACCCCCTTTCTTTGCATTAATGCCGCCGGTGGATAGTATCTTCCGCAGTAAATAAGTCAAATGTCCAACACTTCTTCTAAGAAAACCCCGAAAATCGAGAGCGTCCACGTGAACAAAAAGGCGCTCTTCGATTTCGACGTGCTCGAAACCCTGGAGGCGGGAATCGGACTTTTGGGTGCGGAAGTGAAGAGCATCCGCGAAGGCGGTTGCAACCTCAAAGGAAGCTACGTCATCCTCGCTTCTGGCCGCCCCACCATCGTGGGAATGCGCGTTTCTCCGTATTCGCACGCCCCCAACCTCAAGCACGCGCTCGATCCCACCCGCGAACGAGAGGTGTTCCTCAAGCGCAAGGACATCGACCGGCTTTCCGGAAAAGTGAAGGAGAAGGGCGTGACGCTCATCGCTACCGAAGTCTATTTCAAAGGAAGCCTCCTCAAGCTGAAAGTCGCCCTCGTGAAAGGTCGGAAAGAACACGACAAGAAGCAGGTTCTCCGCGAACGCGACCTCGATCGCGACGCTCAGCGCTCCATCAGCGAAAGAGGATAGTCGCCAAAACGTAAAAAAAATCCCGGCTCGTAAGAGTCGGGATTTTTCGTGGGGGAAACTATTTTCCGAAGAGACGGAACCCCTTCTTCTCTTCCGGTGACCGCAGTACCGAAACGACTTCGAGAATCGCGAGGAACAATCCGAACGAAACGGTCCACATGAGAACCGGGTGCGCTTTGAGATATCCGGTAACGACGTCGCCGAAGTGCGCGAGGACGATGAGAAGGACGAAGTTCGCCACGAGGACCGGAGCGAAACGTTCCGACATCCAAGCTTTCACCTTTTCGCGCGAAACCGGCTTCAGGAACTTCTGTTGCAATACGAGGAATCCCGAACCTACGACGAACGCGACGAACGGAAGGAGGTTCACATGCAGTACCTTATTCTCGATTTCCAAGGATCCCTGGAGGATCATTTCGACGGAAACGAAGAGGATGACGATGAGACCGACCCACTGGATTTGCGGGTATTTGTCGAGCATCTTCGCGATAGCGCTCGAAGCGAAGGCCATGAGGATGATCGAAACGACGAGACCGATGGCGAGGCCGGCCATATTGCCGTGCGCGGCACCGGCGACCGCGAGAACGTTGTCGAGACTCATGGAAACGTCGGCGATGACGATGGTCCAGATGGCGGCGGCGAGAGTTCCCGCAGCGGCGACTTCGGCTCCGTGACCGTGCGATCCGCCGCGAAGTTCTTTGTAAAACTTCCAAACGACGTAGAGGAGGAGGAAGCCTCCGGCGAGTTTGAGCCCTACGAGGCTCATGAGGTATACCGCGGCGGAAGCGAAGATGACGCGGAGAACGGTCGCGAGCACGATACCGATCATGATGGCTTTCTGTCGGGCTTTCCCCTTGAGCTTATTCGTCGCCATACCGATGAGGATGGCGTTGTCCCCCGACATGACGATGTCGATGAAAATAATGTTCGCGAGAGCCAAAAGGCCGGCGGTCGAACCCAATTCCGAAAAGGAATGGAAAAATTCTTTCAAGAAGGCGTCCATAGCGGTTGAAAAGGATAACGTGACGAGTATATTCGGCATCGTTGAAATTAAAACCGCCAATGTCAATTTCCAAAGCGTTCCTCGAGTATTTCGAAAACGAATTCTTCCAGGGGAAGCCCGAGGAATTTTCGGCATTCCAAAAGTCCCTCCTCCGCCCTCTCAAAAAAACCCTCCGCGTCAATTCCGAACGCGTGGACCCAGCGGATTTCGCGAATAAGAAAACTTCGGAAGGCTGGACCCTCACCCCCACCGAAAACGCCGTAGCGTTCCGCGTGGACCGCGAAGATACGGGCGTGGCCCTCGGCAGCACGCTCGAACACCTTCTTGGCGAATTCTACATCCAGGAACTTTCCGCCTCGATGAGCGTCTGGCATTTGGCGGAAGGCGGAAAAGGCCCGTACCGCAAATGGGACGAACCGTTCCTCATTCTCGACATGGCGTCTTCGCCGGGAGGAAAGACTACGCAGCTCATCGAACATTTCCCCAACTCTTTCGTCGTAGCGAACGAATTCGCCAAGGAACGTCTCTCGTCGCTCATGGAAAACATCGAGCGAATGGGGACTTCCGACCGCACCGGAGTCACCAACATGAACGGCGTGCTCTACGGCGCGTTGCCGGAAACGTTCGACCGCATCCTCCTCGACGCCCCTTGCTCCGGCGAAGGCATCGGTTTCAAGGCGGAAGAATCGCTCAAATACTGGAACCTCAAGAACGTCAAAACGATCGCGCGCCTTCAGGAAAAACTCCTCATCGCCGGACTCGTAGCTCTCAAGACCGGCTGAGAAATGCTCTATTCCACCTGTACGCTCAACCGTTTCGAAAACGAAGGCGTGCTCGAGGGCGCGATGGCGGCCCTCCCGGGAACGTTCGAGATCGTCTTCCAAAAGAAGTTCTGGCCCCATGCCGAAGGAGCGGGAGGGTTTTTCGTAGCCAAATTGAAGAAGGTCGCGCCCGAGCCGGAAAACGGCAAAGATTTCCGCGCCTCGCCGAATACGGAGCTCGTCCGGACTTCCGACCGCGATGCCGAACGCATCCGCGAAACGCTCGAAGAACTCGGTACCGGGGATTTCGGCGAAAAGACCCACCATCTCTACCGCTACCGCAACGACGTGCTCGCGGCACGCAAGGTCGAAGGCGTCCGCGAGCTCGCCGACACCTGCTATTTCCTCAAGTTCGGCGAACGCGTCGGACGCTTGGAAGAAGGAAAATTCGAACCGAATTGGTCGCTCGGGAAAAACCGCGACCTGAAGAACGTCGAAAAGCTCGTTTTGCGCGACGAGAAGGAGCTCCACCGGTATTTGTCCGGTTTCGAGATGGAACTCGGTACGGATTCGGGAGATTCGACGGGCCTTGCTCCTCAGAGGGGGAAAGTCGCGGCGGCTCCGTCGAATCTTCCGAACCTCGTACAAGTAACCTACCAGGGGAAATTCCTCGGGCTCGAACGCGTAAAAAACGGAAAGGCTACCAATTCCTTCCCCAAGGAGTGGAGAAGAAAATAACGGGCGCGGTTTGCGTTATCGAAAAAGAGCCATACCATGGTTCGATTTCCTAACCGCCAACCAAATGGAAAAATTCAACGTCGGCCTCGTCGGCCTCGCCGTCATGGGCGCCAACCTCGCACGCAATATCGCTTCACGGGGTTTTTCGACCCTCGTCTACAACCGCACTCCCAAAAGGACGGAGGAATTCGTTCGGGAGTTCGGTTCCCAAAACCTCGCGGGCGAAACCGGATCCGTCGCCGAATTCGTCGCACGGTTGGAAACCCCGAGGAAGATCGTCGTCATGGTCCAGGCGGGCGCGGCGGTAGACGCCGTTTTGGACGAACTCCTCCCCCATCTCGAAAAGGGCGACATGGTCGTCGATTGCGGAAATTCGTACTATCCCGACACCGTCAGGCGCGAAGAACGGCTCTCGAAACTCGGACTTTCGTTCCTCGGATGCGGGGTCTCCGGCGGCGAGGAAGGAGCGCTCAACGGACCAAGCCTCATGCCGGGCGGAAGTCGGCAATCCTACGCGCATTTCGAACCGATCCTGAACGCCATCGCCGCCCGTGATTTCGACGGAGGCGGATGCGTCACCTACGTGGGAAGCGGAGCTTCGGGACACTTCGTGAAGATGGTCCACAACGGCA
>JASDUA010000098.1:7740-15499 GCA_041891375.1 Patescibacteria group bacterium
CGCGGTCATGCAGATCATGGCGGAAGCGTACGACATTCTGCGGAAGGCGTACGGGAAGAACGCCGGCGAAATCGCCGACGTCTTCGCACGCTATGCCGGTAGCGAACTCGGATCGTACCTCTTCGACATTTCGGTCGCGGTACTCCGAACGAAAGACGACCTTTGAACCGGAGCCGATTTGGTAGACAAGGTTCTCGACCGGGCAGGTCAGAAAGGCACGGGGAAATGGACCGTCGTCGACGCGCTCGAACGCGGAGTGGCGGTACCGTCGATAGCGGAGGCGGTTTTCGCCCGCAACGTTTCTTCACAGAGAAATCTGCGCCTCGCACTTTCGGGGGCACTTGAAAATCGCGCCCTTCCGTGAACGGTCCCGATCGAAGGATTCGCCGAATTCGAAAAGAAGCTCTCCCGAGCGTTGAAGGCGTCCATCCTTTCGGCATACGCCCAAGGATACGACCTCATCGCGAAAGCGTCCGCAGAAGAAAACTGGGGCGTCGACCTCGCGGAAGTCTCCCGAATCTGGCAGGGCGGATGCATCATCCGAGCTAAAGTCCTCGCGGATCTCCGGGATGCGTTCGCCGAGGCGGGGACGAAAAAAATCCCCCACCTCTTCGAAATCCCGAAGATGGGGGAAGCGCTCTCCGACTCCTTGGAAGATTGGAAATCCGTCACCGTGACGGCCGTTTCCTCGGGAGTTCCGGCCCCTTCGATTTCAGCGGGGCTCGCGTATTACGAAAGCCTGACGGACGCTTCGCTTCCGGCGAATTTCCTCCAGGGGCTGCGCGACCATTTCGGCGCCCACACGTACGAACGGACCGACCGCGAAGGCGTCTTCCATTCGAAATGGGGGGCCTAACGATGAGAAACTACGAAAAGTGCAGGATTTCGGTCTCGCGCTTTTTTCGATCGGTAACGATGACCGTGCCGTCTTTTACGAGCGCCATGACCGGGAGCGTCCAAGGCTTCTCGTCGCCCCGGAGGAACCTCTCGTACGCTTCCTGCTTCGCTTCGCCGACGAAGAAGACGAACGGTTCGGAAATGTCTTTGGCCAGGTCGAGGGAAACGCCGATTCTCGAAGACGGCGGCTTCGGGGAATCCTCGACTTCGACGTAGCGCGATCCGTAGATTTCCTGCGCGGGATGTTTGGGAAAGAGCGAGGCGATATGGCCGTCCTCCCCTACTCAGAAAAGTCCGATGTCCGGTTTTCCCATGTCGCCGTAGTACCACTGCGCGGGATTCGGCATATCGAAATTGGGCGCTTCCAAAACCTGGTACCTTTCGATATCGCCACGATCGAGAAGCGGCTTGAACACCGTCTCGGAAAGCATCCGGAAATTGCTGTCGGGATGGTCCGACGGGACTTTCCGTTCGTCCAAAAGGCCGAAACGCGCCTTCGAACGGGCGAATTTGGGGATTTTTCAGAACTCGCTGACGAAGACTTCGTAGAAATCGGCAAGCGAGGTTCCGCCGGAAAAACCGACGACCACGCGCTTGTCGTTGTATTCGCTATGGCGCATGAACGCGTCACGGAAGCGGGCGTACGCCGCTTTGGCCAAGGCTTTCCGGTCGGTATCGTAGAGGGTGTCCATGGGGGGATTTTCGTAAATTTCCCCGATTGTATCCGATTATCCTCGAAATTACAGCCAACGGCGGCCGTCGGCTTCTATGAGCCCCTCTGCGGCCACGGGACCCGCAGTGCCGGGTTCGTATTCGTGGATGATGGGGCACCGGTCCTTACAATGGACGAGTTCGTCGACGAGCGCCCACGATTCCTCGATCATATCCCACCGCGTGAAGAGCGTCCGGTCTCCGGAAAGGAAATCCGAAAGGATGCGGACGTACGCTTCGGGGGACTCTTCGTCTTGGAAGAATTCGGATTTCACGGGACGTACCACGTCTCGGCCGCTCTGGTCTTTGACGTTGAAGCCGACGGCGATGCCTTCCTTAGGCGAGATTTCGAAGATGATGCGGTTCGGTTCGGCTTCCGCGGCTTCGTTGAAAAGCACGGGCGGAACACGCTTGAATTCGATGACGACGCGGGTGTTTTTCGAGCCGAGGGCTTTTCCGGTACGAAGGTAGATCGGCACGTCCTTAAACCGCCAATTGTGCATTTCGAGCTTCAACGCGGCGTAGGTTTCGGTGCGGGAGTCGGGTCGCACGCCCGCTTCTTGCCGGTATCCCCGGTATTGCCCGAACACCACGTGGGAATCGAGGTGTTTTCCAAGCCGGAGCGAACGGATGACTTTAACCTTCTCGTCATGGAGCGCGGCGCTCGAAAGCCCGTGCGGAGGTTCCATTACGGCGAGGGCGAGCACTTGGAACAAGTGGTTCTGCACCATGTCCCGAAGCGCGCCGGAGCGGTCATAATAGCCGCCGCGCGATTCGACGCCCAAGGATTCGGATGCGGTGATTTGGATATGGTCGACGTAACGGTAGTTCCAGAGCGGTTCGAAAATCGAATTGGCGAAACGGAACGCGAGCACGTTCTGTACGGCCTCCTTGCCGACGTAATGATCGATGCGGTAAGTCTGGTCTTCGGCGAACGTTCGGGAAACCACCCGATTCAATGCCGTAGCGGATTCGAGATCCGATCAGAAGGGTTTTTCGAACGCGATCTTCGAATTCCCGTTATGGAGCCCTACCGAGCCGATTCCGGCGGTAACGGGTTCGAAAAGTTCCTGCGGAACCGACAAATAGAAGGCGAACGAGGCGTTCGGACGAGCCTCGGCGTACTGCCGAAGGGGCGCATATGCCGAAACGTCACCCATTTCGAAACCGAGGTAGTCGATACGGGAAAGGAACGCTTCGGAATATCCGCCTTTCGGGGCGATGGGCGAAGTGCGGAGGATTTCGCGGTACTCTTCGTTCGACATGGGTTTGCGCCCGACCGCCAGAATCGATACGGGCGATTTTTCGAGAATCGAAGCGAGCGCGGGCGCCAACTTGCGTTTCATGAGGTCTCCGGTGGCTCAGAACACGACGAGGACGTCGCTTCGTACTTGTGCGGTCATTGGGGGCGGTTTAGGCGTAACCGCCGAGTATACCCTTTTCGCGACGAAAGCAAAGCGGCAGGTCGTCGAGATAACCGTAAACCCCATTTGCCCATTCTCGTTTTTCGCGTAGGATTGGAAGGTTCTAAATACTTTCTTTTTATGAAAAAAACCAAGATCATCGCCACCGTCGGACCCGCTACCGAATCTTCCGAAAACCTCGCCGCGCTCTTCGACGGCGGAGTGAATATTTTGCGTTTCAATTTCTCCCACGCCAAGCATGAAGGCGTCCGCTCGATCGTCGAACGCGTCCGCGAACTCAACGCCTCCGGCCGTACCAACCTCTCCACCCTCCTCGATACGAAGGGTCCGGAAATCCGCACCGGCGACGTTGCCGAAAAGCGCCGCTATTCCAAGGGCGACGAATTCAAGTTCTACGTCGAAGAGAAAGCGGCTGACGCCGACCTCCAGGGGCTTTTCTGCGACTATCCGTACCTTCTCGAAGACCTCTCGGTAGGCGAAACCATCCGCATCGACTCGGGCCTTCTCGACGTCGTCGTCACCAAAAAGAACGCCGATTCGCTCACCGTGAAAGCGCTTAACGGCGCCGTCATCGGCAGCAAGCGCCACGTCAATCTCCCGGACACCAAAATCCGCCTTCCGGGCGTGACCGACAAAGACCGCGAAGACATCCTCTTCGGCATCGGCGAAGGCATGGATTTCATCGCGATGAGCTTCGTCCGCACGAAGGAGAACGTCGAAGAGCTCCGCACCCTCCTCCGCGAGAACGGCGCCGAACACGTGAAGATCATCGCCAAGATCGAAAACCGCGAAGGCCTCGACAACCTCCGCGAAATCCTCGAAGCATCGGACGGCGTCATGGTCGCGCGCGGGGATCTCGGCATCGAAGTGCCGATCGAAACCCTTCCGCTCCTCCAGAAGGAAATCGTCCGCATGGCGCGCGAAATGGGCAAGTTCTGCATCGTGGCGACCCACATGCTCGAAACGATGATCGAAAACCCCTTCCCCACCCGCGCCGAAGTCTCGGACATTTTCAACGCCGTCGCGCAGCGCACGGACGCCACCATGCTTTCCGGGGAAACCACCACGGGAAAATACCCGCACGAATCGGTAGCGATGATGAAGAGCGTTATCGAATCGGCTGAAAGCCACTTCGATAACGAACACAAGGAATATTCCAACGACGGGCTCACCAAGCGTGACGTCGAAAAGAAGATCCTCATCAAGAACGCCATCTATTCCGCAGAAGACCTCGGCGCCGAAGCTATCGTGGTATTCACCAAGACCGGCCGTCTCGCCCGCCTCGCCGCGGCGTACCGCCCGAACGTTCCAGTGCTCGCCTTCACCGGTCGGGAAACCACCGTCCGCTTCATGAACGCCCTCTACGGCATCGAACCGGTCATGCTTCCGGAATGGACCGACGACCACATGGCGAACCTCGACGCTGCGTTGAAGAGCCTCCGCGCGAGCGGCCGCATCGGCACTTCCGGACGCGTCGCGGTGGTTACCGACCTCATGCGCGACGGGAAGGAGGTTCCGGTCCTCGAAATCATCGACCTCGAAAGCCACGCGTAATCGGACTTGCGAAGACGCATGAAAAAACCTCCGCTGAATGCGGAGGTTTTTTTCGAAAGCTATTCCATCGCGGCGATTACCGCCGATTCGAATACCGGAAGGTACTTCTTGGCGTTCTCGTCCTTGGCCGGGGATCCGAAAATCGGAGATTTCCGTTTGGAATCGGCGAGATTCTTCCCGAGGTCGTCAAAGTACTTGAGAGTAAGTTCGAGCTGTTCGCGGTCGGCCAGGAGGAGGTACGCGAGAAGCTGGGTGAGACCCGCTTCCGTCGCCGCCTTGGTATTGGCCCGTTTCGGATTGGGACTGATGAACATTTCTTCACGGACTCGGTTCTTGGCGGAACCGTCGGCGTACGAACGGAATTGCCCCTCGAAGTATTTCGCGCCGAATTTCTGCCCGAGATGGGAGACGGAAGCCGCGACCTTTTCCGGATTGAGACCGAGATTTTTGGCGGCCTTTTCGATGCGCGAGCGAGTAACCCCCTGCTTTCCCTTTTCCGCTTCCTTCTTGATGAGGTCGGCGGCGGTTTCGGCCTTCGGCCCGTAGCTGCGGATGAGTTCGAGGATCGAGAAGTCGTTGTCGTATTTCCCCTCCTGCGCATGGTAGACCGAATCGTCGTTCGGCGCGGCTTTCACCCCTTTGCCGAAGTCGATGACGTACACGAGACCGTCTTCGCCGATCATAAGGTTGCGGACGTTGAGGTCGCGGTGGTAGATGCCCTTCTCATGGAGCTTCGTCAAGAACGGGCGGAGAACCGCGGATATCTTCGTTATGGTCTCGGAATCAAAAATCTGGATCTTCGCCAAGTCCTCGTCGATGTACTTCTTCAGGTTCGGAAGCGATACGCCGCCGTTCACTTCGCGTACGCGCATCCCCGGGTCGGGCAATCCTCGCTCTTCGGCGAGGAGACGGTAGTGTTCGATGATCTGGAGTTCGGCTTCGGTATCGTTGTCGAATTTGGTTTCGAATGCGGAGCGTTCTTCGTAAAAATTACGGATAGGATTGGGATCCCTCAGGATGCCAAGCGAACCTTGTACCGGAATTTTGGCGTTGGCGATCGATTCGAGCGCGAGAGTCCAGAGGGTTTTTCCCTTCACGCATTCCATGAGGACGTATTCCCAACCTTCTTCCGGATCCGGAATGCGCGTGAGAAGCCGCGGTACGGCAACTCCCGGGAGTTTTTCGGCGATTTCGTACGCTTCCTGCTGGAGCCTGCATTCGTTGCTCGTCCCGTTGATTCCGCCGATGCTGTCGTACCGGCGCTTCGCGATGATGAAATCGCCGTTCGCCGTGCGGAGGCGGTAGATTTCGCCTTCCGAGCCGGCGGTAAGGTAGTACTTGGCGGCATTCTTGTGCATTTCGTCCAAAAACGAACGCGAGAGCGAGGACATGAGCGCTTCATGGATCTGCGCAAGCTCCTCCGGAAGCTGCGCCAACGTTTTTCCGCCCTGCAAATAGCGGTTATGGAAAGCCAAAAGACCGGCGAGGGGCTTTTCGATGCCGGAGTTGTTCAAAATGTCTTCGACGCGCTTCGATGATATGGCGTCCGTAAGTATCGCGGTGAGCGCCGAAGTGCGGGCAAGCGGGTTTCAAACGGTTCCGGTAAGCTTTTCGACCGCGCTCAAAACTTCGCGGGCCACCCTGATGGAGGTCCTGCGCTTGGTTTTTCCGGGATCCGCTTGCGCTTGTTCCGGCCGTTCGAGATTGTCGTCAGCCCCGGGAAGAAGGGACTTCGGTGCTTTTACCACGGATTCCAATAAAAATTCGTACCCGTCGAGTATACCGTTCTTTTCCGGAAAACGCAAAAACCTGACACCCCAGAGAAACGGGAAGTGTCAAGCCGACTTCCCCCCTCTTCCTTGGCGATGGGGCGCGAATCTGGTACACTGTCAGTAATGCGCATCACCGCGCGATTTTTCGAATCAACCATGTTCAACAATTTTTCCGAAGAGTACAAGAAGCTCATGATCGACGCCGAGAACTCCGTCAAAGACGCCGGATACTCGGAAATCCTTCCCGAAAACGCCTTCTTCGAGGCGGTCCGCATCAAGTCGGGTCCCATCTACGACCTCTTCTCCGCCTACGGCATCAACGAAAAGATCGTCGGCGAAGTCTTCATGAAGAAGCCCTTCTCCGAATACCGAACCACCGGCTCCGGCGACTACGTCGGGCTTTCGTCGCGCATGAAGGAGCTCATCGTCGCGTCGGTAAAGATCGCCGCGTCCTTCGAAAAGAAGAAGGCCGGAATCGAAGACTTCCTCCTCGCCCTCCTTCGCGCCGACGCGGAACCTTGGATCTACAAGTTCCTCGACTTCATCGGCGTGAGCCCCAAGGATTTCGAAGGGCACCTCGTGGAATACGAAAAGAACTTCTCGAAACCCAAGGAAGAACAGCAGGGCAACATGTTCGGCCCGCTCGACGGCATCCTGAACGCGCTCGAAACTGGCATGCAGCAGGGCGATTCGCCGGAACAGAACAACCCGTTCATCGCCAACCGAAAACCGGACGGCAAAAAGGAAGAAAGCCAGACCCCGGCGCTCGACTTCTTCGGGAACGACCTCACCGCCGAAGCGCGCTCCGGAAAGATCGACGCCATTATCGGCCGCGATAAGGAAATCGAACGCCTCATCTCGGTTTTGAACCGCAAGACCAAGAACAACCCTTGCCTCGTAGGCGAACCGGGCGTCGGAAAGACCGCCGTCGTCGAAGGTCTCGCCCGCCGCATTTCGGAAGGCACCGTCCCGCTCGCGATGCGCGGAAAGCGCGTCATCTCGCTCGACCTCTCCTCCCTCGTCGCCGGCACCAAGTACCGCGGCGAATTCGAAGCGCGCATCAAGCAGATCATCGACGAAGCGTCGAAGCTCGAAAACGAAATCGTCCTCTTCATCGACGAAATCCACACCATCATCGGCGCGGGATCGGGCGAAGGAACCCTCGACGCCGCCAACATCCTCAAGCCGGCCATGGGCCGCGGGAAAATCTGCGTCATCGGCGCCACCACCCTCACCGAATACCAGAAGCACATCGAAAAGGACTCGGCGCTCGAACGCCGCTTCCAGAAGATCGAAGTCGAAGAACCGGACGAAGAAACCGCCAAGGCCATCATCGGCGGACTCGCGCCTTCTTTCGAAGAATTCCACAACCTCATCATCGAAGAAGAAGCGGTAAAGGAC
>JASDUA010000099.1:0-2415 GCA_041891375.1 Patescibacteria group bacterium
CTTTGGTTCGTTCACGGGTCGCTTCGACGGTTTTCACCGAATCGGCGAGCGGGGTGGCGGAATCCTTCACCAGCGCGAGCAGGGCGGTTTTCCGATTCTGGTATTGCGCCAAAACCGTTTTCGCCTTGCCGAGGTCGGCCACGCAGGCGTTGAGGGCCTGCGCGAACTTTTCGGCGTCGTCGGAAGTATCGCGCTTGAGCATCGGATCGAGGGTTTCCTCTTTCCTCGCCTCAGCGCTCTTCACGAATGCCTTCGCCTGAACGAAATAGGTTTTCTGCCAATCCTCCCGCTTCAGCGTTTCCACAAGCGGCGCCGCATCGGTGGATGCGGCGAACTTCTGGAACGCGTCGGCTTCCCTATCCGCCAGCGACGCGAGCGTCTGGATTTCCGCGGCGACGGTCTTGGACCGTTCGACGGAATCCTTCGGCAGGCCGCAGGCGGCGAGCAGGAGCGGCAACGCGAGCGCTACGAGCATCCTTTTCATGTTTTTCCTTTCCCGGACGCTTTGGAGCGCCCGAAGTTGGTCTACGATCCGTAGGCGATGAGGATGGGCGCGGAAGCGGGAACCGGCTTCGAAAGCCAGATTTCCACGCCGCCGGACCCGTCCTTGCCCCAAACTTCCACCGTCAGCCCTTCGGGTCCTTTCGAACCGAATTCGTACGAGCGGACGAACTGGGGATCGCCCGTACCGTCGCGGTAATACTTCGCGGCCCAGGACTCTTCGTCGTCGTACGAATACGTGACGCCGTCGAAACGGAGCTTGAGCGAAGAATCCAGGCGGTCGTCGTGCAGGAACGACTTCCAGTCGGTAATGCCCAGATCGGAGGACTCGAGCTTACGGGAGGAGAGATAGGCCGAAACCGTATCGTCTTTCTCCCATTCGAACCAGCAGGTTTCGCCGGTTTCGAAGCAGGTCATCCCCCATTCGTGGACGCGGAACTTCTCGTCTTTCTTGAAGTTCCACGACTGTTCGTCGTAGTGAGACACCGAAAAGACCGAGTAGGTCTTTCCGGAGAGCGACACCACGGCCCCGGGCAAAATCTTGGAGAAATCGGGGTTGAACCTGGCGTTCAAGGGGACCAGGCGGGAGCGTTGGACGCTCCGGATGATTCCGAGTCGCGCGTGTTGCGTGCTGTCCATGTCAGGCTCCTTTTCCGTATTTCATTTGGATCATGTCGAGGTTGGCGAGGTATTCGACTTCGCTGCCCTGGTCGGCGATGCGTTCGAACTCGTGGAGCTCGTCGCGCATGTCGGACAAAGCCTTGTCGAACATTTCGGCCGAAGATTTCCGCGTAGCGTCCGAGAGCGAAGCGTACCGCTTCACGTGATCGGGCAGCCAATGCGAAAGCAGGCGGCAAATTTCCGTCGTCATGGCGCTTTCGGCAAACTTGCGTTCGACCGAAGCGATGACGCGGAACCCCGAATCGATGACTTCTTCGATCCGCGCGGTCTCTTCTTCCGTCAGGCGGATTTCGAGACGCGCGTACTGGTTGAGGGAAAGCATGCTTTCTTCGGTTTCGCGGAAGCGGGCCGAAGCCGGAGGGGCCGACTTATGGGAAGCAGGCCGGACTTCGGGTTTTTCTTGCGGAACGCCTTCGTCCCCCTTGTCTTTCGACGCGAAGCGGAAAACCGCGAACGCGAGGAGGACGAGAAAGAACAAGACGGCTCCGACGATCAGCAGAGTCAGATTGTCCATCGGTATTTTCCTTTCCAAAAAATTGGATTGTTCGTGATTGTTAACGAGCACGCCGGCAATGCCGGCGACCTTGCGGAATATAAGTCCGAAAAGGTAACTGTCAATAAATAATATTTATTGTCAATACCCGTGGCCGAGCCAGACGGAGGCTACCTCTGGACGTTCTGGAGCTTTACGCTTTCCGGCTTCAGGAAAGCTTCGATGTCACAGTAGAGCGCGAGCGCCGATTCGGAGTTGTCGCGCGAGACGTTGCAGACGTAGACGTCCAACGTGACGAACGAGATTTCCGGCCAGGTATGGATGGCGACGTGGGATTCCGCCAAGACGTTGACGCCGGTGAACGCGTCTTCTCAGAAAGAGTGGTATTTGCGCGCCACTTCGGTAAGCCCGTGCTTGCCGACGAGAGTGCCGAGCAGTTCCCCGACCCCTTCCATCCCCAATTGCCGGATGCCGGAAAAATCGCAACCGTAGAGGTTCGCGAGGATATGGGTTCCGGAAGGTATCTGGTGGTGCGTTTCCACTTTTTCGATCGGCAATGAACGACGAATTTATAATTACGAACTCCCGCTCGTCAAACTTCATATTTGACAATGTCGTTTTTTCTTGAATCGAATATTGACTTCCGGAAATACTTCTTATATTTGCGCGTGGCCGGGACGTACGTTCCGGGGATCGTTAACATTCACGTTTTTACACTACGAAGGAGGATGCGCATGCGC
>JASDUA010000100.1:0-2411 GCA_041891375.1 Patescibacteria group bacterium
GAAGAAGGTCGTGCGGAAAAGTTCGGAAACGCGTTCGTCGGTACCGAGATCACCCGGACGCAGGAGCTTGTAGATCGCGTAGAGGGCCTCCATGCGGGTCTTGGTCTTGTCCTTGTCGATGGTCGGAGCGACGTACTTCGCGATGAATTCCTTATTTCCCTTGAACGCGCCGAGGATGTCGGAGTCGTTTTCGAGACCGTAGGCGCGGAGGAGTACGGATACCGGAATCTTGCGCTTCTTGTCGATCTTGACGTTGATGACGCCCTTCTTTTCGATTTCGATTTCGAACCAGGAACCCTTCTGCGGAATCACCTTCATGGCGAACCCTCCCGGATTCTTGACGTCCGGAACGAAGAACATGCCGGTGGAGCGGATGATCTGGTTGACGATGATACGTTCGACGCCGTTGATGACGAAGGTTCCCTTTTCGGTCATGAGGGGGAGTCCGCCCATGTAGACGTCCTGTTCCTTGATTTCGCCCGACTGCTTGTTGAGCATTTCGAGACGGACCTTGAGCGGAGCCTCGAAATTGAGGTTCTTGCGCTTGGCATCGGCTACGGAGTGCTTCGGTTCGTCGAGGGTGAAGCCCTTGTAGTAGATGTCGATCTTTTCGCCGGAGAAGTCCTGGATCGGGAAGGTTTCCTTAAAGGCCTTCTCGAGACGGTTGTTCAAAAAGTCCTGATAACTGTCGGTCTGTACCTCGATGAGGTTCGGGATTTCGAGGATGGAGCGATCATCCGTGAAGAAATACCGGCCCTTCACCTCGTATACGGCACCGAGTTCGGAGAGGGCGGGAGTTTTTACGCTTCCGTCCGCCTCTTTCTTTTTTGCCATGGAGGGTGGAGTTTTTAGAAAATACTAAAAAATACGCCCTCGCCGTTATCAGGAACGCAATCGGTTGGCGAGTAGCGGAACTTCTTGCGCCCAAATATATCGAAAAAGCCTCCGCAGTCAAGGCGGAGACAGAGGATTTTCGGGGTTCGGACTAGGTTGCCGAAGAGAGGAATTCCTCGACGTTTCGGACGTTGCCGGATTCGTCGAGGACGCCGTTCTTTTTTCCAAGTTCCCGGACGCTCGTCCGTTCTTCGCGGGAAACCCTCGAAAACCGCGCCGACATTTCGTCGAGATCAGTGGAACCGTGGGGGAACCCTTCGATTTTCAGGGCTTTCGCGGCGGCCGAGAGGAGTTCGCGTTTTTCACGTTCGCCGAAATCGCCGTCGGAAGCGGTAGCGAGGTTTCCTTTCGAAACGCTCGACCTCCTCAGGAGTTCCGTCGAAACCGGGGCGAGGAAGGCGAGGCCGTTTTTTGACAGGAGTTCGGCCATCTGGAGGTTCGCCGTAAGGTTTTTGTCCGTACAGGAGAAGGATTCCTTCCCGTCGACGCTGACGCGGTAGGGGGTCGCGGTATCGGCGGTTTTCGTAACGGTGACGCTGGTGGATTCGTTTCCTACCGGAACCCGCACCGTCCGTCAGACCTGGAGTTCCGCGACGATGACGGACGCGGCGTATTCGGGGGTGGTCCGGTTGCGTACTTCGACGGCGTCTTCCGAAGGTTTCGAACGGAGTTTCGCCGCTTCCTCCGTTTTTCCTACGGATTCGAGCGCGTCGGCCTTTTCTTTGGTCCGAAGCATGGACTCTCAGAGCTTTTCGCCCTGCGTGATCGCTTCGCCGTACCGCTGCAGGCTCTCCGAAACCTTGCCGCCCGGCCCTTGTTCCCGGGCGAGTTTCCTCGCTTCGTCCGCAAGCCGTTCGGACGCTACGGAATTCTTAAAGCTCGCCCCCGAAAGCGCCTTGTTCCGAAGCCAGGCGGCAAAATTTTCGCAACCAGCGTTCCCGTAATCGCCCGCTTGGGCCCTTTTGTCGAGAATCTTCGCGAAATATTCCGCGTGCTCCGAATATTTCGCGAAAAATTCGGCAGCGGTCAGGCGGTTTTCTTTCTGGAGCTGTTTCAGGAGCGACTTCCGCTTTTCGGCCTCTTCCGGCGTCTCGCCTTCGGGCGCGTCGGCCATGGCGAAGCGCAAATGCACGAATCACGGCACGTACTCCATGATTTCGTCGGGTGGAATGGACCGGTCCGCTTCGCGTCCGTACGCCGCCGCGGAATCTTTCGATTTCCGGCTGATTTCCATGAAGACGGCTTCGACGTCCCCGTGCGAGAGATTGGGGCAGGCGTCCAGAAGGATTTCGAACTGTTCGCGGGTCGACTTGCCCTTGAGCTTTTCCAAGAGGCCGTCCATTTTTTCCGGTGCGACTTTCGATTTGAGCATGCTCCTGACCGTATCGAAATCGGAGTTATCAATGGCTTTCCTGTTTTTCAGGATTGCGTTCGCTTCTTCGCCGATGAACTCGTCGAGCGCGTCGGAAGCGTTCAGGTCCGACTTCATGAGCGTCTGTTCGATGCTGCCCCAGTCC
>JASDUA010000101.1:0-15213 GCA_041891375.1 Patescibacteria group bacterium
CCGTATACGAGACCGGAACCAACCGAACCGAGGCGCCAGAAATTGCGGTTCTTCCTCCAGAACCGCACGAGGGGGTTGGAGAATTCGGCGGCTTCGAAACAGCGTTTTTCCAGCTTGGGGTCGATGAACAGCCTTCCCGCAACGGTCGCGAGGAAGTCGTTCGGAGCGTACGAAATACCGTATCTGGCATACGCGGAAACCACGGCGTCCGACCGGTAGAGCGCGGTAAGGAAACCGAGTTCTTCGGGCGTGGGTTCGTCGAAGACTTCGGAAAGTTCGTTACGGACGAGTTCGCGTCAGGCGGAAGCGTTTTCGGTTTCGTAGCGGTCGAATTCGCGGATGAGCGCGACGTCAGAAGCACCCAAGGTCGTTATCGGACGGGATTGGAACACGAACGGAGATCCGTCTTCGGCGATTCCCCATTCGATGTCCTGCGGACGTCCGAAGACCGATTCGACGCGGCGGAAAACGTTTCTCCAAGCGTTCCAATCAACCGATTTCGCACTCGATTTCTTCGTTATCCCATCTGAAAGTCCGGAAAGGTCGGCCCTGCGGGAGAACGTCACGCGATCTGGCAGGCTCTTTCCCGAGACGAGCGCGTCGCCCGATCAGAACGCCACTTCAGCAACCATGGCGTGCTTCGAAAACTCGGGATCGCAAGTGAACGTCACGCCGAAAACCTTGAGCGGAACGTATTCCTGCACGAGCACTCAGAAATCCGCCGGAGGGAGTTTCGCCTTTTTTCCGGTTTTGGGAACGAGCGATTCCGATTCGATGCGTTCGAGCGATTTTCGCACGGTATCCACCGCTTCGGACACTCAATCGAACGGCACGTCCAAAACGCTTCGGAACGCTCCGGCTTTGGAATCGGAAACGGCGTCTTCGAAACACGAGCTCGAACGCACCGCGTACCGTTTGGAAACCGATTCGGAACCGAACGTATCGGCGAGGGTTTGGTAGAATCGATCTTTCTCCGACTCGGAAAGCATGATTTTCCGGGCGGCTTCGCCGGTAAGCGCGAGCGATGCCGGTACCGAAAACCCCTTCTCCGCGAGGATCCTGCAATTCTCCGCCTTATTTCCGATGGCGTCGGTCTCGTTTCAGAACACCTTGAAAACGCCCCTCTTCACCGGAACGAGCGCAACGCATTCGAACTCGAACAGCCAGTCGTCGCGACATACGTCGCACACGTTGGAGGCTCCCGGAAAATCGACGCCCGAACGGTTTTTCCAATCTTCGAAAGCGGTCGAATATTCGGGTTTTTTCAAATAGGCGTACGAGCGCACGACATGGGAAAAATCGGCCCCTGCGAGGTCGAGGAGTTCGCGGACGGTTTCCATCGTATGGGCGACGTTCGCGGAAATGTCGTCGGCGTTGAGCGTCTTGCCGTCCGGAGATACCGAAGCGGTTCCCGAGACGTGGACGCGGCGCCAAGCGCCCTCTTCGACGTACGCGGCACGGGAGAATTTCGGCCCGTACGAAGACGCTTCGCATTGCGACGGCGTCTTATACCTCACGATCTTGGGCGCCGACTGCGAGCCGGCGGAACGGAATTCCGCGAAGGAAACCATGAGCGCGTCGCCGTTCGTTCGAAAATCGATACCGGTACCGGCTGGGCACGTTTCTACCGTAACGCCGAGTTTTTCGAACCTCGCGTCGCGAACGGCGTTGAACTCGGAATACCGCTTCAGAATCGAGTCGACGAAGTTCCAACTACGGACGAAATCGGCACTCTTGAGCTTTTTCGAACGGACGATTTCGGAAACCGAATCGTAAAACGATTCGACCTGTTTGGAAAATCCCTTCTTGTCCGAGGTGACGGCCGAAAGCGCGGTCACCGTGGATTCGGGCGTACGGAGCACGTGGCCGGAAGCCCCTTCTTTGGTTCTGAAGCGTTCGAAAGCGGATTCTTTGACTTCGTTCGAAGAAAACCGGTATCCGTTGGCGGAAAACGAAAACCCCGATTCTCCCCTGCCTCATACTACGGCCGTGGGGGCGAACGTCTTGAAGACGTCGACGAGCGAATCCGAAAGTGCGTCGGACGCGGGACGGAAAACCGTAACCGAAACCCATTCCACCCCTTCGGAGGCGAGAGCGAGGAATTCGCGTTTCGCCGCTTCGAAATCAGCGGCTTCCGGCGAGGACGAAGAAGCGGTGAAAAAGATCTCCGAGACGTTCTCGGAGACGGGGATTTCGCGGTTCCAGGATTTCATGTTTGCCATTGCTCGGTGTTCGTATCGGATTTAGCGCGATTGTACGTCGGTCTGCGCCGAATCCAAAACCGAAAGCGCCGGGAGCGCGAACGAAGGGCCGATGAGAAACGGGCAGTAGAACAGGAAAAGTCCGATGGACGCCGCCACCCATTTGGCCGGAGCGGTTTGGCCGGATCTCGCGCACACCGCCGCCGAAGTGATCGAGGCCGGCATGAACGAGAGGAGAAAGAGCGCCTGTGATATTTCGGATACTCCGCCGGTGACCGGATAGCCGAGTCGGGAATCAACGTACAAGAACGCGAGGGTGATGCCCGGCCAAACCAGAATCTGCGAAGCGAGGGCCGGAAGGGCCGAGCGGAATTCGTTTTTCCACTTTCGGGTCTCGAAAGCGGGAGCAATGGCATAGCCGATGAAAAAGAGCGAAAGGACGCTGTAGGCGTATCCCGCGACGCCTTTGCCGAGAAGCGCCGAGAGGTTCAGCCAAGAATAGTCGATCCAGAGGGCGTTTCCGGCATAGTACGCGAGAGCGCCCAGCGCGAACGCGGCGAAGAACGATTTGGCGAACGCGGTTTCGCCCTTCTTATCCGGTGCGGCGTACGCGGAAGAAAGCGATTCGAAAACGGCCATGCCAAGCACGGCGAAGACCGCCACTTCCTGTAGGATCGAATCGTAAAAGCGGAAATAGAGGAGCGGGATTCCGAGCGAACGGTAATTGCGGCTCGCAGCCACGAACGGATACGGATCGCCGAAGAATCGCCGGTATGCGAAAAACACCGCGGCGGCAGCGAGGAAGACCCATGCGGCGATACGGATTCCCGAAGAAAACGAAAGCGTGAGCGGATCGAGCCCCGCGAGACTGCCGAAGACGTAGGCCGGAAAGAGGAACGAGGTAACGAATTTCGCGAGCCCAGCCCCTTCGGATTTCGAGCCGGCGGTTTTTCTGAAGAAAATCCCGCACCCGATGAGCGCGAGGATTCAAAAATATCGGAAAACGAGTTCGTTCATGGGGCCTACTTTCCGTTTTCGGTGGCCCTGAGAGCCTTGGAATACTTCGTCTGCATCCCCTTGCCCGTTTCCGGAGGGAATCCGAGAGTCGTGAGCTCTTCGGAGATGAGGTCTTTCACCTTCTTCTGGTCGGCTTCGAACGAAGCCAACACCGCCCGGTTCGATTCGTTTCCGGCCTTATAGACGGAATCGAAAAGCTTGAAGAACGTATTGCGCTCGAAGTCGATTTCGATTTCCGAGAACGTTCCCACGGATTTTCCGGGATCCGTAGGCGAAAATACGGTCGCTTCGTCGATCGTAATGAGGTAGACGTTGTCGGGATTGTCGCCGTATCCGAAAGGCGTCGTCTTGTTCACGTGGAAACGCGTGCGTTTTACCACGAGGCGGACGGAAGGACGGAGCTCGGAATACCGGAAATCCGAAATGCCGCGTTCTTTCGCGGCGTCGTTCGTCAACGTGACGGGAGAAAAACGGTTTCAGAATAACGGGTTTCCAAGAAGCCGGACGAACGCTTCGCCGTTCTCGCGTTTCAACAGGTACGAAGTAATCGGGTTCAAACGAAAATCGTTCTTGATTTCGTAACGGTTTTTCAGGGCCTTCTTATACCCTCCGACGTCGTTTAAGGCGTCTTTTCCGTAGGCTTTGGTCTGGATTTCGAGACGTTGCGGAACGATACCCTTTTCGCGATACGAATTCACGTCGTCCAAGGAATTCCAACGGTACCGCAAGCGATGAGAGATGCCGTTCTTTTCGAGCGTTCCCGAAGCGTCGTCGAAGTACGTGTCCTCAAAATACAACACGTCCAAATCGCTGCCCATGTAGTAGGAACCCGTGACGTATTTGGCGTTCTCCCATTCCTTTTTGGGGAGTTCCGAGGCGATGAGATCGTAGAGCGATTTCTTCTGCGTCTCCGAGAGCGTGCCCGAGAGCGTGAGCTTGTATTCCTGCTCGAGGCGGGGAGGTTCCCCCCAAACGGGAAGGAGCGCGTAGGCTCAAAAAAGAGAAATCCCCACAACCGCGAGGGCGGCTATGGCCCTCTTGCAGGTTTTGGGGATCTTCGGGAAGGATGGCATGAAGCTTGGAAAAACTTCGAATTATTCTCCGCTCGGGCCTTGCGAACGGGAAAGGCGGATGTTCTTGTGGATGGCTTCCTTGGTGGAAGTCTTGGTCGTGTCGATGGCGGAAGAAACCTTCTTGACCTTGTTGACGAACACGTCCAAATCCTTGGCGACGTCGACGATGATGTAGAAGAGCGGAACGCCGATGAGAAGACCGATGAACCCGAAGAAATGTTCGGAAACGAGGAGGATGAGGAAGGTGATGAACACCGGGAACTCCATGTACGACGAAACGATCTTGGGGTTGAGGTAGTACGCCTCCACCGCATGGACGATGGCGATCATGAGCAAGAGGAGCAGAATGACCGGCTGTCCGCCGTAGTTGTACCCTACGATGAGGATCGGCACCGTCGAGAGGATGAATCCGAGAACCGGAACGAAACCCATGATGAATACCATGACCCCGAGGGTGGAAACGTACGGAAACACGTCGCCGCCATGCACGGCGCTAATGAGGAGAAGGCCGAGGACGGTCAGGAGCGCGTTGACGAGGGCGATGAACGCCTGCGCCTTGAAGATGAGCCCGAAGCCTTTGCCGATTTTGGCGAAGATTACGGAATACTCTTCGTAGAGAAAGGCGAAGTTTCCGCGCTTCACGGTTTCGAGATATCCGGAAATCTTGTTGCGGTCGATGATGAAGACGTAGCTCAGCACGAGCGCCATGAGGATCTTCATGATTACCGCGCTGGCGTTTTTCACGTTTTCGAACACGTCCTTCGCGGTTTTTTCCATGGACGCCTTGTCGAAATACGACGAGATGGCCGATTTGAGCCCGAGATCGACCTTCATGGCGGTTTCGATTCCGGAAATGCTTTTTTCGACGTGCGAGACGATGCCCGGAACTTCGGAAACGATTCCCTTGGATTCTTGGAGCACCTGGGGAACCAGGTTCGAGAAGAGGAAGACGACGGCCGCGATGAACGCGACGTAGATGACGGTGACGATGACCGCGAGGCGGTTGGCCTTATTGAGGGCGGAACGGAATTTTCCCGGACGGAGGGTCTTGGCGAACGCGGAAATTTTTCTCGATACCCATGTGGAGAGATCGAGGAAGAGGAACGCGAACAGGAACGTAATGAGGAAGACGAAGAGGAAATCCGAAAGCGCGTAGGCGAAAAGCCCCAAAAGCGCGAACGCCGCCATCTTCTGGAAGAAGTACTTGTTGAATACGAGCCTGAGGAAAAACGGGAGGCGCATGGGTTTCGCGTTAGGAAAAATTACTTCGCGGGTTCGATTCTAACGGAAATCGGACGTCCGCAAAGGGATTCGAGGGATTCGGTAAGGGCCGCTTTGGCTTCGGGCTTGGCCAATACGCCGCTGTCGAGCATGTTCTTGGCGGTCACGAGGAACGTCGAACCGTCGATGAAAGCGCACCTCGGGGAATTCTTCACCGCGATGACGAGCGTGGTGGTCTTGGGGATTTCCTTAAGCTTGGCCACGAGTTCCGCAATGGAAACCGAAGGGATTTCATGGACTTCGGCGGGCGGAGCGGAGACCGGTTTCGGGGATTCCGCGGGTACGGGTTTGGGCGTTTCGACCACGGCGGGAGTCGGAGTCGGAACGTATTCGGGAACGGGTTTCGGAGCGGGCTTGGAAAACGAGGTTTTCTCAGGCGCGGCAAAATCGTCGAACGGATCTTCCGACATGGGGAACGGTTCTTCCGGGAGCGGGATTTCGTCGTAGGCCGGAGCCGGCGTGGCTGCGGGTTTCGGAGCGGGCACCGCTTCTTCGCGAGCGGAAACTTCGGCTACCGGAGCGGCTTTCGCATTCTTGGGCATTTCGATATCGCCGTACGGGACGCGGGCAATCGGGCCATAGGCAACCTTGGCGATGGTCGTCTCGATGACGAACATCGGGTCCGGCGAAAGACGTGCGCGGACGTACGCCGCCGAAACCGATTCGAAGAAATCCGAAAGGAACGGGAATTCGGCGCTTTTTACGCCCACTTCCAAAATGCGGTCGCGGAGGTAGGAAAGGAGTTCGTCGACGAACTTCATGGGATCCGTGCGGCGCAGGGTTTCCGCGGAGAGTTCGAAGATTTTGGCGCTGTCGCGTTCGGCAACCGCCTTTTCGAGAGCGTGCATGAAATCGTCGCCCACGAGTCCGAGGCGGTTTTCGACGTAGGTCTTGGTAACTTTCCCACCGAGCACGAACTGTTCGAAAAGCGTGAGCGCGTCGCGGAGTCCGCCGCGGGCCAATTTGGCGATGCGGACGATCGCGGCGTCTTCTGCGTCGATGCCCTCCTCCTTCGCGACGAAGCGGAGACGGTCGGCGATGTCGGTTTCGGAAATGCGGCGGAAATCGTAACGCTGGGTGCGGGAAACGATGGTTTCCGGAACCTTATGGACGTCGGTGGTCGCGAGCACGAATTTGACGTGCTCCGGCGGTTCTTCGAGCGTTTTCAGCAAGGCGTTGAACGCCGGCTTCGAAAGCATGTGGACCTCGTCGATGATGTACACCTTGTACTTGCCGGAGGTCGGCTGGAAGCGCGAACGTTCGATGAGGTCGCGGATGTGTTCGACGCCGTTGTTCGACGCCGCGTCGATTTCGACCACGTCGACCATGCGCCCTTCCAAAAAGGCCTTGCAGTGGTCGCATTCGTCGCAGGGGCTTCCGTCTTTCGTGAGGTTCAGGCAGTTCACCGCCTTGGCGAAGATGCGGGCGACGGTGGTCTTTCCCGTTCCGCGGGAACCGTAGAAAAGGTAGCCGCCTACCGTGCGGTCTTCCAAAAGCGCGTTCGAAAGGGCTTCTCGGATGAATTTCTGGCCGTAGAGGGAATCCCAGTTCTGCGGGCGGTATTTCTGATAGAGGGACACTGGACTAACCGGTTACTTTGAGACGGACGAGGACGGTGGGCGTAGCGTCGGAGACGGGCATCTGCTGACCCTTTCCGCACGTTCCGCCGTCGAAGAAATGCAGATCGTCGGCGACCATCCGGATTTCGGAAAGCATCTTCGGACCGTTTCCGGAAATGTTGGCGCCACGGACGGCTTCGCAAATTTTTCCGTCGCGGTGGCGTAATCCCGCGCTGACTTTCAAAACGAAATCGCCGGTGAGGGTATTGACCTGACCTCCTCCCATTCTCGAAACGTAGAGCCCGTCTTTGACGGAAGCGACGATGTCCTCCTTCTTGTGGCTTCCCGGAGCGAGGTAGGTGGATCCCATGCGCACGAGCGTTTCGCAAGCGTAGGATTCGCGGCGGGCGTGGCCGGTGGATTCGGTGCCGAAGAGCTCGGCGGTGCGGTTCTGGTGCATGTACGAAACGAGCACCCCCTTCTCGATGAGCACGGTCTTCTTGGCGGGATTGCCCTCGTGGTCGAGCGCGTAGAACCCGCGGAGCCCCGGAATGGTGGGATCGTCGATTACTGTCACTTCGTCGGAAGCGACCTTCTGCCCGAGCTTGCCACGGTAGACGCTGGAATTCTGGAGATCGGCTTCGAGCCCGTGGCCGACCGCCTCGTGGATGATGGTCCCTCCGGCTTCGTTGCCGATGACCACGTCCATTTCTCCGGACGGCGCCGGTTCTCCCGAGAGCGCCCGGTCAAGATCGGAAACCGCGTCGGAAAAAGTCTTCAGAAGCTCTTCCCTACCGAGTTTGCCGAGAATGTCGGTGCCGGTGATCTTTCCCATCACTTCTTCGTGCGCGTCGCCCCGCTTTCCGGCGAGAATGACGTAGAACGAGTGGTATTTCTGCAAGTCGCCCCCGAAGGCGCCCTTGCTGGTAGCCACGGCGTACGAACGGTACGAAAAGTTGGAAACGACTTCGTAGCTCGTGAGGAAACCGGCCTTCGCGGCGATGGCCGGAATTTCTCCGAACGCGGCGAAAATGGGTTCGGCGTCGACGAGGGGATCACCTGGTTCGAGCCTAGCGGATTTCAAGCCGTTGGGATTGGGGACGATCGAAAAATCCGGAGCCGGAAACGCATTCGAACGGCAGAATTCGGCCACGTCGGCTTCGAAAGCGCCGAGGCGGGGAAACGACGCGAAGCGGACGTCGGCACCGTTTCGGGAAAGAATGGAGAACCCTTCGTGCGAACGGGAAACGGGGGCTTCCACCTTGCCGTTGAGGAGCCTTGCGGAAAATCCTTTCGAATTCTCGAAAAAGACTTCCCGGTAATTTCCGGGAAGGTTCGCGATGGCGCTTTTCGCCTGGGTTTCGGTAATCGTTGTGGACATGGGCGTTCGGTACGCGGCGGAGTATACCGAAAAAAACGCGCTTTCCAAGCCGGATGCCCCGTTCCCGTCGGTTTGATTTTCGTTCAATTCCCGCTACCATCGGCGCATGCAAACGCCCTCCCAAATCATCGCCTCGGCCATTCCGCAGATCCTGCGGGACCTTTCGGCCGAAGGCTTCGCCAACGTTTCGGCTTCCAAAGAAAAGAGCCTCACCTATTCGCCGATGGGCGAAGAGATTTCCGTCAAAGAACGCGAAAACCTCTCCGTAGCGGTCACGCTCGTCAAAGACGGACGCAAGGCTTCCCTCCAGGTCGCCACGGCGGACGTCGAAGAAATCCGCGCCCGGCTTTCCGCGGTCGCCCGCACCCTCGCCCACGTCACTCCCGACGAAGACGTGAAGGTTCCCGAAATCCGCGACTCGGTTTCCGCCGACGACCGTACGTTCGATTTCTCTTCGGTCACTTCCGAAATGCTCGTCGAACGTTTCCGCAAGGCGAAAAATTTCGCCTACCCGGAAGGCGTGGTCATCGAATCGTTCTCCGTGGAAGCTGAAGAATCCGAGCGCATTTTCGTGAACACTTTCGGCGCCGAAAAGCGCTACGCGAAAACCGCTTCCCACTGGGGATTGGAGCTCTTCCTCCCCACCGAAGAAGGCGGGGACGTCTGGTACGACTCGTTCTCTTCCCCGAAATTCCTCGAAGTTCCGGATTCCGACGTCGCCGCGATTTCCGAGCGTCTCGTAGAAATGTCGAAACCCGTCGCCGCGACCTTCGAGAGCGGACCGGCGACCGTCGCTCTCGAAGGCGGCGTGTTCTCGGAATTCCTCGACATCCTCATGGGCGCGGCCAACGCCGAAAGCGTCCGCCAGAAAACCACGTTCCTCGAATCGGACGACGTCGGAAAGAAACTGCTTCCGGAAGGATTCTCGATCACTTCCCTCGCCCGCATGCCGGAAAGCGCCTACGGACGCGTCTTCGACGGAGAAGGGATTACCACCGAAGACCTCAGCGTCATCGAAAACGGCGTACTGAAAAACCTCTTCTGCGACTCGAAAAACGCTACCAAATTCTCGATTCCGGCAACGGGAAACCCCTACCCTTCGAACCTCGTTTTCGAAGCCCCCAAAAAACCGGAAGCACTCGAAGGGGCGAAATTCCTCTTCACGAACCTCATGGCGTTCCATACCGTCGATTCCATCAGCGGAAAATTCGCGCTCGAAGGCGAAGGCTTCGAACTCAAAGACGGCAAGCGCATAGGATATGTCAAGAACGTCGCCCTTTCCGGAAACGTCAGAACCCTCTTCGCATGACTCGTCGCCGAGGTCGGAAACCGCCGCCGGTACGGCAATACCGTCGTGGGAGACGTCGTAGTGTCCTGACTTTCGGTAAACGTCTAGCATGCTCGAATTCCTCACACCCATCGGCACGCCTCTCGGACTCTCGAACCCCGACGTCGTCATTACGTTCGTCGCGTTGGTCTTCTTCGGGGTTTTCGCGTTCCTCTGAAGCGCCAAGGCGTATTCCGCCTTTTACGGAGCGGTGGTCTGAGTGGGCATCTACGTCGTACTCCAAACCCTCCTCGGCCCCGGATACCAATCGGCAGATACGGCGAAGGTGCTTTCCCCGGGAGTCTCGAAATTCCTCATCGGATCGTCCGCCTACCTCATCCCCATCCTCTACGTCCTCGGTCCGGTAAACGGCGCGCTCCATATCAAGGCGACGTCCAACGCGGTCGTCCGGGCGTTCGAATCCGGCGTGGTCGCGCTTTTCGCTACCGCCCTCGTCGTCACGAGCGCGTTCGGATTCATGACGAAAACCTACGTGTTCACGGCGGATACCGCGTTCACCTTACTTAAGGAATCGCCCTCGTTCATGGCGTTCTTTTCGCTCTCCAAAGCGCTCACCTACCTCTCGGCCCATATGCAGGCCGTGGTGGTTTCGGGAATCCTTTTCGGAATCTACCGGGCCTTCTTCGCGGACATCGTTTCCGCGGCGATCGTGGGCGCCATCTCCGCCATCGCGAAACGGATGAAGAAAGCGAGCGTCCACGAAGACCACGACGACCATGGCGGTCACGACGACCACGGGCACGGAGGGCACGACGATCATGACGACCATGATGACGACCATGGCGGTCACGACGACCATGACGACCATGACGATCACGGGCACGGAGGGCACGGGGGTCACGGGCACCACTAATCGGAAGCGCGAATGCTCGATATCCTTTCCTACGTTCTTTTTGCCGCCGCCCTCGCGGTCGCGGCTTTTTCCGCATGGACGGACGCGAAGAAATCCGAAGTTCCGCTCTGGGTCCTTTGGTCCGTACTCCTTTTTGCGGCCGGAGCATGGACGGTACGCCACCTCCAATGAATCCCGGCGCCCGTCTCGGGAACTCTCGCCGCGGTCGCCGTCGTCTGACTGCTCCTTTCCCAATGATCGCTGAACGCCGCATACGCGAAATCGCTCTTCGCGTTCTCGGTTTTTTTCTGAGCGTTCGGAAAAGCGACCTTCTTTTTGGAAGCGTTCATCTTGGCGTTCGTTCTCTCCACCATCGTGAAAGCGGCGTATTTTTTCGTGCGGCTCGGCATTTCCCCCGGAGGAAGGCGGGTGCTTTCGAAACATTGGAAAGACGGGTTCCGGCGGGGAAAGGACGGTTCGTGAATCGCCGTCACCGCGGTATCGGCCGTCGCGTACGTACTTACGGTGAAGGCCGTATTCTGAATCGCGGCAAATTTCCAACTCTTGAAAACCGGCGAATCGCTCTTGTGGATCATCGGATTCCTCGCGGTGTTCCCTTTCGCGATGAAAGCCCTCGAAGCGCTGTTTCCGAAGCATCCGAAATCCCGCGCTTGGGCATCCTGTACCGCCGCGGCGCTCGCCACGTTCGCCGACGTCTCTACGGGAACGTCGGCCGTATGGCATACGCTCGGCGTTTCGCTCGCTTTCTGACTCGGCATGTCCGCCGTCCTTCTCGCGACCACCAGGTTCATGCGGCTGTACCTCGACGCCGCGCATTCGAAAATCGTAACCTCGTCGGAACTCCGGGCAGGTACGGTACTCGACCGGGAGTTCTTTTCCGCGCGTTTCGGAAAACCTGAGCAGAATGGCGGTTTCCATATTCCCGAGGGTCCGATAGGCGCGTCCGAACTGGAAGCCGTGCGCGCCAGAATCGCGGAAGTACGCAAGAAAAACCCGGGCGTGCCCGACGAAACGAAGGCGCTCACCCACCATCCGCTTTCCCCGTACCTCCTCGTCGCGGCGGCACTGGCGGCGGCATCGGTACTCAGATAAACCCCGCGGGACGTTGCCAAGCGGGCGAAGCTCGATACTATGTCCGAAACCCTTTCGTAAACCGATCGAAAAATGCGCGCACCGTCCATGGCCCGAGCGGCATCGGCAGCCTTGTTGTCCGCCGTCTTACTCGTTTCCTGTTGAACCGCCAAACCCCAAGAGCCGGCGAAGAACGCCCCGGCGCAGAGCCTTTCGGGCGAGACCGCCACGGGAAGCACAACGGTAACCGCGACGGAAACGAAACCCGTCGAACAGTCGCCGGTACAAAAAGTCGCCGCCGACGCCTTCGCGAACCACGACGTGAAGAAGTGCGACGAACTCGGCAGCGGGTCCTGAGCGTGCGCCGAAGCGTATTGGAACATGGAATCGACCTACGGCTTCAACCCGAGGGTCTGCGCCAATCTCGTCGATAAGAAAAAGATCGCGGAATGCGAAGCGACGGGCAACCTCTATGTGGAAAATTACGCCACGAGCCCGGCCCAATGCCGGAAAATTACGGATTCCGCGGCGAGGATCCGCTGCTCCGACCGCGCGTCCCTCGCGCTTGCCAGGGCGGCCGACGTCTCCGCTTGCGAAACGCTCCGGACCGAAGATATGAAACGCTCGTGTGCGGACGACCACTTCCTCCAAATGGCGGCGACCGGAACCGGAGGAGCGCTCGTATGCAGGAAGGTTTCCAACCCCTCCGTCCGGACCGCTTGCGAACAGCTGCGCTCCACCGCCGCGCCGATGCAACCCGGCTTGACACCCGGGCGGTAAAAGACTACTCTATGCGGGACGCTCCGGCGTTCGCACGTATTTCAAAATTTTGCGCTTATGCGAAAAGACGAAAACGAAATTTCCGCTCCGAAACGCGGATCGGTAAGCCGTTTCCTTACCTCTCGCGACGCCTCCATCGGCACGAAGAACGTCGTCGGCACCGGTATTCTCGGTTCCCTCGTAGCTCTCGCTTTCGCTGAGAAAGACGGTCTCGGACACGACCTCATCGACCAGATCATCCCGACGGTCGAAGGACACACGAGCACCATCTCCAATACCAGCGGCCAAGGAATCCACTCCTCTCACGGAAACCACGTGAGCTCGGGAGACTCCGGCAGCGGCGACGGTGGGGACGGAGGATAGTCCTCCCTCCCTTTTTTCATAAAAGGAACCCTTAACCACGTTCAATCCGATGGCATCTTTTTCGAATAAGAAAATCGTAGTTCCGGTCGTTCTCGTCGCGCTCGCGGCGGCAGGAACCGCTTGGTACGTCTCTACCGGAAAGAACGCTCCGGCCGAAGCTCCGGCACCCGCTGCCGGCGAGCCGGTCAAGGTGGAAACCGTAACGGACGCCGCTTCCGGCGCTACCCAGGTCACCTACACCCTCTCCGACGCGCTGAACGACGTAGCTTCGGGCAAAAAGGTTTCGAGCGATTTCGACGTTTCCAAACTCCCGATTTCGAACAAGGGGGACTTGAGCGCGAACTCCCCGATGCTTCTCGAACTCCGCGACAAGGGTTCGGACATTCCGGAGAAAATCCTCACCGCGAAGGAATACGATCTCAGCGCCCTCGGTCTCGATCCGCGCGTAGTTCTCGAAGGCTACGTGTACGACACCTATAAGAAGCGCGGCGAATACGACCAGACCCGCTTGGCGGTCATGCCGCTCGGTTCGGACGCGTACCTCCAGCTCGTACTCAAGGAAATCTATTCCAACCACCCGGAAGATTTCCCGAAATTCGCCGACCGCCTTATCAAGCGCCAGGGCAACGAATCCTCCCGCCGTTTCAACATCATCATCAAGATGCTCGAATACGGAAAATCCGGCGGAAAGTTCGACATCACCGATCCGACCTACGTCCTCAACAACCAGAACAATTTCTTCCTCAAGTGGGCGGGCTGGAACGACCTGAACGAATCCGAACGCCAGGTCCTCTTCCGCGGAAAGCGCATCTTCGATCGCTACGCGACGATGAAGGAAGCGGATTTCAAGGCGAACATCGATAAGGAAATCGCCGATTTCGAAACGTACATGACCGATTACCGCAAGGCCGGCCTCGACAAGTTCTGGCCGGGCAGCTTCTACCTCCCGTACATGCTCGGAAACCTCTATGCCATCAAGGGGGACTACGACAAGGGCATCGAAGTAGCCACCACGCAGATCGAAGCGACCAAGCTCACTCCCCGCAAGGAACAGTCTCCGGTATTCACCAAGGACTTCAACGCCATCGAGGCGCGCATCGGTTTCCTCCATCTCCGCAAGGCTAAGGCGCTCGAAGCGGCCGGAAAGAAATCCGAAGCCCTCGAAAGCTACAAGAAAGCGGAAGAACTCATGCACCACGACCTCCTCGTCATGCCGCTCACCACTCCGGACATCTTCGTAGTATGGTCGGACGTCCAGAAAAAGATCGCAACGCTCAAATAGCATGGTAACGATTTCGAAAGACATCGCCCGTATCGGAAAGAAGGCCGCGCTCGCGGCCTTCTTCGTAGTTACCGCGACCGCGGCTTCGTGGTACGGGTATTCGCAATGGAAGGAATCCACGAGCCCGCATTTCCTGTTAAGCGCGTTCCATACGCTCTACGGGGATTTCTCCTGAGGCATTTTCCGTTTCAGCGTCGAGGATTTCGACAAAGATCTCGTACTCGACCACGAGACCATGGAGAAGTACCGGTTTTCGGACATTCCCCACGATTTCTTCGCGCAGAGCGTGAATCCCGTAAACGGCGGGGTGCTCATCACCGGAGGAAAGCCCGGAAACAGTCCGAAATCCGGAAAGGTCTACGCCATCGGTCCGGACGGAAAGTCGAAAACCTACATGTCCACCGACGATTTCCGGTTCCGCAACTGCTCCACCGGTTCGCTCAACGGCGAACCGTATTTCGCCGGACTCACGCACGGGCAGGGGTACCTCCAGCTCCGCAACCTCAACACGGGAAAAGACCGCATCCTCCACATCCCCTACGTTCCCAAGGTCAACGTCTGGGGGGATAACTTCGTCACGCTCTTCCACTTCGTCGACTTCATCGACCTCGACCGCGACGGAAGCGACGAAATCTACTTCACGAGCACGTCGCCGTACGCGGGCGTGCAAGGGAGCCAAGGAAACTACGCGGAAGGCACGGTCATGTCCGTCTCGTTCGACAAGAATTCCGACAAGCCGAAGCTGGAAGACATCGGCATTCCCCTTCCCGCCTTCCCGCGGCGTCTCCTCGCCCTCCGGGCCCCGTTCAAGGAAAGCGTTCTGGTACTCTTCGACGGAATGCTCGACGGCGAAGGGAAAACCGTCCTCCCGGTTCGCGTCTACCGGTACTTCCGCGATTCGAAAGGCCAGATCGTAAAGGACAAGGTCGCGGAGCTTCCGGGGCATTCGGAATGCAAGACCATCACGACGCTGAACTTCTTGGACGAACCGACCGTACAGATCG
>JASDUA010000102.1:0-15149 GCA_041891375.1 Patescibacteria group bacterium
ACCTACATCGTCGTCAACTAATCGGCTCCCCCGATGGAACCCCGGATTCGTCCGGGGTTTTTCTTTTGCGTGCCCGAAATGGCCGATTTTCAAGGGTTTTTTCCGACCTTGGATATACTGTCCGGCGAACTCCAATCCCGTTTTCCATGTATTCCTACGTCCGCGGTACCGTCCTCTCCTTCGACGACGGCAAGATTTCCCTTTTGGTAGAAAACACCGGTCTCGGCCTCGAACTCCAGCCGACGCCGCTCCTGTTCGGTTCGTCGAGCCTCGGCGAGGTTATCGAAGCCCATCTCTACCACCACGTCACCGACGTGTCGGAGGCGCTTTTCGCTTTCGCCAACGCCGACGAGAAACGCTTCTTCAAGAAACTCCTCAAGGTCGACGGCGTAGGCGGCAAGACCGCGCTTTCCATGCTCGGGCTCGGCATCCCCATGCTCGTCCGCGCCATCGAAACCGGGGACGAAAAAACGA
The DNA here is from genome assembly GCA_041891375.1 of Patescibacteria group bacterium. Classification (GTDB taxonomy): domain Bacteria; phylum Patescibacteriota; class Gracilibacteria; order BD1-5; family UBA2023; genus JANJWP01. The sequence goes on from JASDUA010000102.1 coordinate 475, forward strand.
TTTCTTCCGTCCCGGGCATCGGTAAGAAGACCGCGCTCAAGGTCATCGTCGAACTCAAGGGCGAGGTTTCCGGAAGCGATCTCGTAACGCCCGAAGACGTGGCGAAAGTTACCAAGAAGGCAGATAAGAAAGCTCCTGCGGACGCTGACCGCGAAGCCATCGTGAACTCGCTCTCGGCCATGGGATACGACCGTCGCACGGTCGAATCCGCCATCGACGCCGTTTCCGCCGAAGGGCTCACGGTGGGCGAACGCACGGTGCTCACGCTCAAGGCGCTCTCGAAGTAGGGGGGGCGGGCCGGAAGGACCGCGCGTACCTGGCTCCTAACTGAAGTTAAAGTCGCTGCGGCCCATGCGGTCCTTCCGGTCCGTGAAACTTTCCAAATCCGTCCGCTATCCGCAAACCTCAACCACAATCGCCCATGCCTTTTCGCCGCATCGCACTTTTCGCCGCCACCTGAGCCTACAACCTCGGGGATGAGGCCATCGTGCTTTCTGAGGTTTCGTACCTTCGGGAAAGGTATCCGAAATGCCGGGTCGCGGTTTTTACCTACGATCCCAAATCCACGCTCATTCCCAAGGATTGGAACGTCCGATACCCGTCGTATTTCCCCAATCGTTTCCGTAAGCGGTTTTGGGCGAACGTCGGATATTTTTTCCGTACCTTCTGGGAGGTCGCCATTGCCGATTTGGTCGTCGTTGGCGGCGGGGGAATTCTCTATGACAACGAGGGGCAATCTTTCCTCAAGCAGCGTCTCGAATGGAAATTCCGCGTAGGAATCGCCAAATTATTCCGCAAGCGCATCCTCTTTTGGGGAATCGGCGTCGATCTGTCCGAAAAGAACGTGGGGAAGGTCCGTTCGCTTTTCACCTCCAAACGCACTTTCGTTACCGTCCGCGACCCAAAGAGCGCCAAACTTCTCGAGACCGTTGGGATTTCGGCGAAAGTCGTGCCGGATCCCGCGTTCATCGTTCCTCCGGTCCGCACTTCCGACGCGGACATTCCGGAAAAAGTCGTCGGCATTTCGATAAGGAAGGGGTATCTCAAAGGCGAACTCGAAAGCGTGAAATCGATTATCGCGACCGTCCGCTCCGAAGGGTTCGAACCGGTGTTCCTCAACCAGTCGTTCCATCCCGGAAACCCCGAAACCGACGATCGCGCGTATCTCGCGGCGCTCGCCCGGGAAGAGGGGATGAATTCCACCCGGTCCCTCGACGAATCGCTCGATGCCTATAAGTACCTGGGCGCGGTCATCGCGATGCGCCTCCATGCGGGGGTGCTTTCCTTCGTCAACGGCATTCCGTTCTTCATGCTTTCGTATTCCAAAAAGACCGACGCGTTCGTCGAGCGTTCGGGTTCCGAGTGGACCATGCCGTCCGCCGAATTCGATCCCATCGAATTTTCGGAGCGTTTTTCCGCGTTCGCCGCGAGCCTTTCGGACGTTCCGCCCCCGTTTTTTGCGCTCCGCGAGAAGTGTGCTAAGATAAAGGACGAATCACGTACCCTTTACGACGAAACGTTTTATGGACTGGAACGCGCTTAAAGACAAAGCCCTCGATCTTGGCAACAAGGCCATGGACAAGGGGCTCGTCGCGCTCGAAAAGGCTTCTTCGCATACGTACGAAGGATTGAAAAAAACGGCGGTTTCCATTAAGAGCGGCGCCGAATTCGACGAAGCGAAATCCGCTCCGTTGCTTCTCGTGTTGGTCGTAGGGAAGGAAGACGCCCTTTCCAAAACCGTGCTCGCCCGCATGCCGGTAATCTTCAAGGACGTATGGATCTATTCGGCAAGCCTCAAAGTCATTCTCGCCGAAGAAGTTCCCGATCTCGTGGGCGCTCTCGGAATCTCGGAATTCCCGGCCGCGATCGTCTTCCGTAAGGGTGAACAGGAAAGGCGCTTGGAAGGGAACGCCGCTCTCGAATTCGTAAACTGCATCGACCTTTCCCGTCCTAAGGCGGAGGCCATGCCCGTTCCGGAAGGAATGGTCGACGTACTCGCGCAGGCTGCGGCACCCGTGACGCCTCCCGCTCCGGAAGCCGCTCCCGTAGCCGTCCCGACTCCCCCACCGGCTCCGGAAGTTCCGCCCATCGCCGAAACCCCGTCCGCGGACGTCTCCGCATCCTCCGCAGAACAGTCCGCCCCGCAATCCCAATCCGTTTCCTAACCATCCGTCCCATGGCGCTCACGAACGTCGACGTTCTCGTCTATCTCGGCATCTTCTTCACGGCCGTCGTAGGAACTCTCCTTTCCATCGCGCTTTGGCGCGTGCTCAAGATTCTCGGCTACGCCCAGAGGATCCTCGCGTACGCCGACCATGTCCGCGACACTCTTTCCCACTGGGAAACCTTGCCCTTCAAGCTTCTCGACCGCGTGTTCGACCTCGCGATGGGCTCCGGAACCAAAAAGAAGAAATAGTCATGAAAATCCCCCGCCGGAAGGCGGGGGATTTTTTTGCGTTCGCATTACGACCGCATGATTTCCTCGTGGATCGAGTGCGCGGCGAGGCAGCCTTCGGCGGCGCTCATGATGGTCTGCTTGAACTTGTTGGAATTGGTGGTGACGTCTCCTGCGGCGTAAATGCCCGGAACGTTGGTAGCCTGGGTCTTGTCGACGATGACGCAGCCCTCTTCGTCGGTGGCGACGCCCAAGGGGGTGATGAGCGAAGCGTCCGGATCGGAACCGATGGCGACGAAGAACCCTTCGCAGGGGATGACGGTGCCGTCCTTGAGGAGGACGTCCTTCACTCCCATGAAATCCCCGCGGACTTCCGCGACCTCGCTGTTGAAGCGGACTTCGATGTTGGCATGTTCGGCGATCTTCTTCACCCAGACGCCTTCGGCCTTGAACGCGTCCTTACGGACGAGGATGGTGACCTTCGAGCAGAGTTCGGCGAGGTAGAGCGATTCTACGGCCGCGCTGTCTCCGCCGCCCACCACTACGACTTCGCGCCCCTTGAAGAAGTTGCCGTCGCAGGTGGCGCAGTACGAGACGCCCGAGCCGAGAAGTTCGGCTTCGCCCGGAGCGCCGAGGTGGCGGTACTTGTTGCCGGTAGCGAGAAGTACGTACTTGGTTTCTACCGTTTTTCCCGAGGAAGTGGTTACGGTGAACGCGCCCTTCGCGCCTTCTACCGCGACTACGCGGTCGGTGAGGATTTCGGAACCGGAAGAAACGGCGTGTTCGGCAAAGCGGTCCATGATGGATTTTCCGCCTTCGGCCAAGGTTCCCGGCCAGTTTTCGACGCGGTGCGAGGTGGCGAGGGCGCCGCCCGGCATTTCGCCGATGACGAGGTTCTTAAGCGCGTAGCGCGAAGCGTACATGGCGGCCGGAAGTCCTGCGGAACCGGCGCCGATGATAACGAGATCGTACATGTTTGGAAAAGTGTGGGAAATGAAAATGCGGACTCTCGTGGGTCGTATCGGCCCGATTTGAGAAATCCGCAGATTCTAGCGGTTCCGAACCGAAACGCAAACCGAAGTGCCCGGGGTTAGACGTGCGATGCCGGAGCCGAGGCTGCCGGAGCGGCTCCCTGGTGGGCGTTCTTGAACTCCTGGACGATGTTCAGGATTTCGCGGGCGCGCTCTACCGGAAGCGGAATCACGTGCATTTCGAAGCGGGAATCTTCGGAAGCGGTGCGGATGTCGACCGTTCCGTAATTGAAGAGGTTGGCGAGAAGGCCCTTGGAGAAGGCGTTCACCTCCTGTACGCGGTCGAGCGAACATTCCGAAATCGCGCGGTTGAGGAACGAAATCTGTTCGACGCCGATGATGCGCTCGTTGGTGAACACGAAGAAGTCGAGTTCGTTGGAAAGCCAGTCGACGAAGATGAACAACGCGAACACCATCATGAACACCACCGTGAACAGCGTGAGGTACCCGAGCGGCATGACGTTGGAAATCTCGTTGCGGAAAATGAACGCTATGAGCGGAATTTTCACGAGGAGCGCGAGGTAGACGAACGTGCGCACCAAGACGATCCAGTGGCGTTTCATGACCATGTGGACTTCTTCTCCGGGGCGGAGGTTGTCGAGCTGCGGGAAGTTGGCGGGAGTCGTCATGGAATCCGAATTACGTGATATGGGGCTTTTTGACGTAGAAGGGTTCGACGCGTTTTTTCGGACGGGAGAGGTCGAACGCCCGAACCGCCGAAGCGTAATCCGTTTCGGATTTTACCGAAACGTCGCGGTCTTCAAAATCGGTATCGAGAACGACCCCGCGGTATTCGCCGTCGGGGACTTCGGTTTTCTTCACGACCGTGAATCCGGCACCCGAAAAAGGGGAGAACGCCACTTCGTCGCGGTTCGCCCGGAGCACGACGCCGCCTTTCCACCCCGCGGCTTCCTGGAGTTCGGCGTAGTCCATCTCGAAGAGCGGGACTCCGGCGGCGAACGCGAGGGTGCCGAGGGTGAGGGTGACGACGCGGATGCCCGTGAATCCCGCGGGACCGCGGACGCAGACGATTCCTTCGAGGTCTTTCGGCTCGATGCCGAGTTTCGCCGAACTTTCGGTGATTCTGGCGAGGAAACGTTCGAATTCTTTACCCGCCATGTCCTCGCGGTCGGTGAGCGCGACCTTGCGGCCCGCGTCGAAGAAGACGAAGGCCGCCGGTTGGCTGATGGTATCTACGAGGAGGAACATGCTATTTGATTACGTATTCGGCGTCGATGCGGAAGAGGATTTCCGCCACCGGGACCCCGAAGGAATTTTTCACGACGATCGCCGGGTGATCCCCTTCGTTCTTGTACGAGAGCGAATATCCGGATTCGAGGACGTAGGCGTTGCCGTCGCGGCCGATGCCGACGAACGGTTTGCGGTTCTCGTTCACGAGGAACGCTCCGCCCGGAAGCGACGCGGCGTCCGAAGCGTTGCGGACGAAGTCGACGCCGCTTTCCATCTTCACGAATACGCCGTATTCGGAGATTCCGGCGAAGCCGTCGGTCTTTTCGATCTTCGTGGTAGCCGGAAGGGCGAACGATTCCCAGTAGACCGGATTGCCCGATTTGTCGGAGAGCTTCACGGTCATCGGTTCGCTCGAATTCGAGGCGGATACCGAGAGGGAATAATTCGCATCCTTCACGTCGATCTTACCGGTCTTTTCGTTCACGGTGGCGATGGTTTTACCCGATTGGGTGAGTGCCACGCCTTCGGTTCCGGAGAACGAGCGGACGAAATTTCCGGATGCGTCCGTACGGGTTTCTCCCGATCCGGAGAGGCGGGAGAGTTTGCCAGCGCGGTAGCGGAACAAATCGATCGGCTCGTCCGCTACGCGTACGTCGATGGATCCGTTCGCCTGAGCGGTGGACGCGGCGGATATCGACGGCGTCGGAACGTACGCGGTGACGGTAACGTTGCGGTAGGTCTTGTTGCCGTTGGTGTCGGCAGCCATGAGGCGGACCTTGAACGTGGTCGGCGCGTTGAACGGCCCAACGTTCAGTTCGCTCCAGTCGGCGCCTTTGACGATACCGGAACCGGTCGACGCGGAATCGCTGTCGCGGTCGTTGTCGGTTACCTTGTCGCCGTCGCGGTCGACGCTCGGATCGACGTCGACGGAGAAGTCCGAGACTCCCGACACGTCGCTGACGTACTTCTTGAGGTTGATCGTTTCCTTCACGTATACCGGAATGCGGTAATTGGTGGGGAATTCGACGAGCGGCCCTTCCTTATCCGCCTGAATCTGCGGGGAGAGGAGCGTGAGGTTCGCCTGTGCGCCTACTTCTTCGCCCGTGAAGGCGTAGAGTTTGGAGTAGTACCAGTCGTTCGACTGCGAGAGCGATACCGAGTAGGTCGGCGATACGGCTCCGAGGTCGTAGGTGGAATATTCGGCCGGACCGCGGAGGTCGAAGGTCGAACCGTCGTGGTAGGCCATCGTGATCTTCGACGCCGGTTTCGCGAGCGCCACCCGGGTATCGGGGAGCGACGGGAGTCCGCGGAGCTTGGAGAGTTCCATAGTGGAAGTCGTCGGGCTCGCTTCGAAGAGGTAGACGTTTCCGCTTTCGACCTTGAACTGGCCGGTCGCGAGGAATTCGATATTGCCGTTCTTCGGAACTTCGCTCACCGCGCCTGCGGAGAGTTCTTGTCCGGTGACGGCGTAGCGGATCTTGGCTCCTCCGCCGTCGGTGTAGACGGTGCGGTTCGCCGCGACGCCGATGGTGTCGCCTTCGGAAAGGACGCGGTACGCCGGGTAGGTGACTTCGCCTTCACCGGATGCCGAATCGAACCATACGGCGTTCTTACGGACGATGACGCCCGTTCCGGAAGCGTCGACGACGGTGTCGTCGCGCATGTCGGTCATGAGGTCTACCGCGCGCTTCGGCGTGGTGGGGCCGTCTTCCCCGCGGACGATGCGGTCGAACCGGTCGACGTAGTCGTAGAATTCGAGGCGGAACTTCCGGTCGGTCGTCTTGGCCGGCGAGAAGCTGAAGTTGATCTGATTGGACGAGACGAACCCTTCCTTGAAGTAGTTCGGCGCGCTCGGGTCCTTCGAGTTGGCCATGAGGTCCGAAAGGTCGTAGACCGATACGGAGTCGGTCGAATGGACTGCCGGCTTCGTCTTGAGGTTGTGCTTGATGTAGAGGCTCGAACCCATCGCGTAGACGACGTCTTCGTTTCCGGCTCCGGCCTTGTTGGTGTCGATGAGGATGGCTTCTTCGCCGCCCTGAAGTTCTTCGGTGTAGTCGAAGAGGCGGGACTGCTTGCCCTCGTCCTTTACGTAGATGCCCTGGTAGACGAACTGGAGGTTCATCGCCTGGGAAGCTTCGGACGACGCGTCCGCGGCGAGGTTGGCCATTTCGCTGTCGGCGTCGAAGCGGAACGCTTGCCCGTTTTCGAGCGTTCCGGCGTTGGAATCGGTGTCGATTCCGCCGAGGAGCGGGAACGGGTTCGGCGTGGTCGAAGCGAGGGTCTTTTCCTTCTTGAGCGCTTCGGAAGTCATCGACTCGACGCGGTTCACGACGTTTTGGCCCATTTCCTTGAGGTCGGCGGTTTCGCTGTCGCGCTTGCCCAAGTAGAGGTCGGCCATCTTGTCGGCGGCCTTGTCTTCGAACTTCTCGAGCGCCTTTCCGCGTTCGGCGAAGTCGACGCCCACCGGGGCTACCGCCGCGGCGAGGGTGATACCGTTCGAAGATTTTCCGAGAGCGGAGAGGAGGTCGGCGGTCTTGCCGTTCTTCTTCGCGCGGTCGTATTCTTCGATTTTCGCCTTCATCGCCTTGGTTTCTTCGATTTCGGCACGGATGGAATCCTTCACGATACCGAACTTCTCGGCGTTGTCGGCGAGGAGCGAATCGATGAGCTTCTGTTCTCCGGAAGCGTCGTAGCTCGATGCTCGGGCGAGGACGTCGGCGATCTGCGCGACGAGTTTCTCGTCGGATCCGGCGAGCTTGCCGGCTTCGGAAGAGATGAGCGACTTGAATTCGGCAAGGGTGACCTCGTTGCCCTTCTCACGGTCGAGGTAGGCGACGAATTCCTTGAACGAGAGCGCGATGGTCCAAGCGAAATTGGTCATGAGCGCCTTACGTTCGGCAGTCGACATCTTGTTAATGTCCGGCACGACCATCCCTTGCGGTCCCTTCACGTCGATGCGGGTGTCGCCCTGCGGGATGGTATCCTTGAGGTCGATCTTGTTCGGGAGGCCGATGGTCTTTCCGGCACCCTGTACGGACGTGCGGAGGTCGGTGGAGAACTGGTTGATCGGCTGGAAGGTCGATTTCGCCATTTCGAGGATGAAATCCACCTGGAATTCGACGTTCACGAAGGTCGTTACGCGGATGGCGTCGACGAACGCGAGCGAGAAGTTGGGGAATTCGATATTGAAGAAGTCGAGCGGCATTTTGCCCTGGCGTTCCGTAATCTGCGCGATCTGGTCTCCGGCGCGCCATTCGGGAACGAACGGGTTCTTGCGGAGGATGCAGAGGATTTTCGAAACGAGCTTGAGGATTTGGAGGATTCCCTGGATCGCGGCGAACAGCTTCGGGATTTTCGGCGGAGGCGGAAGATCCGGGAGCTTGATGTTCGGGAGGCTCGGCAAATCCGGAAGATCCGGGAGCTTGGGGAACGTCGGCGGTGCCGGGACGGTCGGCAATCCGATTCCGAGACCCGGAACGTTCGGAAGCGACAGCCTCGGGAGGTGCGGCAAGACGAACGGCGAGATGTGGAAATCGAATTCCGGCATGAGGATGCGGAGTCCGAGACGGATGTTGTGGAGGTCCAAAATGATGTCCGGCCACTTCGGGAACTGGATGATCGGAATCTTCGGAATGACCGCCGAAATGATCTTGAAGATGAAGTGCTTCAAGTCGTAGCGTTCGTTGCGGCAGACTCCGCAGTCGCTGGTGTGCTGGTAGAAGAGGTCCACCATGAGCTGCCAAGACTTGAGGATGGCCTTGAGCATCACGTAGAGTTCGACCCACGCGCGGAAGCGCTTGCCGTTTTCGGCGATGTAGCCGCCGGTCATCTGTTCGATGGATTCGACGTTACAGAGGATCTGTTCGGCGTAACGCTGCTTCCAAGTGAGGTAGCGGTAGAGCTTGTCCGGGAAACGCTTGGCGTCTTCGAGGAAGCGCGCCCAGGCGTCGATGGAAGCGACGGTCGCGTCGGCTTCGACGAAGACCTTTTCGTTGACGCCGTCCTTCGAGGTCATTTTTCCCCAAGACTGCTTCTTGTCGGAGATTTCCTTCGTCCACTGGCTCTTCGTCTTGTTGAAATCGTAGATCGCCTTGTCGACGTCCTCGTCGGAAATCATCGGGATGTCCACCTGTACGACTTCGGTTTCGAAGACGATGATCGGAAGGCTCGAAAGGAATTCGTACGCGGAACGCATGCCGGAAATGTTCTTTCCGACGGTATTGATGTTGTCCTTATTGTCCGCGAGGAGCGAGTTGGCCTTGTCGGAAGCGCCCTTGGCGTACTTCGAGCTGACCGAGAAATCCTTGTTCTGGTAGTTGTCCGAACCCTTGTCGAACTTCGCTTTGAGTTTGCCCGCGAAGCCGTTCCAGCCGGATTCGAAGATCTTCGAGAAATCCGGGAGGATGATGTAGAGCGTGGGGAGGCTCGTGAGCTTGTTGACGACTTCTTCGGTCTGGCGGTTTACCCAGTCCATGATGAATTCCGGGAACGCGCTGACGCGGTCGAGCTTGATCTTGAGGATGTTGCCGACGTCGAAATTCTTGAGCGCGGTCGGATTGATGCCGACTTCGAAATTGGGATCCTGACCGGACGCCATTCCAATGCCGACGACCGGGGAACTTCCGCGTCCGCTCGGTCCCGCGCTGATGAACGGGAGGGCGGCGGTGAGTCCGCTCATGATCGATTTGTCGTTGGTGCTGCCGCGGACGTACGAACGTACGTAGGAGCGTTCCGAAGTAGTGAGCGGACGCTTCTCCGGTTTCGGAGTACACGAATTCGCGTTGAAGAATCCGTCGGAGTTCGACATCCCCTGGCTGGAGACGTCGCCGTCGGAACCGTCGTCCTTACATCCGAGAAGCGGTTTGGCCGCTACGATGCAGTTTCCGCCCGGGACTACCGGGGAAACTCCCTGCGGGGGAACGCGGCCCATGGCTGCAGGAACGACGCCGAAACACGCCGCGATACCTACCGCACCGGTGAGGGTGGGGGTGATGTAGAAACGGAAGAAGTTCGCCGCGCCCTTGTCGCCGAGGTATCCGCCGGCGCCGATGCCGCCACAGTATTTGGCGAGGTCGAGGGGGGAGGCCGGCCAAACGGACGGAATGCAGAGCGGTCCCGCCGGCATGCCCGTAAGTGCCGAGAAAATCGGGAAACCGGTGCTCGGGGCGAGCGATCCGGCAGGGAAACCCATGATGGACGGTGCCGAACCCGGCGCGAGCGGCGCCCAGTTGAACGGCATCGAGATGCACGCTCCGCCTCAGAATCCGCAGCCGAGGCCTTGGACGATTTCATCGATGGAAGCTTCTATCGCCTCGACGTTTCCGCTGGTGAGTCCGTCGATGGAAACGGCTCCGCCCGCGGTCTGGTCATAGGTGTAGAGGTCGCTGCCCTTCTTGTCGTAGTCGTCGGGGACGTTGCTCGAAGAATTGCGGTAGTCCGCGGTCTTGGCGGCGAGGACGTACGAGTTGTAGGTGTACTTAGTAAGGATCTTCCATCCTTCGCCGATGACCTTGCTCGATCCCCATTTCGGGTTCGACGAAGACGAGAACGCCATACGGCAAGGTTCGGTGGTCTTACCCCCGTCCTTGGAATGGGTACCGGAGGAGAAGAATATTTCGAGGGAAGAATTCGGAGTGTCGGCGGTCTGTTTCCAACCGATGGCTTCCGGTGCGGTGACGGTCTTGTATCCCGAGATTCCACATTCCGGAAGGGAAGCGGAAGCGGTGCTCGCCTGAGCGCCCGCGGTGAGCGTCTTGGAGGATTCCGAGAAGGTCGAATTCACCGCCGAAGCCGATACCGGAACGGTGACGTCGCCGGTTCCCGGCTCCGCCGAACGCATGAGGTTGTCGTTCTGAGCGTTCGCGACGAGGCGGGCGATTTCGACGTTGCCCGAGTTGACGGTTCCGGTTACTTGGTCGGTGAGTTCGCGGAAAAGGAGGATGCCGAATTTCGAAGCGTCGTACGAAGTTCCGCCGCCGTTGAGGTCGTAGTAGTACTTACGCATGTCCGCGAGGTCCGCTTGCGAAACGTTCGCGGAAAGCACGTCGATGTAGTCGGGTTGGCCGTTGGCGTTCATGTCGATGAACTTTCCGGCGAGTCCGCCCGCGTCGCCTTCGCTCTTCGTAAAGGTGCGCGTGGTTTTGAGGAAGCTCCGCGGATGCGGGGTGGTGCTCTTCCAGAGCGTCATCGCTTCTCAACAGATGTTGTTGGCGCGCATCGCGACGTCGCCGTAGGTGTCGTCGGTTTCGAGTTGCCCCACGACGAATTTGCCGAACTGGACGGTATTGGTCTTGAGCGAATACCGGATGGTCGCGGTTTCCCCCGGACGGAGGTCGAATCCGTCGAAGAGGTAGTCGTAGCTCGAATCCGTGAGCATGTCGAGGGTTCCCGTGTGGGAATACGACGGAGCGTTCACCGTATAGTACGGGGTGTCGGTTTCCGAGAAGATGGACTTGTCGAAAGAATCGAGGTACGCCACGTTCTTCATGGTGGTCGAGCCCGAGTTTCCGAGGGTGATGGTGATTTCTACCGGATCCTCGCTCTTGAGCGGATCGGAATTTACGTCCTTCATCGTCTTAATGACGCGAAGGTCGCGGTCTTCGGCGAATTCGGATCTGAGGAAGGTCTTGTACTTGGTTTCGGTGTACGTTCCGGAAGTGTTGAACGATCCGCTCGCGGATGCCGCCTGAGCACCGCTCATGGCGTTCAAAACCTCGTTCTTGAGCGTGGTATTCGGCGAGTTCGGATTTTCGGGATCGTTGCCGATGGCGCCCGAGAGACGGCTCTCGAGTTGCGAATTCAGCGTTCCGCCAGTGTACTCGACCGCCACCTGATAGGCGTGGACGTAGTAAAGTTTGGCGTCGACGGAGGCTTTCATGACTTCCGGCGGGATGGTTTCGCCTTCGCCCGCGGCCGCGAGGCTCTGGGATTCGGCGAGGTAGCGGGCCTGATCCGGAACGGTGGGGTTTTTCAACTGCGGGATGCCGTCGAAATAGACCGCGCCGCCGTCGTTGCGTTCGGCGGAGCTCAAGCGCAGCGCGAGGTCGGTATCGAGGACCTTCTTGGTGAATACGGTTTCGCCGTTCAGGACTTTTCCGTAGAGGACGTTCAGTTCGCCCGATTCGTCGGAAATGACGAGGTCGGTCTTTCCGTCGCCGTCCATGTCGTAGGTCTCGAGCTGGACGATTTTTCCGCGAATCTGCGTGAGGTTGTCCTTGTCGTCGACGATGACGGCTTCCTTGCGGGTGAATTTTCCTTCTTTGTTGTCGAGGATGATGAGCTGTCCTTTGTTGGTGACGGCCGCGATGTCGGAATATCCGTCGCCGGCGAAGTCGCCGACGCCCTTGCGGGCCTTTCCGGCGTCAGAAACGTAGGCGAGGTAGCCCATGTCCTTGTAGCTTCCCTGGAGATTCGCGAAGAGGCGGATCTTTCCGCTTTCGAAGAACACGACGAGGTCGTCGTAGGAGTCGCCGTTGAAGTCGAACTTCTTGTAGCTTTCGATGGTGTCGCCCACGGCGTCCATGAGACGGGTTCCGAGGGTGCGGTCGTACGCGCCTTCGTTGGTGGCCTGCTTGACGCGGAACACCGGGTCTCCCAAGTTGACGGTGGAATAGGTCGAGTTGAAGCGGGTGGCTTCGCCTACCGAGCTGCCTCCGGCGAATTCGAGGAGGGTCTTGTTCGCTCCTTCCCATCCGATGCCCTGCTTCTCGCGGTATTCTTCGAATCCGGACTTGTCGGCGCTGCCCATCATTTCGCGGTCGGCGTTCGAGCCGTCGAGGTCGCGGTTCGAGTAGAACGAGATTCCCTTCGCTCCGCGGGAGGAATTTCCGAGGAAAGAATCCTGTGAGAAATAGCGCGACGAAACGGCTTCGACGATGACCTTGCCCGGGTTTTCCGCGAGGGCGGTCTTGATCTGCGCCGGCTTAGTGAGGATGACGGAATCGGCGCGGAGCTTCGCGGCGAAGTACCCGACTTCCTGATTGTTCGAAACGACCTTTACGGCGAGGAGGTTTTTGGAATTGTCCTTGTCGACTTCGAGGCGGACGCTCGGAAGGGCGGAAACCGCTCCGTTCGCGTCGATTTCGAGGATGCGCGCCCCCTTGAGGACGAGTGCGAGGCCGCCCTGCGATACCGCGGTGGCGTCGCCGTAGCCCTTGAGGAGGGTGAACGGCTTTCCGGTGGGAACTTCGCAGTTGTCGATGCCTTCCTGCCCGTCGTTCTTACAGGCGATGCGGTCGGATCCTTCGGCGAAATTGAAGTACGCGCGGGCGACGTATTCCTTATAGAAGGGGTCGTAGAACCCTACCGAGGTGCGTCCGGCGACGGACGAGACTTCGGCGGTGACGAGGGAATCGCCCGACGGGAGTTCGGTCTTTCCGCCCGGAGTGACCGAGAAGGTCTTCTGGCGTTCGGTAGCGTCGTTCACGAGCGTGGTGACCGCCATCGAACGGGAATCCGGGTTGAAGAGGATTTCCCCGCCCAAATAGTCGCGTTCGGTGAAGTTTCCGTAATCGGCGCCGGCGAGAACGGTGTAGAGGCCGTTGTACTGGAGCTTGTCGACCTTGGACTTGTTCCAGAGGTAGTAGCTGTCGACGACGACGGCGTTCTTGGAATATCCCGCAATCGTTACGGACGCGCCGGATTTATCCGTGACGGCATACGTATTCGATTCGAGTCCCGGAGCGACTTCGGCGATGACGTAGGGGCTTCCCGGGAGGCGGGTGGTTTCTACCGTGACGGTCGAGATGCCTTCCTTGAACGGCGATTCCTTCGCGAAAACCTTCCCCGGGAAACGGAGGTACTTGTGGAAGTGTTCCGGAATCGAGAACTTCGAAACGTAGGCGCCGTCGGCGTGGTTGTACGCGAGGTTTCCATAGCGGTCGAAGAGTTTCGCGGTGACGGTTTCGGTTTCTCCGGTGCGGGCTTCGATGGCCGGTTTTTCGGTTTCGAGGGAAACGCGCATCGGAACGTCCGGATAGACGGTGAGGACGTTGCCTTCGACGTCCTTGACGCCCGGAACGTAGGTTTCGATCTTGAGGTCTTTGCCCGCTACGTATTTGGGCGTGAGGAGGGCTCCGGTGGTCGAAAGGCCGTCCTTAATGGCGACGTAGTTGGTGTCGAACGTACCGGAAAGCCCCGGGAAGTTGAGGGCGGCGACGCCGTCGAATCCGGTAAGGATCTTTCCGTCCCCGTCGACGAGCTTGATGCGTACGGCGTGGGGTTCTTTCCCTACGACGATCTTGTCGCGGTTCTCGACGTCGACGACCGCCTTCGCGTAGTCGAGCGAGCGGAACGAAGTGGTGGCGGAAAGGTTGCGGTTCTTGATTTCGAGGGTGAACTTGAGGTCTTTGCCTCCGTCGCTCGTGGAGATTTCGAACGTGGTGAACCCTTCGACGATCGAGCGGTTGAGTTCGTCGGATTTGTTTTCGAGGAAATATCCGCCGCCTTCGACCTTGGCGCGGAGGTCGACGAGGTCGCCCTTGGCGTAGTTGCCGAACTGGTCGACGACCTTGGCGAGCACCGTGACGGTCTCGTTTTTGACGAAGAGCGTGGAAGACGGTGAGAGTTCGAGCTTGGTGGCCTGCCCCGCGGTAACGGTGAGGATCTGGCTGCCCATGACGCCCTCCTTGTCGGTGAATTCGAAACGGTAGTTCGCGGACTGCTTGAGGAGGCTTCCGGTGTAAGTCCAGACCTCTTTGTTCGTGATTATCGGGTCGGCGACGGATTTTCCGGAATCGTCGTCGGTGATGCGTACGGTCACCGGGAAGGTGACGGCGAGCGGGGTTCCGCCCTTGCCGACCTTCTTGATGGGGAACGACACTTCGGAATATTCGCCAGCCTTCGCGTAGCTCGAAATCGACGAGCCCGAAGAGGTGAGCCCGATCTGGAGGGTCTCCGCGCGGATTTCGAGTTTGGCCTCGTTGGAGGTTTTTACGAAAGCGGCCTTGCCGTCCTTGTCGCGGGGGGCGACGGTGGCGTCGAAGTAGACGTCCGCGTCGCGGTCCTTGGTGGTGAGCACGTAGGTGGCTTTGCCTTCCTTCGCCTTCACGCTGATCTGT
>JASDUA010000103.1:0-2372 GCA_041891375.1 Patescibacteria group bacterium
TTACTACCCGGGAGGCCTTCGAAGTCAAGGCGAAGGCGCCCCAAGCGGGAGCGAATGGAAAACGGGCTTCGAAATCCGAAGCCCGTTTCGAGGAAAATGCGCGATTAGCGGTTTCGCAAAATATCCGCCTTATCGGTTTTTTCCCAAGTGAAGAGGGCGTCGTTGCGGCCGAAATGCCCGTACGCGGCGGTCTTCGAGTAGCGCGGTTTTAAAAGGTCGAGCATCTGCACGATACCCTTCGGACGCAGGTCGAAGTGTTCGAGGACGAGCTTTTCGATAGCGGAGTCCGGAATGATTCCCGTGCCGGCGGTGTCGACGGAGACGGAAACCGGCTTCGCCACGCCGATGGCGTAGGCGACCTGGATGGTACAGCGTTTCGCGAGGCCCGCCGCGACGACGTTCTTGGCGACGTAGCGGCCGGCGTAGGCTGCCGAGCGGTCGACTTTGGACGGGTCTTTTCCGGAATACGCGCCGCCGCCGTGCGGAGCGGATCCGCCGTAGCTGTCGACGATGATTTTGCGGCCGGTGAGTCCGGCATCGCCCATGGGGCCGCCGATGACGAAGCGTCCGGTGGGATTGACGAGGTATTTGGCGTTCTTGCGGAGATTTTCCGGGATTACGGGCTTGATGACGGTTTCGATGACGGCTTCCTCGAGATCCTTATGGCTGACGTCGGGGTGGTGCTGCGTGGAGAGAACGACGGTATCGACTTCTGTCGGAATCCCGTCGACGTATTTGAAGGTGACTTGCGATTTCGCGTCGGGGCGGAGCCACGGGAGCGTTTTATCTTTCCGGACTTGCGACTGGCGTTCCACGAGGCGGTGCGAGTACCAGATGGGCGCGGGCATGAGGTCGGAGGTTTCGTCGCACGCGAACCCGAACATGAGGCCTTGGTCTCCGGCGCCCTGGTCGAGGTCGATTCCCTGACCTTCGTTGACGCCTTGGGCGATGTCGGGGGATTGCTTGTCGTAGCAGACCATGACCGCGAGGGTGTTTCCGTCGTAGCAGAGTTCCGAGGAATCGTAACCGATTTCCACGATCTTCTTGCGGGCTACTTGGATGTAGTCGACGTTGGCGGTAGTGGTGATTTCCCCGGCGAGCACGCAGAGGCCGGTGTTTACGAGCGTTTCCGCGCCTACGCGGGCGTACGGATCCTGAGTCAGGATGGCATCGAGAATGGCGTCCGACACTTGGTCGGCGACTTTGTCGGGATGGCCTTCGGAAACGGATTCCGAAGTAAAGAGGAATTCTTTGGACATATGGGGAAAATTGGTCGCGCCCCGTCGGCGCGGGCGAAATAAAAACCCTCTTCCTTTCGAGAAGAGGGTTTGGGATCGCTACCTGAAAAACGGGGTACCTATCGCATCTCTCCCCTCGAAGGGGCAGGAATTAGCACCGGTTTTCCAATCCTTTCGGACTTGTAGTTGGTTGCTGCGACGCTCGAACGGGCCTGTTTCCCTCGCGTCATCTCTTGATGTTGGACCGAGGTTAGCCGATTTTTAAAATCCGGCAAGCGGAAACGTGCGCGAAATCGGAAAACGTGGTAAAATGGGAGGGAATTGACTTTTTCGCAATCGCATTAGGATTGCAAAGTTCGAAAAACCGAGAAAACCATGGCGACGAATCTCCCGACATGACCGTATTCCGCTCCTCGCAAAGAAGAAGCGGGGGAATGAGGAGGCGCGACCGGACTCGACGATCTCATGCTCTCGGCCGTATCCGATTTTTCCGGTTTGGACGGAATCATGGAAGCCGCGAAGGAGGAAACGCCCCAGGTGACCCGTTTTTCCCAGGCGCCCGAGTTCCCCGAACTCTTGCCGGAAGTCCGTGCCGAACTCGAAGAGATTCAGGCGGCCATGGATGCCGCCCGTACCTCGCGCCAAGCTTCGGCGGCTCCGATCGCGGTTTCCCAAGCCGTTTCCGACGAAGTGGACCGCGTCATTGGAAAAGGAATGTCCGAACTCCCGGTTTCCCGGACTGCCGCCTGAACGCTTTCCGGGTCTCCCGAACCGGAAAGCGCCCTTCCGTCCGCTTCGGGCATATCCGCGCCGATTCTGAACGCTCCCCGCCACGCGGACTTCGAAAAGCTCCGACGCGATTTCTTCGAAGTCCTTTCTTCGGACGAGTCGTTTCCGCCTTTCCACGCGAAAACGCTTCTCGATCTCTGCGCGAGGATAGAATCCGGCACGCCCGAATCCGAATTGGCGCAGGTGGGCAACGTACTCCTGTACCTCGTGGAAAACCTCGGTACCCATTTCGACAGGGAATTCCAGTGGGAAGAACGGAAAGACCGGTACTTCGTCTTGACGGGACGTACGAAGGGCGGAACGAAAAAATTCCGTTTCCGCGCCCTCTCCATACTTTCTTCCCGG
>JASDUA010000104.1:0-2370 GCA_041891375.1 Patescibacteria group bacterium
GTACATGCTCAAACTCCACCACCTCGTCGAAGACAAGATCCACGCCCGCTCGGTCGGACCGTACTCCATGGTCACCCAGCAGCCGCTCGGTGGTAAGGCGCAGAACGTTGGTCAGCGTCTCGGAGAAATGGAAGTCTGGGCTCTCGAAGGTTACGGCGCAGCCAACATCCTTCAGGAAATGCTCACCATCAAGTCCGACGACATCAACGGCCGCGCGCAGTCCTACGAAGCCATCGTCAAGGGCAAGCGCATCAAGCGCCCGAACATGCCGGAATCGTTCAACGTCCTCCTGCGTGAACTCCAGGCCCTCAACCTCAAGATCGACCTCCTCGAAAAGGACGCCCTCGAACAGGAAGAAGCCGAACAGCTCGAACGCTACTCCGAAATCGAAAAGCTCGAAGGACAGTACGACGTCGAATTCGATCTCCCGGTCGAAGAAGGCAAGTCAGAACAGGAAGGCTCCGAACCCAAGGAGCGGACCGAAGAAGAGGAAGCGTAATTCCCTTCCCCTTTCCCTTCCCGTTCCCTAATCTCCCAACATACCATGTTCCCGGACAAGAACCTCGACACCTTCCTCTCGGACAAAATCACCGACTACTCCCAGATCGGCAAATACGCGGGGAAGCGCGACATCACGACCGGAAAGACCCTCGACAACCTCGCCGGTATTTCCATCGGACTCGCATCCAAAGAAGAAGTACGCGCCCTCTCCTACGGAGAAGTGCTCATTTCCGAAACCATCAACTACCGCACCCAGCGTCCGGAACGCGGAGGCCTGTTCTGCGAACAGATCTTCGGCCCGCGTAAGAACTACGAATGTGCCTGTGGAAAATACAAGCGCATCCGCTACAAGGGCGTCGTCTGCGAACGCTGCGGAGTCGAAGTCACCACTTCGCAGGTCCGCCGCCAGCGCACCGGCCACATCGAGCTCGCCGCTCCGGTAGTCCACATCTGGTACCTCAAGTCCGTCCCGTCCCGCATCGGCCTCCTCCTCGACATTTCCATCAAGAAACTCGAACAGGTCATCTACTTCGCTTCCTACATCGTCACCGACGTGTTCGAAGACAAGCGCGAACAGGCGGTATCCGACCTCGAAAACGCCTACAAGTCGTCCAAGGTCGAACTCCAGAAGAAGATCCAGGGCCAGCTTTCCGAAGCCAACCTCCAGGTAGAAGAAAAGAAGCTCGCCAAGAAGGCCTACGCCGAACTCGAAGCCGCGCTCGTCCACCAGATCGACCAGCTCGACGAAGAATACGCACGCCTCAAGGACCTTCTGAAGAATCTCAAGGTCTCCACCGTCATCGGCGAACTCGACTACCGCGTACTCTACGACAAATTCCCCCACGTATTCAAGGGCGGAACCGGTGCCGAACACGTTAAGACCCTCCTCGAACGCATCGACGTCCGCAAGTTCATCGCCGACAACCAGGCCGAACTCAAGACCGCGCCGAAGTCGAAGCAGAAGAAGATCCTCCAGAAACTCAAACTCGCTTCGTCGCTCTTCAAGTCCAACCAGCGTCCGGAACACTTCGTCCTCGAAGCGCTCCAGATCCTTCCGCCGGACCTCCGCCCGATGATCCAGCTCGACGGCGGACGCTTCGCTTCCTCCGACTTGAACGACCTCTACCGCCGCGTCATCAACCGAAACAACCGTCTGCGCAAGCTCATGGAACTCGGTGCGCCGGAAGTCATCCTCAAGAACGAAAAGCGCATGCTCCAGGAAGCGGTCGACATGCTCCTCAACGGAGACGTCCGCTCGAACCGCCCGGGTTACACCACCGCTACCAAGAAGAAGCTCAAGTCCCTCGCCGACATCCTCAAGGGTAAGCAGGGCCGCTTCCGCCAGAACCTCCTCGGTAAGCGCGTTGACTACTCCGGACGTTCCGTCATCGTCGTAGGCCCGACCCTCAAGATGAACGAATGCGGACTCCCGAAGGCCATGGCCCTCGTCCTCTTCCGCCCGTTCGTCATCGGACGCCTCATCGAAAAGGAAATGGCGTACAACGTGAAGCACGCCGAAAAAATCATCGAAGAAAAGGGCAAGGAAGTTTGGGACGCCCTCGACGAAGTCATCGAAGGCAAGCACGTCCTCCTCAACCGCGCTCCGACCCTCCACCGTCTCGGTATCCAGGCGTTCAAGCCGGTACTCATCGAAGGTAAGGCCATCCAGCTCCACCCGCTCTGCTGTACCGCGTTCAATGCGGACTTCGACGGCGACCAGATGGCGGTACACCTCCCCCTCACCTCCGAAGCGCAGGAAGAAGCGGCCGAACTCATGGTCACTTCCAAGAACATGCTCAACCCGTCCAACGGCGAACCGATCGTCGCTCCGGCACAGGACATGATTCTCGGCTGCTACTACCTCACCAA